>NZ_QUGH01000014.1:3117-79483 GCF_003478985.1 Ruminococcus sp. AF20-12LB | reverse complement strand
CAGAAATCCCTTTACTTATCAGTACTAGCACATGGTGGAAGTTACTTTTTCATTCAACCTCTTCACATTTTCACATTCTTCTCCACAGGTCTGACTGTTTTTTAACGCTATTATATAACTTCAGATTTTTCTTCCGAATCAGTACGGTGAATCTGTCGAATAATACATCCGATCGATACCGGAACGGTAATAAGGCAGGCTACCGCACCAGATAGCATGACTGCAACATCCTGGAATAGAAACTGGGAATTAAGGATGATTTCCATGGTATATTGCTGTGTCTGAATGTATGAGAATAATAAAATAGTTCCTCCAAGATAGGCAAACAGCAACGTATTTACCGTTGTTCCGATAATTTCTTTTCCAACCTGATAGCCGGAAGCTGTAAGTTCTTTTGCTGTCAGACCGTTTTTATGAGTCCAGACTTCATATACAGAAGATGTTACAGATAATGCTGTATCGATAACAGCCCCAAGAGTACTGAAAACAGTTACAAATATTCCTACATGAAGCATGTTAATATGAAGATCCGTACTGTAATAATACATAAAATCGTCTTCCGAAATCTGCAGCTCATTTAACCCGTAGCTTCCTGATCTCCATGTAATAATATAAATCGGAATAAACAAAAGTAACATTACCAGCAGTGTAGCCAGAAAAGCCGCCCGCGTCTTTGGATTATTTCCGTTCTGATAAAACAGAGAAATATAACAGACACCTGCACCTGCCACCAATATCAGGAGCAGTACAGGAAAACCGGCAGACATCAGCATAATTGAAAAAAACAAAATTACAATATTCCCCGCCAGTGTCATAATTGACATGGCTCCACGCTCTCCGCCAATCAAGATCACCAGAAAAATTAAAATCAATGCAAGAAAAATGATCATTCTCTGACACTCCTTTTCCGTGATGGTATTTTCATAATCGCTGAAGCAATAAAAACAGATACCGGTATTGCCAGTACAATTCCAATACTTTCTATCAGAAAACGACAGATATCATATGGAATGTGATATCTCACGATCGTTATAAAGCTTACATCATTATTCATCTTAAGTATGAACATGGGAATCATGCCACTTGCCAGAACAAACAACAGTACATTTATCATGGTTCCCATAATATCATATCCGATTTCACGACCGGAATGTATCAGTCTTCTCAGAGAAACCGATGGATTTTTCCGCACGATTTCTCCTACTGCTGCGCTGATCGTCACCGTCACATCCATAATTGCACCAAGTCCTGTCAGCATAATATCTGCCCAGAATATATCCGCAGAATTGCCTGTACTTCCAAGGTATTCCAGATTGGAATAATCCAGATCTCCGTACATATAAATAGAAAATTCAAACAATGCCATGATCAGAAACAGAACACACAGTGTCGAAAGAACTGAGGAAAATGTTTTTCTGTGAATTCCATTTAAGCAGATCAATGTAGTCAGTGAAAAAAGAACTGCGATGACATTACAGATATTTAAAATATTTTTCCCCTCTGTAAAAGCCTGAAATCCATACGCAAATATGACCGTATTCAGTATCAGTGATATTATCGTGTAAAATCCCTGCTTTCCTGTAATGCAGATCAGAAGAAAAAATAATCCTCCTGCCAATAAGGCCAGATATCCATCCCTTTTTACAGAACGTATCGTTTTTCCGGGGCTTTCCTTTGAACCGCTTAAAAGAACGGTGTCTCCTTTATGATATTTCTTAGTTTGAATCTGAGAAGATGTATATTCATTAGAGACCGTTATTTTTTCCCCTTTATGCGAACCGTTTAATATCCGTGCTGTAATCTTCTGAGTATAGTAATATTCTTTTGATCCCCTGGTTCCTTCTCTGCTCAGAGTTTGTTTTTCTGTTACAGAACATATTTTTGCCAGCGGTGTATGATAAAATCGGGAATTACAGCAGGTAAACAGAACAAAAATAATATATATGCCGGCTAAAAGATATTTTTTGTGAAATACGCAGGATTTCATTAACTTCATTCCCCCTGTAGAAATATTGCAATCGTAAACGCAATGACCTATTGCTTTTTATCGAAGTAACATTGTACGCTTTTTGAAAGTATCGGTCAATATAAGGTATACAAAAAAACAGCAGCAGAACCGTTTTCACAATTCTGCTGCTGCCCCATAATTATTTTAACAAATACCTGACTCCAAAAAAGCCATTATTTACAAAGCTCAGAAAATGCATCTGCAACAAACTGAACCTTGGTTCCGATGATAACCTGTACAGAAGTTTTTCCAGGTTTGATCACGCCTGCAACACCTGCAGATTTGATCACTTTATCATTTACTGCTGTAATATCCTTAACCTCAAGTCTCAGTCTTGTGATGCAGTTATCAATGCTTGTGATGTTCTCTTTTCCGCCACAGCCTTCAAGGATTTTTGCGGCAATAGCAGTATAGTCATCATTTGCAAGCTCGATATTCTTCTCTGCCTCAAGATCGTCATCGTCTTCTCTTCCCGGAGTCTTCAGATCAAATTTCTTGATGGCAAAAAGGAATACAACATAGAATACGATGAATGCTGCAATTCCAAGAGGAAGGATGAGCCATGTCTTCTGTGCTGCCGGAAGTGAAGATGAGAAAAGTAAATCCATCGCACCGGCGGAGAAGCTGAAGCCTGCACGGAATCCAAGAGCAACTGTGATCATGGTAAAGATACCGTAAAGTAATGCATAGATCACATAGAGGCCAGGAGCAAGGAACATAAATCCGAACTCGAACGGCTCAGTTACACCACAGATAAATGCACAGATTGCTGCAGATGCAACAAGACCGATCGCGATTTTTTTCTTTGCAGGTTTCGCACATTTAACCATTGCAAGTGCTGCACCAGGAATACCAAACATCATACATGGGAAGAATCCGGACATGTACATTCCAAGGCTCCAGGATACATCTGCAGAGGTTTCACCTGCCCAGAAGTGCTGAAGATCACCAAGTCCGATGGTATCAAACCAGAATACATTGTTCAGTGCGTGATGTAATCCGGTAGGGATCAGCAGACGGTTCAGGAATGCATAGATACCTGCACCAACAACATCCATACCTGCAACCGCTTTTCCTAATGCTACAAGTGCACTGAAAAGTAATGGCCATACAAACAGCAATACAACAGATACGATAATGGAAACCACTCCTGCGATGATCGCTACGCAACGCTTGCCGCTGAAGAATGACAGCCAGTCAGGAAGCTTGGTGCTCTTGAATTTATTATAGCATGTAGATCCGATGATACCGGCAAGGATTCCGATAAAAGGATTCGCAATTTTGTCAAATGCAAGAGTTTTTGTTGCACTGTCAGCGATTGATGGAATGATGGTTGTAACAAATCCTGTAGAAAGAAGTGTTGTGAGCATCAGCCAGGATGCAAGTGCAGCAATTCCGCCGGTTCCGTCATTCTTTTCTGACATACCGACACCAACACCGATAGCAAAAAGGATCGCCATGTTGTCGATCAGAGCTCCGCCTGCCTTAACCAAAAACAGACCGATCAGATTGGCTGCGCCGTGAATGTCTCCACCCTGCATGGTTGCCGGACATAACCAGTATCCGATACCCATGAGGATACCACAGATTGGCAGTACTGCCACTGGAAGCATTAACGCTTTTCCCAGTTTTTGAAGAAATTTCATATATTTCCCTTCCCTTAAAATAAATATATTTGACCGGATCACTCCGGTTATAACACCCCGAAAATTACTACTATCTCCGGGCTGTTATAAGCCTGTCAGCTGCATGAAGATGATCATGAAAGCTTGAGGACGGCTTCATCCGCCGAAACATCCCCCTCCTTCTGGAGGCTTATCTTTCCGTAATCATCTGTGTTGCAGATCAGAACCGGGATAATTGTATTTAAACCGGCTTTCTCGATTTTGTCCAGATCAGCCTCTATCAGAAGATCACCCTTTTTAACCTTGTCACCTGCTGCAACGTGCGCTTTAAAGGGTTCGCCCTTAAGTGTGACTGTATCCAGTCCGATATGTATCAGTATTTCCGCTCCCTGAGTGCTTGTCAGCGTAACTGCATGAAGAGTATCAAATACCATTGCCACCTCACCGTCTGCCGGAGCATATATCCTGCCGTCTGCCGGGATCACTGCAAAACCGTCACCCAGTACCTTATCCGCAAAGACAGGGTCCGGAACCTCTGCAAGGGGAACCACTCTTCCTCTGCAGGGTGCATAAATTAAATTTCCTTTATCTTTTCCTTTAAAAAATTTCAACATATTCTCTTCCTCCCGTTATTTTCCCACTTTCTCCGGTATTGATATCCACGATGTCGCTTTGTAAATATGTCTATATATATTTTTTCTGTGCCGGGTTTATATTATATATTTCGTATAATTTTCATTTTTTGTTTTTTAGGCATGTGTATATATTAACCATTATTTTCGGTTTTGTCCATATTTTTATCGGTATTTTTCAAAAAAATAAGCTGTAGCACATTAATGCGACAGCTTATACAAGAATATTCAGTTTACTTCAGCAGTTCTTTTTCAATCCTTTCCCCTGCCTCCGGAGCCTGTTTATTCATCTTCTCCTGGAAGCCAAACATAGATACACAGGCAATATTGTCACCGCCCACCTTCGGTGCAAGCTGCAGATATCCCGTCATTTTTTCCTGTATTTCACAAATTGTACAATATATGTAAAACTTTGTCGGTTGCTTACTGCAAAATTTCGATCCGTTTTGAAATAAGCTCCTTCACATTTATCAAAAAACTCCCTCACATATCAGTTTTTCTGATACATGAGGGAGTTTTTGATTTATGACTGATCTATGATCTATTTTGCTTTATAACGGTAAACGGTTTTTACTGCTGTGCTGTCTTTACCGGTTGTCCAATCACTTTCGGAGGTTGTCGTCTGAGTCTGGAGTTTTTTGTTCTGGTACTGGTTCATACGGTACCAGGCCTGGCCTCTGGCTCCGTGGCTTCCGTAGGCGCCGTTGCAGGTAGTTCCGCTGGAGCACCATACCCGGCTGCCGTTTCCTTTCCAGTTCAGCAGATAATAGGTAATGCTCGGGTCATCTCCATCTGCGCCGGAAGCAGCTACGGTTACCTGACTGGCTGCCACACTGTCAAAATGTACATAAGAGCCCGTCTGTGCAAAGTTTACATTCTTTCCGGTATTCGGTCCGCAAAAATGATAGTAATAATAGCCCACCAGCTGTCTGGAAGCAGATGTCTCCAGTGGTCTTACGGACTCATAAACACCACCATCATTGACATAGCTGGAGGTTGTTTTCTGATAGGTGTGTTTATACTGGATCGTATATTTATCGGAAGTGATATTCTTTGGAAGCGTATCCACATAAACCCAGTTTTTAGGTTTCGCCTTGATCTTAAAGGTCTTTGTTACGGTTCCGCTGTAGTTTCCCTTAAACTTCACCGTTACCTTATAAGTGCCAACATTTTTTCTTCCCTGGGAATATGACACCTTGTAATTACCGGAACTGATGTTTTTTTTATTCGCACCGGTTACTTTCACCTTCGGTGTTTTTACTTTTCCGTCGTATGTATAGCTTGTGGCGGAAAGCTTTATTGTCTTCGGATAATAGATGGTTTTCTTTCCGGTCACCGCACCGCAGGAGCAAAGATACTGAACATATCCGTTTCTGGATGTAGTTGCTTTCTTTACCTGTTTTTTGTAGCTGTGTTTATGAGCCTTTCCGGTGATCTTAAAGGTTTTTGTAACGGTTCCCGAGTAATTGCCTTTAAACCGAACTGTTACCCGATAGGTTCCAACATATTTTCTTCCGGCAGAATAGGTAACTGTATAGTTGTCTGCACTGATCACCTTATTGTTGCTGTCTGTAACCTTTACCGTTGGCTTTTTTACTTTTCCATTATAAGTATAGCTTGTTCTTGAGAGCTTTATTGTCTTCGGATAATAGATGATCTGTTTATTCTGTATACTTCCGCAGCTGCACTGCTCCTGTGTATATCCGTTGGCAGTGGTGGTTGCCTTTACTGTTACTCTCTGATAGCTATGTGTATGTGTGACCGGAGCTGCCTGGACAGTGAAATTCACAGAATCCGAAAATGTATATGCATACTGTGCATGATTCACAGATGCCACCGCTACCCTGTAATTCCCCGCTGGCAGTGTGCAGGACCAACTTGTTCCATTCACTCCATACTTAACTTGCGTCGCATTGGATTCTCCTGCTTTATACACATATACATCATAATATCTGGCATAGCTTGTTGCATTCCAGGAAAACGTTGTGGTTTGATTCGCTTTTCCCGGATTCACGCTCACATATGGCTTGCCCGGTACACGAACGCCCGGATAGATAAAGCCAAGCAACACCTTATTGGAATCATAAGGGCGCCTTCCTCCGACTGCATTGGTCAGTGTATATCCATATGCAACTCCATGAGAGGATGTCTGATCTTTGTCCGTTCTTCCTCCCTCATCTACCGTAAATCTGTTGTTTCCAAGATTGGCTGTTACATAAGCAACATGTCCGTAATAATCTCCGCTCCATACAGCAATAGAACCGGGAACAGGCTCATTTCCTACTGCATAGCCCTGATTGATAGCACTTTGCCACCAGTTTACCGCATTTCCCCATGCAGGCAGTGCGATTCCCTGTCTGTCATACACACACTGCCATGCAAAGCGTGTGCAGGGGATCTCATATAATCCATCTCGATCCACATCCTGTGTTGTAGGATAGGGATTACCGGCGGCTGTTACCATTGCCGCCGGCACCGCACTGAAGGCAGTTACTGCGGACAGCGCAAGGACCATTAATTTTTTCAGAAGCTTCTTTTTCATAGTATCCTCCTTTCCTGCGGTTTCATCCTTCTTACCGGATGATCCTGATCTGGCACACCTCCATGGCTTTCAGTGCATTCTCATGACTCTCCGGTGTTACGCCAGCGCAGCATGTGGCATCAACACAGATCGGCACTTCCGGAAGGGATGCCTTGATCAGAAGGGCATTGGAGATCACACAGATATCTGTGCAAAGTCCCACAAGAGTAATGCTTCCGATTTCTTCATCCTCATTGAGTGCAACCAGTTCTCCCGCCAGATCGGTGGAACCGAAGGTTTCTTTGTCAATGGGTTCTGTTTTCCTTAAGGCGTCCAGTTCTTCCCGGATCTGCCATCCATCTGTGCCCCGGATACAGTGAGGAACCGGAAGGTTTTTCCCTTCCTGTGTCTCCAGATAATACGTTTCATGGGTATCCCTTGTGAAAAATACCTTTCCTTCAAAATTCCGGATCTTCTCCTCCACCTTCGGAACAATGGCAGCTGCCTCCTTCGTGCCAAGTGCACCGTCGATGAAATCATTTTGCATGTCTACTATAATGAGAATGTTCTGCATGTCTGTCACCCCTTGTTTCATAATTTATTTCTGTCCGGCAAATTTATGATACCTTTATTGTGCATACTCTCGCGGAAGATGTCAAGGTAAAGAAAAGTCGCTCAGGCTTCAACAATCCGTACATCCCACGCAGGAATGATCAGCAGTGACTCAGCTTTGATCGTCTCACCGGTAAGTACGTCTTCTCCATCACTGTATTTATACGCAACAGACTGTTCCTTTGCAGAATAATTCAGAAAATACCGGACGGTTTTTCCAAAATCATTCGTTCCTTCACGAACGATCACCGGATATTCATAACCGGATAACTTTACCCCTGCATCGCCAAGAGCAGCTTTTATCACATTCTGAAGTGTGGCATTATCTGTCATGCATCCCAGATAGTATGCTATACCCATTCCATACTTGTTTCTGGTTATTGCAGCATATCCTTTCCAGTTATAATGTTCATATCCTGCAATCACCTCTGCGCCTTCCGGTTTGAGAAGTTCCATAAAGACCCTGGCTTCTCCAACCTCTGCCGAATCCGCATCATCAGAATTTATATCTGCATCTGCACTCCTTGCAAAATCATCCAAACTTTCCGCACCATACAATTTTCCTGACAGCTTCACATTGCGCGGAAAGGTAAACTGATCATAGCTGATACCCAGAGCATCTTTAAGGATATGCGGCTGTGCATCTGCATGAACCTTCACATTCTCATTGGCAAAACCGCTTTTAAATGTCACGACCAACGTGCCACCGTCTTTCACATACTGATTCAGCCTCTCTAAAGTGCTGTCAGGTGCAGCATAAAGCGCCGGTACAAAAATCGCCTTATACTGAGAAAGATCCTCAGATTCCGGCCAGACGAAATCACACTCCACATTCATCCGGTACAGTGCATCGTAGATCCAACGCACCACATCATTGTATCGGATCTCTCCATTATCCCCGGAAGTCGCCTGGATACCAAACCAGTTCAGTGCAGTCAGAGCCTCATTACTCACCATCACAGCCACATCATTTTTCTTCTTGAGATTTACCATATGACTGCCTTTTTCCCGAAATTCCTTTCCAATGATGCAAGCCTCCCGGTAAGTATCATTCTCCGCAAGATCATGGCTGAGAAGCCCCTTCCAGTATGTCTCAAATGAATTATGGATAGAATGCCAGTGCCAGTACATCACACTGTTGGCCCCGGACGCAAGATGGCTGTAAGCACAAAGCCGAAGCTGTCCCTTATACGGCGTCCAGCATGGAAATCCCTGCGCTTCCGTCTCCAGCACCAGATAATTATCATGCTTCAGACTACGGATCATATCCCCACCAAAAGCGATCTCCGTACCGGTCAGCTCATCCTGGGAGGGATGATAAATATCGGTTCCGGCAATGGTCAGAGCCTCCGAAACATGCAGATGGTTCACATCCGGCTGCACTCCGTAAGAATAACCTCTCCACTCAAAATCCATATTGTGAGTAATAAACTGGTCTTCTCTCTTATACTCACTGACGATCCCGGCCTGCCAGCTTAAGAATCTATCCACCAGAGTCCTCTGAAATTTCTCAAACTCTGCTCCCAGGCTGCCGTTGATGGTTCCTCTCACATCCGGAAAATCCTCCCAGGCATCAATCCGATTGCTCCAGTAATCCAGCCCGAATTCATAATTCATGGCATCCAGATTATCATGAAATTTTTCTCTTAAATATTTCACAAAAGCCAGCTGTACATTCTTACCTGCTGTGCCGTAATATTTTGTCTCATTATCCACCTGGAAACCTATAACACATTTCCTGTGGGCACTGATCTCCATCAGCTTGCGGATCACACGCTCCGCATAAAAAAGATATACCGGATTGGTAATGTCCATGATCTGTCTTGCACCATAGATCCCTGCGCCTTTTTTCGTTGTAGCGATCACATCCGGGTGAGCTTTCACCATCCACGCAGGCACTGCGTACGTAGGCGTTCCGATGATCACATTGATTCCGGCTTCCTCCATGGCATCCATAACACGCTCCACATAAGAAAAGTCAAACACCCCATCCTGGGGCTCGCAGGTGCTCCACGTAGATTCCGCAATACGCACCGTATTGATCCCGGCTTTTTTCATCATATCTATATCTTTATCAAGTCTGTCATACGGCATGTATTCGTCGTAGTATGCCGCACCAAAAAGAATTTCCTTCATCTCTGCCTCCCACTGTGTGTTTTGATAATCCTATCTTAGCAGAAATTTCCTGCACAGAATATCATTTATTCAATATAATTATCATTTATCCCACATCAGTATCACTTGCCTGAAAAATCCCCAATATCCTTATAAGAAAGAATCCTGCTTGCAGGATTCTCCGCCTGCGACGGGTCGCTTCAGCGACATTATTCCTCTCCGTCGCAGTGCGATCCTGCCCGGAGAACTTTTTTATGTTATAGGAACATTACGGAGTAATTTCCTATAACATAAAAAACCGCCCTTTTCTTCCATGCCAAAACATGAAAAAAGGGCGGTTCCTGTTTCATTTTTTTACAAAAACTGTTTTTATTTACCTTCAGCAATATCCTTAGTGATCTTCAGGAACTTATCAATATCATCTGTTCCGTGGCAGTGGAGCGGAGAAACACGAAGTGCACCTTCAAGACCAAGAGTCTCAACAATACGTTTGGAATATGGGCTGCTCTTTACACGCTCGAACAGCGTAACACCATGCTCAAGATATCTTCTTGCACACTCTGCAAATTCAATACCCTCAATACCCATGGCGACGATCAGATCCTTATAAGTAAGATCCTCCATATCCACATAAACCTGAACCCCCGGAATATGACGAAGCCCCGGAACCTTATCGGTACCTTCCAGCATACGGTACAGAAGCGCTCTCTCCTGAAGATGAATGTGATTCATACCCTCAACAAAAAGCTCACGCTTATTATATTTCTGTGCAGAATCACCCAGGAAATGCTTACCGATACTGCAAACATAATCAATAACCGCCATCATAGCCGCAAAGTTAGCCGGAGCCGGAGTACCAAGAGCCCATACATTATCATCCTTGCAGGTCAGCTTGATATGCGGCATCACAGCAACACGGTCAGAAACATAAGCATAACCGCAGCCACGAACACCAAAGAACTTATACGGTGCAAAGTTGCAGACATCCACATCCCAGTCCTCAACATCGATCACTGCATGAGGCGCATGCTGAACTGCATCACTTACAATGTAGATATCCGGATTGATCTCTTTTGCACGACGTGCGATTTCCTTGATATCCATGATATTACCGGAAATATTGGAAGCAGCCATAATACTGAGAAGAACCGTATCCTTATCTACATACTTCATGATCTCATCCGGATCAAGGCCACCAGTCACCTTATTAGCCGGAACCTCACGGAACTCCCTGCCGGTTTTTTTACAGTAATACTCAACCGCATCATGAGCAGACGGATGCTCCAGAGCAGAAGTGACTGCGTTCTTACCCCAGTCAACACCTTCCATGATCGTACCAACCGCATGGAACATGGTCTGGGAAGCAGTCAGTTCAGTGATAAGAGCGCCACTCTTTGCACCAAAAATAACCTCCAGGATCTCCCGAGTACCATTCTTAACATAATCCGCCAGATCAAAACCTCTGCCACGAGCACGCTCCGGGCAATCCGGGAACTCCTCGATAGCAGCCTTGGCCTCAACCGCCTTCTTAAGCCGCAGAGAACCACCGGAGTTCTCAAAGAAAAGTCTCGCACCATACTGCGGATCCTTATCTGCATAATAAAACTGAGATTTCAGCTTCTTCTGATATGTATCTGAAAACAAAACGCCATGATTAAATTCCATAATCGTATCCTCTCCTTCATCACATAAGCCCCGGCAACCCGGACAGCCAGCTATTCATGAACACTCTCATTTCATACGACTGTGTTCATTATATATCTCTCATCAGAGGATATCATAACACATTTATAAATAGTTATAAAATGAATAATGTAACTGTATTATATTAACATTGTTTATATTTTAACACATCATAGCAGCTCTGTAATACCGTCAAAAAGCAATATGCGCTTTTTACATAACCACGAACATTACAATTCTGCTTCTTAATATCGTTTCCTCATATCTCATCACATAAAAACCCAACCTGTCATCCCAGCTATCCAGCGAAGCGCTGATAGCCCATCCAACTCCCAAGCAGCCACACTACCCTACCACCCTGAAAAGCCAGCCCGCCAGGCGTGTGCTGCCTGTCACCGGACTCTGCAGGAGGGGAGCTGATTCTTGGCTGCCGGAAATCTGCGTTGTTTTACAAAAGTCCGCTGTCTGAGCGGCTACAAGACGCGAGTTCGGACTTTTGGAAAACGCTTTTAGCAGAATTCCGGCAGCCTAGAAGCCAGCCCCCGACGAAGCCTCGGTGACAGGCAGCACACGCCTGGCGGGCGTCCCTTTTCACAAAAAAAGCTGAACCAGCCACATCCCGCAGCCAGTTCAGCTCAACCCATACAACTACAAACTCACTCACCATCAACCCAGGCAAGCAGCTTCCCGGTAAAATGCCGGTTAAAGAAATGAATCACCGGCCCCAGCCCAAAAGCCGTCACCAGCGTACCAATTCCAATCACACCACCGGAAAAATAACAAATCAGCGCACAAACCACATCATTGGACATCCTGTGCCAGAAATAAGGAATTTTCGGCCATTTATCCGTCATGATCAATGACAAACTGTCATAAGGCGCAACACCCTCATCCGGCATCTGATACATCGACAATCCCAGACAGATAATCGCAACGCCAACGCACAATGCCACAAGTCTCACCGGCATAGCCACCAGTTCCAGCCCCATAACACCCGTAAAAATATAATAAAAAAACGTACAGATATAAGCCAGGAACACCGCATTCACAACCGTACCGATTCCCAGAAACTTCCGTCCGAACGCAACCTGCACAACCAGCAATACAACATTCACCAGCAGCTGAAAATTACCATAAGCCATACCAAGCTTAGCCGCAACAGCCATATTCATCCCACTGAACGGATCTGTTCCCAGACCAGCCAGCTTAAAGATCGCGATTCCCATACCGGCCAGAATGTTACCGATACACATGATCAGAACATGCTTCCAGTTGATGTTTCTTAAATAATCCCCCATAAACCGTCTACCTCATCCTCTCTGAAAAATATATCAGACGAATACACTATCCGCCCTCACTACACAGAGCACGATCCCAAACGATCACTCTGTAACAGCTCTTTCATTCTATCACACCCAACCACTCCCTGTAAAACGCAAAACCTCAAAAAACAACAAAAAAACAACTGGCAGATCAGGCAGGCATAAAAAATCCCCAAACTCCCGATTATATGTCGATTAATTTTTCTAATAAATGCATTTTTTTTAAAAAACCCATTGAAATCCATCAATTCATGTGATACTCTGTGTTACAGTGTTTTTCTACACAAAACGAATGACCGCCACCACCGCACACAAAAAGGTCCTGGCAGCATTCAAAAATAAAAAAACTCAGGAGAGTCTCTTCAAATCAAAAGGGAAGAGCGCCGAAGGTGTACGCAGCACACAAAATGCTGTAAATCTCTCAGGCAAAAGGATGGAGGAAAGAGTAATGTTTACACAAATCAACAACTTTATCACATGGTTTGACGGAGTCGTTTGGGGACTTCCGCTGATCATTCTGATCCTGTTCACAGGAATTCTGTTAACCGCTCGGTTAGGTCTTTTACAGGTAAGGCACCTCGGAAAGGCACTGAAATTCATGGTAAAAAATGAAGAAGGCGGCGATGGTGAGGTCACAAGCTTCGGAGCTCTGTGTACTGCACTTTCAGCAACCATCGGAACCGGAAATATCGTAGGTGTCGCAACTGCTATCGCAGCCGGCGGACCAGGAGCACTTTTCTGGATGATCGTAGCCGCATTCTTCGGAATGGCAACCAAATATGCAGAAGGACTTCTGGCGATCAAGTATCGTACCATTGACAAAGAAGGCCACGTTCTCGGCGGACCATTCTACTACATCGAAAACGGTATGGGAAAACAGTGGAGATGGCTTGCCAAGATCTTTGCATTTTTTGGAGCAGGTGTAGGACTTTTCGGTATCGGAACCTTCACACAGGTAAATGGTATCGCATCTGCAGTTACCAATTTCTTTGACCCGGATAAAGCACACACAGTAGCACTTTTCGGAAATACATATTCCTGGGCAACTGTAGTTGCATGTCTGATACTTACCGTATGTGTAGGACTTGTTGTTCTCGGCGGAATCCAGAGAATCGCAAAGGTATCACAGGTCGTTGTACCGTTTATGGCAGTTCTCTATGTTGCACTGGCACTGATCATCGTGATCACAAACATCACCGCAGTACCTGCAGCGATCGTAACTATCGTAAAATCTGCTTTCACAGGAAGCGCACTTGCAGGTGGCGCAATGGGAACCATGGTCGTAGCTATGCAGAAGGGTATCGCCCGCGGTATCTTCTCCAATGAGTCCGGTCTTGGTAGTGCCCCGATCGCAGCTGCAGCTGCTCAGACAAAGGAGCCGGTACGTCAGGGTCTTGTATCCATGACAGGTACATTCATTGATACTATCGTAATCTGCACCATGACAGGTCTTTCCATCGTCATCACAGAAACATGGAACACAGGTCTTGAGGGTGTTGCCATCACAACAGCCGCTTTCCAGAAAGGACTTCCTTTCCCGCCGTTTGTAGCATCCTTCTCACTGATGCTGTGCCTGGTATTCTTCGCATTCACAACAATCCTCGGATGGGATTACTACGGTGAAAGATGTCTGGAATACCTGTTCAACAGAAACAAAGCCGCAGTTACAACATACCGCTGGCTGTACATCATCTGCGTATTCATCGGACCATATATGACTGTAGCAGCTGTATGGAACATCGCAGATATCTTCAATGCCCTGATGGCATTCCCGAACCTGATCGCTCTTCTTGCCCTGAGCGGTGTGGTCGTAAAGGAAACTAAAGATTTCTTCAAAAGACATAAAAATTACGAATTCTGATTCCAAATATCGTAATCAAATGTAAACACACATAAACCCATAATGCCCCCTAATATCATACAAAAAAAGACGCGAACCTTTTTATCCTCTGATAACCCCCGATAAAAGGCCGCGTCTTTTTTATATGTAAATCGCTGGTTCCCCTCGATCATTTACCCGAATCAGGAAAGTATCCGCCTGACTATGAATTTTCTCACTTTATTTTTTTTATAGCCTTCCCCCATAATTCCGGTAATTCTCAATATAATCCAGAATCTCCTCCGGATCTTTCATAAACCGACACATATCCACAACATCTCTGGCCATAAATTTTTCCCCGGCTGTATACTCCAGAAGTGCCCTCATGCTGTCATAATATCCCTGAATATTATAAAGAACAATGGGCCGGTCGATTCGCCCCAGACTCTTCAATGTCAGGATCTCAAAAAACTCCTCATAAGTACCAATTCCCCCGGGTACCACGATAGTCGCATCCGAACGGCTTTCCAGCAGGTGCTTCCTCTCACGCATATTTTCAGTAAAAATAAACTCTGTACAATGCTCATACAACACTCCCGGCTGGTCAAAAAATCTCGGCGCGATACCCAGGATATAGCCTTTTTCTCTGTCAACACCCCGGGCTGCCGCACCCATCAGCCCCTCTTTTCCACCTCCGAAAACAAGGCCGTGTCCTCGCTTTCCCATCAGCCGTCCCAGTTCTTCCGTTTTCTCATAATAGATCTTTTTCAGTTCTGCACTGGACGCTCCATATATACAAATATTCATAATCCTGTCTCCTTCCCTGCTGCCTCCGCAAATGCCCGGAGAAGCTTCAGCTGCTCTGAAGAATCATACATCATCTCCGGATGCCACTGCACGGCTACTGCAAATGGATAATCATTTATCTCTGAATATAACTTTTGCCGGCCTCTGCACATGATACTGGCAAAGACCGGCTTTCCGTCATTTCCGATACATCTGGAGTGCATCCGGAAATGCCTGTTATTTTATTATAATCTGACATACACATGGGGTCAAGCAATTGCCGCTGCCTGAAGCTCCCGTTTTGTTGCTGCTCACTCCACGATCAGCAACACATTTTTATATTGAGAAATTTTTATGCTTATACAAGAACTTTTTCTACTGCGTTTTTCCATCCGATGTATTTCCGGTTTCTTTCCTGCAGATTCATGGAAGGGATGAACTGATTGCGGTTCTTCACCTCAAAGATGCTTTCCATCTTATAAAGTCCACAGCTTAAGCCAGCCATCAGACCAGCTCCCAATGCGGAAGACTCCTCACATCTTGGAAGGCTTACTGTTGTTCCTAAGATGTCACTCTGGAACTTCATCAGGTATTGATTTCTTGTAGGGCCACCATCTACACAGAGTTCTTTTACAGTCATTCCATCTTCTGCCTTCATCATCTCAACGATATCTGTGATCTGATAAGCAATAGATTCCAGGGCTGCTTTTACAATCTCTTTCTTTCCGGTTGTTCTGCTCATTCCATAGATAATGGCTTTTGCATCGGATTTCCAGTAAGGTGCTCCCAGACCGGAAAATGCAGGAACCAGATAGGTAGTATCGTTCTTATTTGCCTGCTCTGACATTTCCTGAGTTTCTCCCGGAGACGTGATCAGTCCCATGTCATCCTTCAGCCATGTGATCACTGCACCTGTGTAGTTGATATTTCCTTCCAGTACATAGGTAACTTTGCCGTTAAGTCCCCATGCAAGAGAAGTCACAAGACCAAGATCTGACATGATCGGTTCTGTTCCTGCGTTCATCATAACAGAGGAACCGGTTCCGTATGTAGCTTTGACCATTCCTTTTTCGATGCAGCCCTGTCCGAACAGTGCACCCTGGGAATCTCCGATCACACCACAGATTGGGATCGGTGTCTGGAAATATCCCTCAAAATCAGTTGTTCCGTACTGCATGCTGGAATCGCATACTTCCGGAAGCATATCTGCATTAATGCCAAACCAGGTACAGATCTCTTTATCCCATTTCAGGTTGTGGATATTGAAAAGCTGGGTTCTGGATGCATTGGAATAATCCGTTGCATAAACCTCGCCTTTTGTCAGTTTAAACAGAAGCCAGGTGTCGATGGTTCCCAGACAGAGATCGTTATCTCTTTTTGCCTGTTTTACCTCTTCTACGTTCTCCTGAAGCCATGCAAACTTCGCTGCCGGGAAATATGGGGAAAGGTGCATTCCTGTCTTCTGACGGATGATTTCTGCCACACCGCCGTTTTTCTTCTGCTCACGGTCCGGATCGATCATCACATTTGTTTTGATCCGCTCACAGATCTCGGAAGCTCTGGAGCACTGCCATACAATGGCAGGTGCCAGAGGCTCACCTGTGCTGCGGCTCCACGCTGCGGATGTCTCTCTCTGATTACTGATTCCAAGACACGCGATCTCTTCTTTCTGGATTCCGGCCTTCTCTACGAGATTTTTTACAACCTGGATCGTATTGCTGTAGATCTCGGAAAGATCATGGGAAACCCATCCTTTTTCGTTGATCAGCTGTCTGTGAGGAAGGTCTGTTCTGCAGACCAGATCACCGTTCACATCGAACAGGATCGCTTTTGTTCCCTGGGTACTCTGATCAACCGCAAGAACATATTTTTTTTCCATAATTTTCACCTTATTTCAGCGCGTCTTTTACAGTTTTTGCGATTCCTTCTGCGTTCATTCCGTAGTAGTCAAATACTTCCTGGGAGGTTCCGCTTACAACCGGAGCATCCGGAAGTGCGATATTCAGGACTTTGCGTGGGCACTCAGCACCAACAACCTGACTTACCATAGAACCAAGTCCGCCAAACGGCGCATGCTCCTCAGCAGTTACAACAACCTTTGCATTGGATGCCGCTTTTACGATTGCTTCTTTATCCAGAGGTTTTACACAATACATATCAAGAACTGTTGCGTGGATGCCGTCTTTCTCAAGAAGTTTGGCAGCCTCGTAAGCCGGGCATACCATTTCGCCGCATGCGATGATCGCTGCGTCTGTTCCTTCTGCAAGAACAGTTGCCTTATCCATTTCGAACGGGCAGTTGTCCTCTGTATAGATATCCTCAACCGGATTTCTTCCTACACGGATATATGCCGGTTTCTCATCCTTCAGAAGCGCCTTGATCAGCTTTGCAGTCTGGAAACGGTCACTTGGAAGGTAAACTCTCATGTTCGGGATTGCGGACATAGCTGCGATATCCTGTGCGGAATGATGGCTCATTCCAAGGGCACCATAGCTGATTCCACCACTGATTCCGATCAGTTTTACATTTGTGTTGGAGTATGCAACATCGATCTTGCACTGCTCATAGCTTCTTGTGGAAAGGAAGCATGCAGGAGAAGCTGCAAAAGCTTTTTTGCCGCAGTGTGCAAGACCGGCGGACACGCTGACAAGGTCCTGCTCAGCGATTCCCATCTCAACGAACTGCTCCGGATACGCCTCTGCAAAAGGTGCTAAGGATGCAGATCCTCTAGAGTCACTGCAGAGAACAACGATATCTTTATCTGTTTCCGCTTCTTTCAAAAGTACGTCACAAATTGCTTTACGGTTTGGGATCTTATTCATAATTACAGCTGCTCCTTTCTCTCTTCAAAATCCTTCATGATCTGCTCATACTCTTCCTGACTCGGTACATGATGATGCCAGGATGCTTTGTCTTCCATAACTGCGGAGCCTTTACCTTTAACAGTGTTTGCGATCAGAACTGTGGGCTGGCCCTTTGTCTGTTTCGCTTCCTCAAATGCTGCATGAAGCTGCTCAATGCTGTTTCCGTCAGCAACATCGATCACATGCCATCCAAAGCTCCTGAATCTCTCATGAAGATCGTCATGTCCCATAACATCCTCTGTATTTCCGGAGATCTGGAGTCTGTTGCGGTCAACGATCGCGCAGAGGTTATCCAGTTTATACTGATGTCCTGCCATAGCTGCTTCCCATACAGAACCCTCTGCAAGCTCACCATCACCCATTACTGTGTATACACGGTAGTCTTTCTTGTTCATTTTTCCTGCAAGTGCCATACCTACGCAAACCGGAAGTCCATGTCCCAGAGAACCGGAGTTCATCTCGATTCCCGGAAGCTTGTTGTTTGGATGTCCGATATACTGTGTTCCGAATTTACTGAATTTCTCGTTTACTTCTTTGATATCAAGGAATCCTTTCTTTGCAAGTACTGCATAGTAAGCTTCTACGGAATGCCCTTTACTCATAACAAAAAGATCTCTGTCCGGATCATTCATATTCTCCGGGGAAATATTCATCTGATCAAAATACAGTGTGACCAGAGTCTCCATAACACTCATATCACCACCGATATGTCCGCCTTTACCGGCAACGATCATATCTACGGTGTCTTTTCTGAGATCATACGCAAGTTTGCTTAATTCTCTAAAATCCATGCTGATTCCTGTCCTTTCTTTTTTCAGTTTATATGTCTCACAGCTTTACGCATATTTTTCCTTTATACCGGGGATTTTCCCTGTCCGGAAAAATATGCTGCTGTTTTTTATTTATATCATTCTCCGCGAAGATAAGCTTTTACATCTTCCTCGATCGGGTCATACAGATCCGGTGTTACGCCGATATATTTGCATGCCTCGTAAAGTACCGGAACAACGTTCTTGTGGATACCGACACAGTGATGGATGTATGGTCCCTCAACCAGTTTAGCCTCAAGACGTTTGATATTCTCAACCTCAACCCAGAGGTAAGTTCCCATACCTTTCGGTCCGTCGATACCTTTTGCGTTTCCAAGAAGAAGAGAATACTCTCCGTTGTCTCCGTCAAAGCGAACCAGGGAAACGTCGCCGTGTTTTGCCTCCGCTGTGATGCTTCCCGGATGCTCGAATGCCAGCGGGTAAGTAAGCTTCGGTGTCTCTTTTGCAATGGAGATCGGCCATGGTCCGCAATGCTGAAGAAGCTCGCCGTTTTCTACATCAGGATGGCGGATGGTCCAGTCAGCGAAGAAGCTTCTTGTTTCACCCATACCTGCTGCCTCTACCATAAGAGCTGTGATCGCACCGTGGATATCTGTCTCACATACAGTCGGGATACCCTCGTCATTTAACAGGGAGTTTGCTGCACATGGCATGATTCCAAGCTCGCTCTGAAGCTGATTCCAGCACTGGATCGCAATTGCTTTGCAGCCGTATTTCTCTGCCAGATGCTTCATGGCAACCTTGAGAGCAGCTACATTCTCAAGTTCATTCTCTTTGACGCAGATCTCCATGTTGTCGCGGCAATACTGCATAACCTCCTGAACCTCTGTCTGCTCTGCTTTTGCTTTCTTTACTTCATCAGTAAGCTCCGGCATCGGGATCGGTGCAAGCTGAATATTGAATTTCTCAAGAAGCTCACCCTCGTTGCACATGGTTGTCCAGAAATCGAACGGTCTTGTGGAAATCTGAAGGATACGGATATTTTTGAATGTTTTTACTACATTACAGACAGCAAGGAAATCTTTGATCCCTCTTTCGAATACCGGGTCATTCAGTCTGCAGTTTGTCATGTATGTAAATGGAACACGGAATCTTCTTAAAACTTTACCTGTTGCAAAAAGTCCGCACTGTGTATCACGAAGTCTTGTTCCGTCCGGCTCAGGTCTCTCATCCAGAGGTCCCCACAGAAGGACCGGAACATCAAGCGCTTTTGCAAGTCTTGCACACTCATACTCTGTACCGAAGTTGCAGTGCGGAAGGAAAAGTCCGTCAACCTTCTCTTTTTTAAATTTGGCGATGATCTTCTCAAGACCCTCATCATTGTAAAGAAGGCCCTCATCATTAATGTCTGTGATATCTACGAAATCAACGCCAAGCTCCTCAAGTCTCTTAGCAGTAAGTCCGCGATATTTTACTGCATCCGGTGCACTGAAAATACTTCTTCTGGTTGGTGCGTAACCAATTTTGATCTTGTCCATTTTTGAACTCCTTTCGTGAATCCAGGTTTACTGGTTTGCGTTTATTCTTATATGATCCATTTGCTCTGTTCTCTTTTGTTATCTGCATGATATCTTGAAATCCACTTTATTTATATACATAATAAAGTTATTTATGCTTTATTTTCCACTTTATTATTGTAAATACATGTGGAAAAGATTATAATTGAAACAATTTCAAGGACACACTACCGTGGATAAAGGAGAACTATATTATGGGAATCACAGCAAAAGAACTGGCCGCCAGACTGAACCTCTCAGCCACAGCTGTCTCCATGGCACTGAACGGAAAACCTGGCGTCAGCACAGAAACCAGAGCCATGGTCATCCGGGAAGCAGAAAAAGCCGGCTATGACTTCAGCCGACTTTCCATGAAAAAAAATGCGTCCGGAGATATCTACTGCATCATCTGCCGGGCACACAACGCGATCTTAAATTACACACCTATTTTTTCAGAACTTACCGACGGCATCGAACAGGAATGCCGAAAAAACGGATACCATCTGAAAACCTTCCAGCTTTATGAAAAAATCGATGATCTCCAGAAATATATCGAAGAACTCCGCATTTCCCAGTGTGCAGGTGTCATCCTTCTGGGAACCGAAGTCTCTGCTTCCGTATGTCATGAATTTCTCCAGCTCTCCGTCCCTGTCATTCTTCTGGACTCTTACTTTGACTCTGCCGACTGCAGCTGCGTACTCATCAACAACGCACAGGGAGCCTACCTGGCCACCAGCTACCTCATCGACCGCTGTGGCCGCCAGCCGGGACACCTCTGCTCTTCCTACAGGATCACTAACTTCCGCGAACGGACACACGGTTTTCACCGGGCAGTACGCGAACACGGAATGTCCACTGCCAAATCCATCATTCACGAACTCTCCCCATCCATCGAAGGAGCCTTCTCTGACATGCTGGAGATCATAGACAGCGGAACCCCTCTTGCCGGCGCATACTTCGCAGACAACGACCTCATCGCCATCGGCGCCATCAAGGCCCTGAAACTCCGCGGCTACAAGATTCCCGAAGATATCACCATCGCAGGCTTCGACAACATCTCCGAAGGCCGCGTCATAGACCCCGCCCTCACCACCATCGACGTCCCCCGAAAATTCATGGGACAGACAGCCGCCGCCCAGCTGATCCGGGAGATCAAAACCCCCGTCCCCCACTCCGTAAAAATCGAAGTATCCACCACATTGATCAAACGGTTCTCTGTATAAAAAAGAACACCCCAGGCAATATCCCACTTGCCCGGGGTGTTCTTTTCGAACGACAGGGATGAAAAAGACCCTGTATGATCAGTCATGCAAGCCATTCTGCTCAAAATCTCTGAACAGGCTAGCTTCTCCATCATCAGCAAATGCATCTGCATCCCCCTGATCGGAATCATCCTGTCCTCCCTGGATATCTGGGATATCTGCATCCTGGGAATCCTGGGACGTGCTATCCTCAGAGCTGTCCTTGCTATCCTTGCTGGAACTGTCATCTTTACCAAGTTTTACAGTAAGTGTCTTCTCCTTATATTCATTACCATCCAGAACTGCAACCGTCACATCGATCTTTTCCTTCGGCTCATAATACTGAAGCAGCTCAACCAGTTGATCGATACTGGTGATCGTTTTACCATCAAACTCTGTAATGACCATATTCTTGGTAATACCTGCATCATCGGCAGGGCCACCCTCGGTTACCTCCGAAACAAATACACCCTGCGGGATACCATAAATCTGTACTGCCTCCGTACTTACTGTACTGCCTGTGATACCAAGGATACCATGATTATCCACTTTATCCCTTGCCTTGGCATTCATCATGTTCTCAAGAGAATCCGCAACATCAGAGATCGCAATGGCATAACCCATACCTTCAACCTCAGTAGAAGCAAGCTTGGAAGAGTTGATACCAACAACCTCACCATCCATATTCAGAAGCGCACCGCCACTGTTACCGGGATTGATAGCCGCATCTGTCTGGATCAGGTTCACGCCCTTGTTGATACTGCTGCTGTTATCTGTAGAATCACCAGACTCGATCTGACCTGATGCATCTGTCGTACGGTTCTTTGCACTGACAATACCGGTAGTAACAGACTGTCCATAGCCAAGTGCATTACCAATGGCAACAACCTGCTCACCGATCTTCAGATCATCAGAGCTTCCGATCTTTGCAACAGAAATTGCATCCATTGTATCATCCGAAACATCCTTCGTTGCAACAGAAACAACTGCAAGATCCTCGTTTTCATCAAAGCCCTTTACCGTAGCCTCATAAGCTTTACCATCTGCAAAGGCAACTGACAAGGTATCGGCACCATCCACAACATGATAGTTTGTGGCGATCAGCAGCTCAGAATCTGTTTTTCCGATGATAATACCGGAACCGCTTCCTTCAACTTCCTGCTCCTGGCTCGGCGCATACTGGGAACCAAACATGCTATAATAATCCTGAACCTCCTGAACGGACTTGGTTGTGATGGCAACTACAGAAGGCATTGCCTCCTCAGCAACATCTGATACATCCAGACTGCCCTTTGTATCGGAGGATTTTGTAGCCTCTGTATCTTTGCTGTCTTTATTTGATTTTTTATCAGACTTCATAAGAGTCAGATTCTCGGAGCTGTCGGTTGCCGCCTGTACGGACTGTGCACCGGAGAAATAATTTATACCTTCATATGCACCAACTCCAATGCCGCCGGCAAGTACTGCACACAGGCTGATGGTTGCACCTTTTTTCATCATTTTCTTTATTTTTAATTTTCTGTTATTGTTCATGGTTAAATCCTCCCTGGGAAAAAATTCTTCTCTGTTTCCTTTTGATGCTTCAAAGTATATGGGTTAATTGTGTTTACTTTGTGGGAAAAATGTGTTTTATTTGTTAAAACTTTTCACTGTCATCACAACTACAAACCACGCAACCTCAAGAAGAACGATCATTCCACCTGGTTTCAGTCCGGCATAATAGGAAAGAAACAGTCCGGCAATGGTGGTACATACCGCCACGATAATGGCACAGATCAGTGTACCCTTATAGCTTTTTGCCATCTGCATGCCACACGCCACCGGAACTACCAGCATGGAGGAAACGATCAGGGTTCCTACTGTACGGGACGCAATGGAAACTGTCAGAGCCGTCAGAATAGTAAAAAGAAAATTAATATTCCGCACGGAAACACCGGAGATCCTTGCCGCATTTTCATCAAATCCGATATAAAACAGTTCCCTGTAAAAAAACAGCACTGCTGCCAGCACCAGCACACTGATCACAACTACCAGCGCCAGCTCTCCTTCACTGATGGACACAATACTTCCGAACAAAAAGCTGTTCAGACTGGCACCGTTTTCCACAAAGCCGGACAGCACACCGGCCAGTCCGATCCCGGCAGACATGACGATGGAGATCGCCACCTCCGAATAACGCGGGATTTTTTTGCGGATAGCCTCAATTCCAAGAGCAGCTACGATGCACATCACTACTGCACCGGCTACCGGATTCACTCCAAGTATCAGTCCCAGCACAACACCGGCCAGTGAAGAATGGGAAAGCGCATCTCCGATCATGGACATCCGTTTCAGAACAATGGTGATTCCGATGCAGGGCGTGATCACAGCCAGAAGGATTCCCACCAGAAAAGCCCTCTGCATAAATCCATACTGTAAAATACTCATACTTCGTCGATCCTCCCCTCTTCCGCTTTAAAGAACCGGTTTGCTCCTTTAAACTCACCGGAGTTTCCATGAGTAACCATAAGGATCGTCAGCCCCTGTTCCTCATTCCGCTTCCTCAGAACTTCTGCAAGTGTTTTCACAGAAACCATATCCATTCCTGTGGTAGGCTCATCCAGGATCAGGATCTTCGGTTTTCCTGCCAGTGCACGTGCCAGCATAACCCTCTGCTGCTGTCCTCCGGAAAGATCTCCGATCCTTCTTTTCCAGAACTCTTCCATTTCCATTTCCGCAAGTGCGGCTTTCAAACGCGGGATCTCTTTTTTTGCCCGGAAACGTGCCTTCCAGGAAGAGGAATACACGCCTGTCATCATGATCTCTTCCACAGTCGCCGGAAAATTCTGGTTTCTGCTGATACTGTTCTGTGGAACATATCCCAGATCTCCCTTTCCAAATGTGGCAGAAATATCTTTTCCATTTACGGTAATACTTCCCTCCTGCGCCTTCAGTTCGCCCAGAAGAAGCTTCAGAAATGTACTTTTTCCACTTCCGTTTTCACCGGTAAGGATGGCATAATCGCCATCCTTCACCTCCAGGTTCACCTGATCCAGCACAGGTGTCCCTGTATAGTGAAACGAAAGATTTTCTATCAAAATTCCCATAATTTCTCCTTTTTTGTTACAGCTGCTGTCCTGCACCTTCAGTTTAATGCCTTCCTGAGCGCCTCCAGATTCTTCCTCATCACAGAAAAATAATCCTCTCCGGCCTCGATATCCTCCTCACTTAATCCCTCGATCGGATTCAGCACAGCAGTCACCGCATCCACTTCCTTCGCCACTGTCTTCGCCACCTTGGGACTTGCCAGCTCCTCAAAAAATATGGTATGGATATCGTATTTTTTCGCATACTCGATCACTTCCTGCATCTTGGCAGGATCAGGCTCTGAATCCGGTGTCAGCCCTTCGATAGCCAGCTGCTTCAGATCATAGGCATTGCACAGATATCCAAAAGCCTCATGCGCCACTATGATATCCCGGCTCTTCGTACCTTTCAGACCATCTCTGAACTCCTGATCCAGCTCATCAAATTCACCGGCATATTTCTCATAATTTGCTTCATAATAATCACCGTTCCCAGGATCAGCCTTTACCAAAGCATCCCTGATATTCTTCATTTCCTGCTTTGCACGCATAGGATCAAGCCAGACATGAGGATCTTTTCCTTCATCACCATGAGCATGATCATGTCCTCCATCCAGAAGCTCCACACCATCCGATGCCTCAGACACAACCAGATCCTGATTCTCCAGAGTATCCAGTACATCCTCCGCCCAGTGCTCCAGATCCGCACCATTATAGACAAACACATCTGCATCCTCAAGATTCCGGATATCCGTTGCCGCCGGCTCCCAGTCATGAGGCTCCGTTCCCGCCGGAACCATATCCTTTACCTGGATCCTGTCGCCCCCTACCTTCCGGGCAAAATCATACATTGGATAAAAGCTGGCCATCACCTTCAGTCGGCCATCCTCCACAAATGGCTGTCCCACCGTTCCGGCCCTGTGCAAACCATATCCGGTCACACCGCCCACAACAAGAAGCGTCACCGCCAGAACTGCTGCCGCTGTCATCTTCCCTCTGTTAACATTCATTTTTTAAGCCTCCTGCAGCTGTCACAATATCCATAAAAGATCGTCCGGCTCTGATCGATCTCAAATCCGTGTTCATCCAGCACATGTCCCACAAAATGATCGATACATCCACACTGCAGAGGAATCGTATGCCCACATTCCAGACACACAAGCTTACCGTAATTCTTCCGCTCCTCATCACGTATAAAACGATACTGGGCAGGCGCTCCCTCCACAGACGGAACCTTCAGCACCGCTCCCTCCTTCTGCAGCCGCTCCAGTCCTCTGTATACCGTTGTCCTTCCGATCTGGATCTCTTTTCCACGAAGGAGCTCCATAAACTGATCTATGGTATAAAATGTATCTCCATATTCCTGCAGGCATTCCAGAATTATTTTCTGCTGCCTGGTGCTGTATTTCATTTTTTCTTCCATTATATTTCCTACTCTCTTCTATCAACTGCACCTTACATGGCAGATTTGAATTTGAAAACCGTTTTCATATTACATTCAAATAAGAATTTCGTCAAGATATTTTTGAAGGGAAATAATTTTTGGTATGTTCTTATAAAAGCACTTTATCTCTACCTTCTTTTATGATAAAATATAACCAAGACTTAACCAATAGAAAGAAGGTAGACCTCTATGAAATCACAGCGACTGGACATGATCGAAGAATATGTGCTGGAGCATAAGAACGCTTCTCTCGATACATTATGTGAGAAATTCAACGTATCCAAAAACACCATCAGAAGAGATGTCGATATCCTTCTGAAACGTGGCAGTATCATGAAAGTATATGGCGGTGTCGCAGCACTCGAAACTCCACAGACTCTTCCCCTTCTGTCTTACGAAGAGCGTGGCGGACGTTTTCCTGACGAAAAGAAAGAAATCTGCCGCCGTGCCGCAGAGCTTGTGGCAGAAGACGATACCATCTATATCGATACAGGTACAACCTGCCTGAACCTGGTTGATTTTATTGCAGATAAGCACTGTACGATCCTGACCAACAGCCTGCTTATCTTCAACAAGGCAGCATCCTATCCGAACCTGGATATCATTTCCGTTCCCGGAAAGCTGAACCGCAAGACCCTGTCCTTCACAGGACCGGATATCAATGATTATCTGCAGACCTACAACATTTCCATGGCTTTTATGGCCTGCACAGGTGTAACCATGAAGAGCGGACTTACCAATGCCAGCGCCGAGGAATACATCACCAAAAAAGCCATCGCAGAGAATGCCAACAGCATGATCCTTCTTGCAGACCATTCCAAATTCGGCCGGATCTCGCTTATGACCTATTCTTCCATGGAAAAGCTGGACGCCATCGTAACCGACCAGCCACTTCCTGAAGAATACGACAGCTTCTGCCAGGAGCACGGCATCCGTGTTATGACGATCGATTAAATTGGATATTGACCCTAAAAAACGGTGCATCTGCCAGAAATCCAGCAGATGCACCGTTTTTGAATATGCTCATTTCATTAGAGGATTTTATCTGAAAGGCAGATCTTACCCAATCTGCCTTTCAGTGTCATAAATTTATTTATGAAGCTTTCTTAAGCCTCAGTACTTCCTTCCCATGTGCCGACCTTTCTCTTTCCGGCAGCTTCATCAAACCAATGTGTTGTAACTGTTTTTGCTCTTGTGAAGAAACGATAGCCGTCTTTTCCGAGAACGTGCAGATCACCAAAGAAGGAATCCTTGTTTCCGGAGAATGGGAAGTATGCTGTCGGAACCGGGATACCTACATTGATTCCTACCATACCACCATCTGTCTCCATAGCGAATTTACGGCTGTAATATCCGCTCTGTGTAAAGATACAGGAACCATTTGCAAATGGATTGGCATTCATGACTGCGATGCCTTCCTCGTAATCCTTTACTCGTTTGATACAGGTTACCGGTCCGAAGATCTCACGGTTTCCAACTGTCATCTCCGGTGTTACATGATCAAGAATTGTCGGTCCTACGAAGAATCCGTTCTCATATCCCGGAACTACTACATTACGTCCGTCAAGTACAAGCTCCGCACCCTCATCGATACCCTTCTGGATCCAGTTGCAGATCTTCTCCTTATGGCCTGCATTTACAACCGGGCCGAGATCGGTATCTTCATCATATGCACAGCCAAGCTTCATAGCCTCTGCTTTTTTCTTAAGAAGTGAAACAAATTCGTCTGCGATACTATCCTGTACGCATACAACCGGAAGAGCCATACATCTCATACCTGCGCATCCATATGTAGAGTTGATGATCGCATTAACAGTAGCCTCAAGGTTGCAGTCCTCAAGTACAAGTGCATGGTTCTTTGCCTCACACTGTGCCTGAACTCGTTTGCCATGAGCTGCTGCCTTGGAATATACCTGTTTACCAACACCTGTTGTTCCTACGAATGTAACAGCCTTTACTCTCTCATCTGTAAGAAGGATATCAGCCTCTACACGGCTGCAGGTCACAAGGTTTACAACACCCTTCGGGAATCCGCCCTCTGTATAGAAGAGCTCCATGATCCTCATAGCTGTAAGTGGTGTCTGGGAGCTTGCTTTCAGTACTACTGTATTTCCACATGCAATGGAAAGCGGAACCATCCAGCCCCATGGGATCATTGCCGGGAAGTTCATCGGAACAATACCAGCAGTTACTCCAAGTGGTTTGCGATATGTAGCTGTATCATATCCTGTAGTTACCTGCATTGCAGCATCACCCTGGATCATTGTCGGAAGTGCACATGCCTCTTCTGTAGGCTCAATTGCTTTCTGAACATCTCCTCTTGCCTCTTTGATGTTCTTTCCGAGTTCTTTTGCACAAAGTACGGAAAGCTCTTCCTTATGAGCATAAAGAACATCTCTCCATCTGAACATATACTGCTGTCTCTTTGCAAGAGAAAGTGAGGACCATTCCGGGAATGCAGCCTGTGCGGAAGCGATCGCCTCTTCTACCTCATCCGGTGTACAGCAGGGAACCTGCGCGATCACCTCACCTGTACTGGAATCTGTAACATCCATGTATTTCTCTGCCTTTGACTCTTTCCACTCACCGTTTACACAGTAACCCATTTTTTTGATCTCAGCCATTTTAAGATACTCCTTTCGTGCTTACCTTTTTATTCTTAACTTCATAAAAATTTTAGTCATTCTCGTTTTGTTCTGGTCACAGATTATCATTTATTTTTAATTTTGTCAATATAGTATGGTTATATTTTGAGTATATTTTTCAAAATTATGTGTTAATTTATTCACATTTCATGGTATTCCATGTTCCCTGTATAAACTTTTGAAACGTATGCATTTACAGCCATAAAGCCGCATAGTGTCTTGTCGTTTTTTATTCCATTGTGAGAGCAAAAGTTACTCATTTTTGTTATTTTCATAACACACCATTCCACACACACTATTTATTGCCTCCAGCTACGCTGAGGCTTTTAGACCTGTGCAATCGGATTCACAGACAAGTAAGGGGTATCGTTGTTCTGTTACAATTACAGATTCCTCTGATCCCGGCATATTTTCTCTGTATTTTCCAGGAACAAGGGAATACATCTGTGCGTCCCTTGCGGACACACTCATTTTCACGACCACTCGCTTCTTTTCACGGCTTATTGCACCTTTACATACAATCCTGCGCCTGCTTATCTGATCTACAGCATTTTCATAAATTACTGCTGCAGTCAAAAAACAGGATACGGTTATCGTATCCTGCCTTAGCCTTCTCATTTTCTGTTTTTCGCATATTTCTGACTAACCAAATATGGTCTGCACCAGCACCATATAAAACACCGTTCCCCCTCCTATGCTGAGCAATGTACTCTTCTTCCATTTATGTAATGCCACAATGAACACAGTATTGCGATCAGCTCTGGCAGTCCGTAATGAGTACTTTCCGGCACATCCTTCAGACAAAATACCACCAGCAATCCGATCACTGCACAGGGCAGCACTTTTCCCAGATAGGTGATCACAGCCGGCGGTTCCTTTCCTTCCGGGAATATGATAAACGGCAAAAATCGCGTTGTCATAGTCCCTAGGACCACTACCACAACCGTTATGATCTGCTGTGTTATTGTCATAGTCATTCCTTATCCCTCCTGTCCGGCTATATCCCAACTGTCATGCCTGATATTCTCCTGACTTCTGTATACGTTCTTTTTTTCTCTTCTCCTCATGCTTCTTCATTCCCAGGAAGCATAAAACGATCGATGCCATTGACGGAAGGATAAACTTCCCGCTTCCAAAGATCACCAGGCAGATCACAGAGCATACAATTCCGACCAGCGCCGGCTTATGATCTTGTGCATCTTCCCACTGATCAATGAACATAACCACAAACAGCGCAGTCATGACAAAATCCAATGATGTACGTCCCTTCTGCTTTACAATTTCCACAGCTGATGCTGCCCGTCCATGGTAACAAGATCTCCCTCATTGATATCTCTTTCATACAGGAGGCCGTCATCATGTCGCAGACTTGTTTCATTTCCATTTTCATCTTCTATCAGCACTATTGACATAAGTGCTTCACCCGGCTGTCGCTCTTCACAGCCGAAATCCATGTCTTCTTCTATCTTCAGAACCTTATACTGCATGATCAGATTTCCTCCAGCAGCACATCGTTAACGACCTCATAAGCGTCCTCAAGCGCATCCAGTGCCTCTGTCAACGTGTCCATCTTCCGGCTGTCCGCATTTTCTTCCTCATAGGCTTCTATCACTTCAGCCATTACATCCTTCAGCTCCTCCAGTGAATTTGCTATATCCTGCAGCTTCTGATCCTTATCCTCTTTTGATGTGATATTTACGATCTTACTCATGATCCTTCCTCCTGTCGCTTTACTCTCATTCTTTATTCTGATCCTTTATCCTGCATATATCATGCTTTGCATATATCATACTCCACATTCACCCATTGTACCATATCCTGCGCGCAGATGCATCGGATATGTTGTTACTGCTCACTCCGTTCTCAGCAACACGCTTCGCGATGCGCAGAATTTATGCTAATCACATAAATCCGCGCAGTATGTCTGTTTATACTGATTTTTCCGCTCCGGTCTGGTATAATCGATCTAAAGGAGTTTTTCAATTTACAAACTAATCCTTTCCCATTATAAGGAGACATATTGCCATAAAAGAAAAAACAGAAACCTTTAACCAGGGAAAAAGATATTTCTTTTATATTCTGATGTTCGCCATCCTTGGCTGGTTCATTTTTATGCAGATTTTTGGTGCAGATGAACGCTCTTCCGACGCCTCAGCAGCCTCTGTAATCTATTCCGGTACCGTTACCTGGCAGAAACCGGATGGAACCACCCAGGAAATTTCCGTTCCGGGCACCTACAAGGTTCCCGTCGGTGACACGATGGTCCTCACGATACAGCTTCCCGATGATCTTACAGATACCTGCTTTGCCATCCGTTCTTCCCTTCAGGATGTGGATTTTTATGTAGGGGACAACCTCAGGGCCAGCTACTCCACGCATAAAACAAGGCTTGTGGGCAAAAACTCCGCCAGCCGTTATGTTTTCTGCCCGGTTTATGCTTCCGATGCCGGCAAAGAGCTCCGTATTGAACTGACCACTTACACCTCCAACTACACCGGAGTCGTCAATCCTGTTTACTGCGGAGACAAGGCAGATATCTGGATATATATTTTCAGCAGATACGGACTGGAAACCTACATTGCTTTTTTTATCCTGTTTGCCGGAATCGTCACAATCCTGTTCAGTTTCGCTCTGGGACTGGTCTATCATACACGATTTGACATGGAATATCTTGGATGGTGCATGGTTATGGGCGCAGTCTGGATGCTGGGTGAATCCAAGCTCCGTCAGTTCCTGGTCCCCAACGCTTCCTCTCTCGGATCTCTGTGCTTCGTTATGATCCTTTTGTGTCCGCTCCCGATCCTGTTTTTTGCGGACAGTCTCCAGAAAGGGCTGCATCACAGATTTTATGTCTGTCTTGGAAGCATCGCAATGGTAAATTTTGCAGTCTGTACGATCCTCACTGCTGCCGGTATCGCAGATTATATCGAAACTATGCCTGTAAGTCACGGAATCCTGGCAATCACCGTTGCCACAATATTTGTACACCTTTTCCAATATATACGCACCGAAAAAAACAAGGCCGACCGGATTTTGCTCATTGGTCTGCTGGCAGCGATCCTGTGTATTGCCGTTGAAGCAACCTCTGTATACTTTGTCACATCGATGTCCGGACTGTTTGTGGGTGCCGGCATGTTGATCCTGCTTTTTGTCAATATTGTAAGAGCCATCAAAAACGTCCAGGATATGGAACTGAAACGCCAGCAGATCGAAATCCGCAAAAACCAGGAACAGAATGAAAAAATGTCTCTGCAGATGATACAGACCCTTTCCACCACCATTGAAGCAAAGGACGCGTACACCTGCGGCCATTCCTACCGGGTTGCACAATATGCAGCCCTGATTGCAGAGGAGCTGGGCTGGACACCGAAGGAAATCCTGAATCTGAAACGTGCTACTCACCTTCACGATATCGGTAAGATCGGTATCCCGGATCCGTTCCTGAACAAACCTGCACAGCTGACTGATGATGAATACAACCTTATAAAAAAACACACCGTTATCGGTGCCGAGATCCTGAAGGACATAACCCTGATCCCTCATGCGGCAGAAATCGCAAGAAGTCACCATGAGCGTTATGACGGAAAAGGCTATCCGGACGGACTGGCCGGAACAGAGATCCCCATCCATGCCCGCATCGTGGCTGTTGCAGACTGCTACGATGCCATGAACTCCCGTCGAATCTACCGTAATGCGCTTCCACCGGAAGTTATTTACGAAGAATTCCGTAAAAACCGTGGTACACAGTTCGACCCGAAGATCACCGACATTTTTCTGAAACTACTCAACGAAAAGCGACTGCCTCAGTGGGATCCTTCCCAGGAAGAACCGGACACCTATAACCTTCCGGATATGCAGCTTACCGTCAGCAAATTCATCTCTGACATAATGGCCACCATAAAAAGCCAGGAAGATGCAAAAAGCTATGATTTCCTTACCGGTCTTCCCATGCGTAACCTGGGCGAACGTCTTACCGCAGAATTTATGCAGACGCATGATGGATGTCTGATATTCCTTGATATGGATAACCTGAAAAAGATCAACGACATCTATGGCCACAAAGCCGGCGACCGTGCGCTGAAATGTCTTGGAAAGCTGCTTCAGAAACGGGCAGATCAGGGAATTTCCTGCAGACTTGGAGGCGATGAATTCCTGATGTTCCTTCCGGACACAGATCCTGATTCCCTGTCTTTGCAGATGGACGATCTGTTCCAGAAATTTCACACCATCACTACCGATGATCCGGAACTCCGGTTTGCCACACTGTCCGCAGGCCTGTGTCTGTGCAGCACCGAGGATTCCTTTGAGGACTGCTATTCCAAAGCAGATAAAGCTCTGTATTACGTAAAACAAAACGGCAAAAACCAGTTCTTTTTCTACCAGCAGATCGACCGCAGCACTCTTGCGGCATCCGGTTCCGGAAAAGATCTGGAGCTTGTGGCAGAGTCTCTTAAGAAAAGCGGCATCTATGTAGGTGCTCTTGATCTGAATTACCGGGATTTCGCACGACAGTATGAATACATGAGTCAGCTTGTCACACGCAGCCAGTGCAGATGTTATCTGGCGATGATCACCATCGAGACACTTGTGGATACAGTTCCTGATATCGAATCCATTGAGCAGACTCTGGAATATATGGAACAGGCCATCCGGCAGAATATCCGCCGTGTGGATATCTGTACACGCTACAGTTCCCTGCAGTATCTCATCATACTGTTTGAACCTGATGAAACGCATATCCCTGATATCATAGAACGTATTTTCACCCAATATTACCGTCAGTGTGACAGCCATGATTTCCAGCCATCCTATGAATACCTGGAAATATCTCCACAGAAGTTATAAATACTCCCATGACATGATAAAGCCATAACGAAAAAAAGAGGTCGTACTTGACGGCCTCTTTTTCGTTAGAGTTTTGCAAAATATCATTAAGACGTGGCTCTGGAATTTTCCTGCATGAAACTTTTCCCGTATGTTCGATACAGATAAACAGCTATAAAAATAGTCACGGCTTCCGCCAGCGGCATCGTCATCCAGACACCGGCCACACCTATAAGCTTCGGAAGGATCAGTATGAACACGACCACCAGGATCAAAGAACGCATTGATGAGATCAATGCCGAAATAAAACCATTTCCCAGGGCAGTAAAGTATCCGGAAAGAAATACATTTAAACCAATAAACAGGAAAACCGGACTAAACAGCTTCAAGCCATCCCATGTCAATGTAAATACATTTCCGTTCCCGACGAATAAATGGATGATCTGTTTTCCAAATACAAGTGATACTGCGAGGATCAATACTGAACTGATGGCAATCGTAATAAAACTATATCGTGTTATTTCTCTGATCTTGTCATGATTTTCAGAGCCATAATTATAGCTTATGATCGGAGCCGCTGCAACGGCAATTCCCATATAAAAAGCGATGAAGAAATAGTAAATATACATAATGATCGTCACAGCCGCAACTCCATCTTCACCAAAATATTGCATGATAATAAGGTTAAATAAAAATGTAGTGATCCCGGTAGACATCTCCGTCAGCATTTCACTGCTTCCATTGGTGCAGGATTTCAGAAGAACACTCCCATCTGCCTTCGGTCTGCAAAACCTTATATGGCTGTATTTCAGGAAATAAATAAAGCCGATCAACATGCTTACCGTAATGGAGAGAAATGTTCCCCACGCAGCTCCAAGCGTTCCCAGTCCGAATATAGCCACAAAAATATAGTCGAAAACAATATTAAAAGCCAGACCGGTCAGAGACATGATCATTCCGATGTACGATCTCCCATCCGTCCTCACAAGATATTCGAAAAATAGCTTGAATGACATCGGAACCGATCCTAAAAATATGACAAATGCGTATGGCACCACATGCTCCATCAGGCGCTCACTGCTTCCTAAAAAAATACAGATCGGTTTCAGGAAAAGGATTCCCACAACTGTAAAAGCAACCGAAAGTACGAACAGCACGATCGTTATAAAAGTAAATATCTCATTTGCTTCCTGTTCTCTTTTTTGTCCCATTCTCTCTCCTATAATGGCACCTGATCCCGTTGCAAGCATGACAGATGTTCCGAAAATAACACAGGTGATCGGAATAACAATATTAATTCCTGCAAGCGCGTCAGAGCCTGCATACCGTGATACAAAAAATCCATCTATCGTTGTATAAAATGATAAAAAGATCATGGTCAGCACTGATGGGACCAGATATTTTAAAAATTGAGGATAAGACATTTTTGCTTCAAAATATTTCATTTTTTTAGTCTCCTGCTTAATCCCCTGATCAGTCAAAATCTCTGGTAATGTTCGTAAGCCATTTATTTCTGAAATAGTGGATGAACACCACAGGCATTTTTTCGAACTCATCCAGGGTCATTATAAAGTATACCCAGACAGGCGGCAGTTTTAAAACATATGCTGCAAGGAAGGTGAGAGGAACTGCAACAAGCCACATAAATATGGAATCTACGATCATTCCGAACCTGGAATCGCCACCTCCTCTGAAGCATCCGCATATAAGACAGGTATTGATACCCTCTCCTACAAGACGCCAGGTTGTCATGATTATAAAAATACCAAGATAATAAATAGCTGTCTCTGTCAGTTTATCCCGGTAGAAGTCCAGTATCATAGGGCGGACTGCCAGAATAATGGCACATCCGATGAGACTTACGATAATTGTTATTCTCAGCATACGTTTCCCATATTCTCTGGCTGTATCCTTGTGATCTTTACCAAGCTCCTGGCTGATAATGATGGTAGTAGCGTTGGCAAAACCGCGACAGGCGATGGCACCAATGTTTACCACCATAACAGCAACGGCATTTGCGGCAACCATATCATCGCCAATGTGGCCAAGGATCGCTGCGAACGCTGAACTGGCAAAGCTCCAGACAACATCATTTATCACAGCCGGAGAAGCAATTTTCATAAAGTCCCTGAACAGAATACCGGATTTCGCACAGAAATATTTTATCCGGAATCTGACATCGGAGCTGTTTAATGAATAGATGAGACAGATCAATACCTCTGCGATCCTGGCAATAACAGTACCAAGGGCAACACCGGTAACACCAAGCTTTGGAAGTCCAAACAGGCCAAAGATAAAGGTGGCATTACAAAATACATTGACGCAAAGCGATACAATGTATGTAACAGAAGGCAGCATTATTTTTCCGACACTTCGAAGGGCACTCATGAAAACCTGAGAGAATCCCATAAACATAAAGGAAAATGAGATCACCTTCAAATACTCGCTGCCGGCAGCAATCGTATCCGGACTGTTTGTAAAAATCTTCATGATCGTAGTCGGCATGGAAAAGGAGATAACGAAAAATACAAGAGAAACGATCAGTGAGATCCGCTCCGCCAGGCCGAGAATCTTTTCTACTGTCTTTTTATCACCCTTTCCCCAGTACTGGGCACATAAAACCGAAGTACCTGTAGCCATGCCATAATACAAACAGAAAAGAATAAATGTGTACTGGTTGGCAAGAGATGAAGCTGACATGGCAGTCTGGCTTACATATCCCAGCATTACAGTATCCGCAACATTTACTAATGTTCCGATCAGATTTTGGATCATGATCGGAAATGCTAATTTTGATGCATATTTTAAAAAATCTTTTTTATTCAGCATCGGTCAGATCCTCCGTGAATTCCGATAAGATATTTACTTATAAAGAACAGTATATCATATACCCTACAAAACCGCGAGGTTTTTTCAGTATTCTTTCCAATATAATCCTCAATTGTATACTATATTTCACCCTCTGGTCATATTTCCATTGTACATAAAAAAACAATATCACTTTAACGCAAAAAATCATTCTATTTTTTTACTTCTATGGTATAATACTTTATTGCGAAACTAATAAAACGAGGTGAACCAGGTGAAGAAAAAAACAATTGTACCTCTTATCGTTTTTTTACTGGGCATATGCCTTGTTGGTTTAATTGTATACAAAATAGACTCACATGAAACTGAACAACAACACATAAAAGCACAATTAAATGCAACAACCTACGGCGAACGTATAAAAAATGAGATTACAAATGGAATTGCGATCACAGATGCGCTAAAGCAGGTCCTGATCAGTGAAAACGGAAAGATCAATCAGTTTGACACAATTGCGGAAAATATTATGTCTGACGTTATTGAAAGCATACAGCTTGCTCCGGATGGTAATGTAACAGATATTTATCCTTCTGAGGGAACGGAAGCGAGTAAGATCGATCTGCTCCAGGATAAAGATTGCAGCAAAATTTCCTGTTACGCAAGAGACAATCACGTGATCATTACACAAGGTCCTTTCGATTTAAAACGGGGCGGCTGTGGAATTGCTGTCCGCAATCCAGTCTACCTGAAAGATGAAAACAACCAGGAATATTTCTGGGGATTTACCATTGTTATCCTGCGTGTTCCTGACATTTTTTCAGATGCGATCAGTGCACTTTCGGATTTCGGATATGAATACAGACTCTCAAAAACCGACGCTCCCTGGAGCGATACTTATAAAGTTGTTTATCAGTCAGACGACCAATTAACTCATACTGTTTCTTATGGTTTTACGATAGGGGAAGAGCACTGGACATTAGAAGTAGCTCCTGAAAGCGGATGGAGAGACCTTAGATTACTGGTAATCGTCGGCGGAATGTTTACTGCTGTCGTTTTACTTTTCTCAGGTCTTACCCGGGTATGGTTAGTATCGAAAGAAAATAAAAACAAATTTCAAATACTGGCACACACAGATTCTCTCACCGATATTTACAACCGCTATGGATTTGATGAATTAGCCGAAAGGATGTTCACTAAAAATCCAAAAACGCATTTTGTGGCCGCACTCCTTGATATTGATGACTTTAAGTTTATTAATGATATTTACGGACATGTCTATGGAGACAGGGCACTAAAGAGTCTTACAGATAGCATGAAGGCTTTTTTCCCAAAAACCACATTACTGGGAAGAAACGGTGGCGATGAGTTCTGCATTCTTCTGCCGGATCATACCTATAAAGAAGCGGGAGAACTGCTGCTGCAATTTACCAAGCTTCCAAAGACATTTTCATGTAAGGGAAAAGAATATCCGTTTTTTATTTCTCTCGGATATGCAGAATATCCAACCTTTGCCTCCAACCGTTCACAGCTTATGCGCTGTGCAGATGCAGCACTTTATGAAATAAAGCTTCACGGAAAAAATGGATGTATGGCTTACAGGGATGGGCTCCGGTCAGGAATCCGCAAACAGCTCGGATTTGCATTCAAGGATATCTCTGAACACCTTCCGGGTGCATTTATCATATACAGAGCGGACAAAGATGATGATGAACTCCTGTATGCAAACCACGAGTTCCTTCAAATGACCGGATATAAAAATATAGATGAACTCTTCAGCCTCACAAATAAAAGCTTCCACAACCTGATCCGTGAGAATGAACAGCAGCAGATAGAAGCAAGCATCTGGAAACAGATCGATGCCGGCAATAAAAATGATTATTACATCCACTTTCATCTTCGAAAAGCGGACGGCTCTTACCTTTCTGTTCTTGATCACGGAAGGATCGTGGACAGCCAGCAATACGGAAGAGTATTTTATGTAGTGTTTATGGACTGGGAAGCCATGCATGTTCATTACAGTGATAAATTTTCCGGCTAAGATACAGACTTCTCAGTCTGTGTCTTAGCCGACTGTTTTTTCTCTGGGCGGTTCAACCATCTTATAATATGTATTCCATCTGTCTTTCTTTTGTCCGCATTCCCATTTTTTCATAAAATTTTTCTGCTGAAGTATTTCCTGCCCACACATTCAATGTCACTTCATAACATCCCAGCTGCTTTGCTTTATTTTTTATATATTCAAACAGACTTTCCCCAATATGCCGGCCTCGTGCCTCCTGATCGACACACAGGTCATCTATAAAAAGAGATTTAAACGGTACCATATTATTTGAAAAAGGCTGTTCCTTTAATTGACAAAATGCATACCCCACACAAACATCAGCCTCATCCGCTGCAACATATATTGGCTTTTCTTCATTTTTCAAAAGCTCTGTCAATTCGTCTGTCGTATATTTTGTTGTGCCCGGAATAAAGATATCAGGCCTTATATCTGCGTGGATCTGCAGCACCTGTCCTAACAATTCCAGGATCCTCGGAATATCTTTTTCTTCTGCTTTTCTGATGAACATTTTTTCCCTCCTGTTTTTCAATAACTGATTTCACAGATTCTTTATACATACCATAATACCATCGTGTGGATTCCAGGTAAAGGAAGGCTTATAACAATAGCATCCTTTTAAACGGTCAGTTTTTTTCCGGTCAACCTTCTTTTGCAAAATTCCTTATATTGGAATTATCTTATTTATAATTATCTGTAATGTATTCCGCTCCAGTAAATATTATCTTTCACTATCGTTTCCTGCGGAAGTACTACACCATCCAACGCCCACCTTTTATATTCTGCAAACCCTACACGGTCAATAATATATCCCACATGTTCCTTGCCGCCAGGCGCATTTGGATCAATATATTTTTTTACAAATTTATAGGTGTTCAGGATAACCTTGACGATAGTGTCTTCATCTGCCCAGATCAAAAAATCTTCTCCCAGACGTGGATTTTTCTTTCCAGTTCGTCCCATAAGTGTCAGACGATAATATTTTTTTTCACTTCTGGTCCATGCTCTGGTAGGACATTTTGTCACACATACTCCACAGCCTACGCATTTTTCTTCATTGCGCACGATTCTGTAATTATCCATCTTTAACGCATCCACCGAAAGCTTATCACAGCCTTTTACACAGGCGCCACAGGATACACAACGATCAGGGTCATATTGTGGCTCTGTCATACCGATAATTCCAAAATCGTGCATTCTTGCTTTGATACAGTCATTGGCACAACCTGTAAGTGCAATTTTAAAATGAAGATCATTAGGAAATATAGCCTTTTCGATTCTCTTCGCAAAAGCTGCTGTATTATAATTTCCAAAAGGACAGACTCTGTTTCCGATACATGCACAGACATTTCTGGTTCCTGATGCTGAATACCCGGTACCTGCCTCATTTTGATTGATCTGAAGATTATCAATGATGGGTTGAAGCATCTCATTAACTTTATCCATATCTTCCATATGGATTCCTTCAATTTCGAATCCCTGACGAGTGGTAACATGGATCTGTCCGTTTCCATATTTTCTGGCAATATCCACCACCTGCTGCATAACGTCTGCATTACAGCACCCTCCCGGAACACGAACTCTGGAAGCCGTAAGCCCACGGACCTTTGATACACGGAAGGCATTTTTCTTTAGTTTCTTTGTATTGATATCCATTACGATTTCCTCCCCTAATCAAACAGTTTTTTACCTTCTGAATAACAGAATACCGGACCATCCAGACAAATATAGGTATCATTCATTCGACAATGCCCGCATTTACCAAGTCCACAGCACATTTTTCTCTCCTGAGATATCCAGATTTGTTCTTCCTTCATTCCCAGCTTTAAAAGCTCTGCTACTGCAAATTTCATCATGACCGGTGGTCCGACAACAATAGCTGCAGTCTCATGGATATTATCAAGCTCAAGTTCCGGAATATATTTTGTAACAAGTCCTGTCCTATAAGAATCGTCATCAGCGGAATCCACTGTCAGGATCAGCTCCATCTGCTGTTCCCAGATCTTCAGATCCTCACGGAACAAAATATCTGACGGCGATTTAAACCCAAGGATCGTGTGTAATTTTTTCACTTCATCCGGATGCTCACCGAAGTAACTGATCACTCCTCTCACAGGAGATACTCCTGTTCCACCAGCTACCACGATCAGTTCTTTTCCCTGATAATTCTCCTTCTCAAAACCGTTTCCATACGGGCCACGCATAAAAAAACAGCTTCCCTCATTCAGTTCAAAAATCTCTCCGGTCACCTTGCCAACCTTGCGTATGGTCAGATCAACATAATCTTCTCCTATACCACTGACAGAAATCGGTGCCTCACCATATTTAGGAATAGAAACTTCAAAAAACTGTCCCGGTCTTACTTCACCCACATATGTCATACGGAATGTATATTCTGTCTCTGTATGCTTCACGATTTCTTTTATCTTAGATAAGAAAGGAATATATTCATTCGTCATCTTACTTTCCCTCCTTTTCTTTCAGTTTCTGAAGACATTCGATATAGGAAATATACTCCGGACAGACATTTTCACAACGCCCGCAGCCGACGCACATATGATATCCGAATCTTTTCTTATGATCTGAAATTTTATGTAATACCTTAAAGCGCATTCTTTCACCCTGACTTTGGCGGAAGCTGTGTCCTCCGGCAATATCAGAATATCCATCTACCTGGCAGGAAGCCCATACACGGCGACGCTCTCCGGCCTTTGGATTATCTTTATAAAAAATATCCTGCATAGTAAAACAGGTACACGTAGGACAGACAAAATTACAGCGGCCACAGCCAATACATCGACTGCCATATTCCTGCCACATGGAATCCTGGTGGATTGTATTTGAAAGTTTTTCCGGAACCTCTATATGAACCTCATTATTTTCCACAAAAATCGGTTTCTCCTGAACATTCTGTCCATAATCCCATAATAATTCTTCCAGTTCTCTGCATCTCAGCTCCATGTAACATCCATCTTCATCCTGAAAAATATACATATCATATTCTTCACAACGATTCGTTCCCATACTTACGCAAAAACAATTTTTTCCGGATTCCTTACACCCCATCACAGCAAAAACTGTGTTTTCCCGCATTCTTCTGTAATAATAATCCTCTGCACCATTTTTCAAATACATGTCGTCCAGACGTTTCAGGGCATGAAAATCACAGCTTTTCAAGAAAATCAACCTCTGTCTTGCCGCTCCGTCTGCTGTTTTCATCTCATTCTCCGTAAAATAAAGAATCGTCTCTGAAATCGGAAGCAGTACCTCCTTAAAGCTGTAATCCGACTTCTGATCCCAGACAATCTCTTCCCAGCTGTTCAGCAGACCATAACGAACTACATCTGTATCTGAAAAGCATCCTGTCCCCTGGTAAATTTTCGGTCCATACACATCATAGGATTTCTGCAAAATTTCAAAAATATTCTGCATCTCATCACTGCTGACTCGTTTTCCCATCAGATACCCCTTTCTTATAATCACATTTTATAAAATTCTGCAAGACCATCAAAATCTATCAGAATAAAGCGCTTATTACCATAACAGATCAGACCTCTGTCCGTAAGAACCTTACAGGCACGAGATACATTTTCCCTTGGTGCACCAACCAGATCTGCCATCAGGGTAATGGTAAGATCAATATCTATCATCACCCCTTCTTCCGTATCTACGCCAAAATCACGACCGAGCTTCCATAATTTTGCAGCTATTTTTCGCTCCATCTGCATATTTCCGGTCGTATTCTTTAGCTGGTGCCCCATTCGCCAGAGATTTCTCTCATACTCTCTCAAAACAGCTCTTGTCAAAGCATGGCTCTGTTCCATAAGCTGAAGAAACTGTTTTTCTGCAATTTCTATCACCTGCACCGGACAGGCAGCCTCACAAAAAAGTGCATTCGGCTTTTTGCTTACAATGCTCTGATTTAAAAGCCGTCCTTTTCCCAGGATAAAAATCACCTTTCGATTTCCATGCTTGGTCAGATTATAAAGCATCACTTCGCCGGAATACACAAAATATACTGTTTTGGTTCTGCTTCGTGAATGAAAAATCACTTCTTTTTTCTTATAAGAAACAACTTCACTTTCATTAAGCAGATTCTGCAGAATATCCTTTGGGATTTCTTTAAAAAAATCCATCTTCTCCAGTTCCCTGAGTGTTATCTGTCCCATTGTATCAACCTCACTGGTATAGCTTTTGCAGTTTCTGATAATAAACTACTCTTGTCTCGCTTTCCTTTTGTATTATAATGAAAAAGTTTATCGTTTTCCGTGATGTATATCACATTTTTATTCCTGAATCCGTATCATTACAGACAGTCAGCTCAAAATGGTTTCTGTTTGTTTTTATAAGTCCTTCTTTTTGCAGCTTTGATATCTCCGCAGACATTGCCGCACGGTCAATACAAAGATAATCTGCCAGCTGCTGCCGGTCAAAAGGAATGTCAAAGGATAAAGATGCCTGTCTGATAGATACCGCCGACAAATAGGACAACAGCTTATCCCTGGTCGTTCGTTTACCCACATGTGTGATCTTATCGTTGAGGATCAGGATCTTATTTGCCAGGACACCGACCAGGTTACGAATCAGCTTCTGATGATGATCACATACTGTTGGACAGGAAACCAGAAGTCTTTGAACATTTAAAAAAATAATCTCACAATCTTCATCTGCTACCACACTGACATTCAGAACAGCTCCCGGACTTGCTGCATATGGTTCACCGAAAAAATCTCCTGCATGACATTTTGACAGAATATTCCGATGTCCCCAGAGGTCTTCCTGAATAACAAGAACACAGCCTGCCACCACAAGTCCCATTACTTCGGTAGAATCTCCGGCTCTGAAAATATAAGAATCCCGTTTTCTGGAGATTGTTGCTGCATTTACACAGTGCAGTATGGATAATATCTCATTATCAGTAAGACCTTTAAAGAAAGGACTGGTTCTTAAAATGGGTAAATATTTTTTCAAAATTAATCCTCCTGTTGGAAATCAAACATACACGTTGTAATTATTATACTATACTCCTAACAGAAACCAAGGATAAATATTACCGGCCGAGGATAAAATAATAAGAAAGATCATTCGAAAAATCACAGAATAAAAGGAGAATACAATAATGGATAAAAAAATGTTTTGTTTTCAGTGTGAACAGACCGTCGGATGTACAGGCTGCACGGGAAATGCCGGTGTCTGTGGAAAAAAAGCAGATACAGCGAAATTACAGGACGAACTGACAGGTGCGTTGATCAGTCTGGCTAAAGCTGCCGACAGCACGGAAACTATTTCAAAAAGAACCGGACAGATCATAATCGAAGGACTGTTTACTACAGTTACAAATGTAAGTTTTGACAATGCTGCAATCGAAAATATGATACAAAAAGTCAGAGCTGAAAAAGAAAGACTGGTTCCTGACTGCAGAACAGAGGAATATGATCTTCAGCAGCTGTGGAATGCCAATGAAGATATCCGCTCCTTGAAATCTCTTATTCTCTTTGGTATCCGCGGAATGGCTGCCTATGCCTATCATGCAAATGTTCTGAATTATGAAGATGCCGAAGTGAATCAGTTCTTCTGCGAGGCATTATCTAAGATCGGTTATGAAGAAAGCACAGAAGCACTACTTTCCACAGTACTCAAAACAGGAGAGATCAATCTGAAGTGCATGGCACTTCTTGATAAGGCAAATACAGAAACCTATGGAACACCAGAGCCAACTGATGTTACACTTACGGTAGAAAAAGGGCCTTTTATTGTCGTGACCGGACATGATCTGAAAGATCTGCAGCTTTTGCTTGAACAGACTGAGGGAAAAGGAATCAATATCTATACACATGGTGAAATGCTCCCTGCCCATGCCTATCCATTCTTAAAGAAATACGCTCACCTGAAAGGCAATTTCGGAACTGCATGGCAGAATCAGCAGAAAGAATTTGACCATCTTCCGGCCCCGATTCTCTACACTACCAACTGTCTGATGCCTCCAAAAAGCAGCTACGCTGACAGAGTATTTACAACAGAAGTGGTTGCCTTCCCGGGAGCTGTCCATATTGACGAGAAGAAAGATTTCACACCGCTTATTGAAAAAGCACTGGAGCTGGGCGGTTACAAAGAAGATCGTATGTTCTCCGGTATCAACGGCGGAAAAAAAGTGACAACCGGTTTTGGTCATGCAGCCATCCTGTCCCATGCAGGTACTGTAGTAAATGCCGTAAAATCAGGTGCGATCCGCCATTTCTTCCTGGTTGCCGGCTGTGATGGTGCCAAGCCAGGTCGAAACTATTATACGGAATTTGTAAAGCAGACACCTTCTGACAGTATCGTTCTCACCCTGGCATGTGGAAAATTCCGTTTCAATGATCTCGATCTGGGAGAGATCGGTGGTCTTCCACGACTGATGGATATGGGTCAGTGTAATGATGCTTATGGTGCGATCCAGGTTGCTGTGGCACTTGCAGATGCATTTGGATGTTCTGTAAATGAGCTTCCGCTTTCCTTCGTACTCTCCTGGTATGAACAGAAAGCAGTCTGTATCCTGTTAACCCTCCTGCATCTGGGTATCAAAAATATCCGTCTTGGTCCTTCTCTTCCGGCGTTCCTTTCTCCTAATATTCTGAACTTTCTGGTTGAAAATTATGGTATTGCACCTATCACCACACCGGAAGAAGATATCAAAGCACTGATGAACCAGTAAAAGTAAATTTTTCAAAGCCTTTACAAAATCAACAAAGCCGATACAGGATTCCAAAAGTCCTGCATCGGCTTTATTTACAGGTCTGAAGACTCGGATCAGCCGACAACACTTTTAAACATGTGCAGCGATATTCTGATGGAGTTAAATGATAACGTTTTTTAAACAATCTGCAAAAATAATCAACGTTATGAAATCCGCTTTCATAAGCGATCGTTTTTACTTTTTTATTCGTATTTTTCAATAACCATGAAGCTGCCTGAAGTCGATATCCTATCAGATAATTAACCGGTGTAGTATGTAAAAAACGGTGGAACAAATTAAGTGCAGTACTTTTGCTGATTCCTATATGCGAAGCAATTTCATCCAGAGACAAATTGCGATTATAGTTTTCATGTATATATTGCATGATCAACTGCACTCTTTTCTGTGCAACTTCATCCACTGTCTGTACATCTCCTTTATCAGATAACTTTACATTTTCATAAAAAGTCAGCCATAAATCCTGCAGCAATGCCAAAGTAGCAAGTTCTCTTATTTTCTCATTCCTCTGTATTTCCATTATTTTTATCATAGTTTGTATAATCTTTGTTTGCCATAATTCATCAGTCTGAAAACGCTGGAAATATATATTCGATGAAATGATTGGCAAAATATATTTCTTATAGATCAGGCTGTTCTCCGGCGCAATAAATTCCGGCATACATACAAAGTTAGGAATGATACCACCTGATGATGCGTAAAAGCGGTGCAATATTTTAGAATTAATAAAAATTGCTTCTCCTTCTGACAATATAATCTGTTTTTCTCCTATTCCGCATGTAACTTGTCCGGACTCGACATATAAAAACTCAAATTCTCTGTGCCAGTGCCACTCAATACAATGAAAATCAAACAATTCCAGATTATCATAATAATACTGGAATGGATAATCACTGCTTCCATGCTGTTTAATTTCCATGAACTCCTCGTCTGTAAGTATTTTATTATAATCCATCCCATATCACGTTCTTTCTTTTTTACGATATTATACAGTATTTCTACAATTTAATTCAATGTATATATCTGATATTTGCTATATAATCAAGTAAAAAAAGAAAAGAGGTATTCTTATGATTTTTAAATGGATGAATGAAAGTGAGATCAACATTGAGGGCGACAAAATTGAAATAACCGCACCACCCAGAACAGACTTTTTTGTGGAAGTATTGATGAATATGAAGATTGAACATAAAACTGTTAAAAACATTCGGAGAGGAAAATAAAAAATGAATGCTGTAAAAAAAACTAACTACCATAAGACAAAAATAGCCTGTTATATGGGATTTATCACACAGGCTATTGCGGCAAACTTCGCACCGCTTCTTTTTTTGAAATTTCACAGTGACTACCATATTTCTCTCGGTAACATTGCTCTGATATCCACTTTCTTCTTTTTCACACAGCTTCTGGTTGATCTGTTCTGTGCCAAATTCGTAGATCATATCGGATATCGTGTGTGCATTGTTGCATCAGAAATATTTGCTGCATTGGGTCTGCTTGGACTGGCATTTTTACCTGATTTTTTACCTGATCCTTTTATTGGAATTATATGTAGTGTTATTGTTTATGCCATCGGAAGCGGTTTAATAGAAGTACTTTGCAGTCCTATTATCGAGGCCTGTCCGTTTGAAAACAAAGAAGCAACTATGAGTCTGCTCCATTCGTTTTACTGTTGGGGAGCTGTTGGGACAATTTTGATTTCCAGCTTATTTTTCCTGATATTTGGAATAGACAGTTGGAAGTGGCTCGCCGTAATATGGGCAATCATTCCTGCAGTTAATACTTATAACTTCATGACCTGTCCCATTGAATCTCTGGTTGACAATGGTTCTGGAATGGGAATTAAGGATCTGTTTTCCAAACCATTTTTCTGGGTTGCAATATGTCTGATGATCTGTTCCGGAGCTTCTGAACTTGCAATGGCTCAATGGGCATCTGCTTATGCAGAATCAGCACTGGGATTATCAAAAGCTCTGGGAGATCTAACAGGTCCATGTATGTTTGCAGTAACAATGGGAATCAGCCGTATAATTTTTGGTAAATATGGAGAACAGTTAGATTTAATGAAGTTTATGAGTGGTTCAGGCATATTATGCGTTGTCTGTTATCTGCTTACTGCTTTGTCATCCAACCCGATCATCGGACTGATCGGTTGTATTGCATGTGGATTTTCAGTTGGAATCATGTGGCCTGGAACCATCAGTATTTCCTCAAAAACTTTTCCAACAGGTGGAACGGCTATGTTCTCTCTTCTTGCCATGGCAGGAGATTTAGGTGGCAGCATTGGACCTGGAATTGTTGGTCGTATCACTCAGAATGCTGGAAATAATATTAAGATCGGCATGGGATTCGGACTTATTTTTCCAGTAATTCTATTGTTTATGTTATTCCTGCTGTATCGGAAGAAGATATCAAAGCACTGACTTATTGATTGTAATTATATTTTTTCACTCTGCAAACCCGGAAGTCATATCATCACTTTGCTGTCAGATACTATAGACCTGATACAACATTGATCGGATCCTCTTCCATAAACTTTTTTATATTATCCGCCAGAATAGAAACCAGCCGCTGTCTTGTTTCAAGTCCTTTCCATCCCATATGCGGCGTCAAAAGGACATGATCCATAGTATAAAGAGGGTTGGTTTCTTCAGGTGGTTCGGTTTCCTGAACATCAAGTCCGGCTCCTGCAATCGTACCATTTTCCAATGCTTCTATAAGAGCAGCCTCATCAATAAGTGCACCTCTTGAGGTATTAATGATAAACGCTGAGGGCTTCATAAGTGATAAAGTCTCTTTGTTGATCATATGTTTTGTACTTTCCGTCAATGGACAGTGCATGGAAACATAATCACTATTCCTGAGTAATTCCTCAAGCGATACATAGCGGATACCTTTCTCATCCTCTCTCGGTGTCCTGGTATATACAAGTATGTTCATATCCAACGCCTGTGCGATCTGGATAACTTTCCTGCCAATATGTCCTGCACCTATAACACCAAGTGTTTTACCATTTACCTCAACATGCGGAACCTGAAGATTTCTGGTAAAATTGTCATGATTTCCGCATGCCAGCATCTTCATCTGTACCTGCATTGCAGAACTCAGATTTAATATCATCATAATCGCAGTATGTGCCACACGTTCTGTGCTGTATGCCGGGATATTGCAGACTGTAATCCCCTTCTTCCGTGCTGCTTCAAGATCAATATTATTATATCCTGTACCTGCCTCGCAGATCAGTTTAACAGATTCCGGGAATTTCTGTATCATTTCTGCACTCACAGACATCTCCTTTGTTACAATGATATCTGCACCCTGAATACGCTCTGACAGCTGCTGTTCTGTTGTATCATCATATACTGTAACATCAGAAGATAAAACGGAAAAATCCAGCTTCCCATCAAAATTCATTTTCTTTGCATTCAATACCACACATTTATCGTTCATACTATAAATTCCTCCTTAAATTACTTTAGGCTATCGGGATTGCACCTCTTTATCAGTCGGCCATGATCTTCTGAGAGCCACATAGGATATTAAAAAGTTCGCAAACCAACCAGCTGGTACAGCAATCCAGACAAATACAATGCCAAAACGCGGTGCACAGATCAAAGCAACAGACAGGCGGATCGCCAGGTTCACCATATTTGCAATGAGGAACGGGCGCATGATCCCAAGACCACGAAGAACCCCATCGGTTGCCATTTTGATTCCCATAAAGATGAAGAAGTAACCAAGCCATCTCATATAGCCCTCGGATACCTGATAGGCCAGGGCAGTTCCATCTTTACCAAGGAATAGCGAGGAAATCTGCGTGTGCAGTGTTTCAATGACTATAAAAGCAAGAACTGCAAAACATACATCTAACACCAGTGCAGCGTGATATCCTTTTTTGATCCGTTCAATTTTCTTTGCGCCAAGATTCTGGGAAACATATGGGGAAACCGCATTGCCAATGGATACAAAAATCAATGAAAAAACATTCTCTACCCGCATCGTCGCCGCATACCCCGCAAGTGCCTGTGTACCGAAGGGATTTACAACTGCCTGTACGATCATCATACCGATGGACACTGTAGACTGCTGAAGAACCGAAGGTACAGCAATTTGAAGCATGGAATGTAACTCCTGCCTGTCAAACCAGTCAAAACGACTTTTATATCGACGCATCCGGCCAAGGAAAAGAAAAAGTGAAAACACCGCAGAAATTCCCTGTGCTATAAGAGTCGCAAGGGCTGCACCAAACACACCGAGACCAAGTCCGGCCACCATCCAAAGATCCATAAAAATATTTAAGATTGACGAGAATACCAGGAGTCCCAGTGGGATTTTTGATTCACCAATGGAAGTGAACATGTTGGAAAGAATGTTATACATAAACAGAAACGGAAAACCCACGAAATAGACCCGCAGATATAACACTGCATCATTCAGTATATCGCCGGGGGTTTGTAATACCCTCATCATCGAGTGGGAAAAGCAAAAGCCAAAAACACCAAGGACTATGCTTAGAATTAAAAAGCTAAACAAGGACGTTGACACGATGGTCTTCATTTTTCCATACTCCCTGGCACCGAAATAGCGGCTCACGAGCACACCGGCACCGACACCTGCCCCCAGTGCCACACAAATAAAAACGTTGGTCAGCGCTGCGCAGGCCCCGACAGCTGCAAGTGCAAAGGAGCCAACAAATTGGCCGACGATGATAGAGTCAGCCATATTGTATATTTGCTGAAAAAAACTGCCCAAAATCATTGGCATTGCAAAAACCGTCAACGCTTTAAGAGGCGTATCTGTGATCAGATATTCATCTTTTGACATTATCATATTCCTCCACAGCCTTTATAATTTCACTTATTCTTTCCTTCACCGGAATTTATTCCATGTATTCAAAATGCAAGTTTTAAATTACGTTACGAAATAATTATATGTAGTTACAGCCGCTAAGTCAAGCCAGCATTTACTTTTAGCAACATAAATGATATGATATTTAAGGAAAATCACTATCCGGAAGATATTATTTTACAGGAGGGACACTTATGTACCTGAACGGTTTAGATGAACTGGATCAGAAAATCATCCAGTTACTTATAGAAAATGCACGTATTTCTTACTCTGATATCGGTAAAGAAACCGGTATTTCCAGAGTGGCAGTAAAAGCCCGGATCCAGGCTCTGGAGAAAAAAGGCATAATTGAAGAATATACAACTATAATAAACCCTCAAAAGATCAGCGGTGCTGTTTCATGCTATTTTGAAATCGAGACAAAACCAGACCATCTGTCGCAGGTGACAGATATATTACATAATAATGATACCGTCACGCAGATTTACCGTGTCACAGGAAGAGACAAGCTGCATGTACATGCCGTTGCTTCATCAAGTGATGAAATGGAACATTTCCTGCACACAGTCATTGATACACTTCCCGGCGTTATCAGCTGCAGCTGCAATACGATCTTATCACGTATTAAAGATATTAAAGGGTTGCGGCTATAGAAATTAGACCCCAAAGCTGAGACGTTCTCTCAATGAATTTCCCGACCGATCCATTCCATGATCACATTTACAACATATTCCTGCTCCGCTTCTGTCAATTCCCGTCCTTTCGGAATACGATGCCATTTTTCCAGACATCCCCTGCAACAGGTAGCTGTGGCATGCTGGGCTACAAAAACCGGATGCCCTCTCATCGGTGTCTGTTTTCCATCATTTGGTATTTCTGCCGGTGCAAGACGCTTTCTGATAAAATCACAGGCATACTCACGTACTTTCTCCATTCCCTTTTCTGATACATAACTCCGATCGTTTGCCTTCAGGGAAAAACTGCTTCTGAACTTTGACTGCGACAGGCGTTTCCAGAGATTTCCCTCATAAACTGCCGGCGTCTCACATACCATAGAAGGCTGGATGCTGCCCTTATAGACAATCATCTTCTTACTGTCGCTTCCGTTCTCATTTGCGGTCTCGTCTACTGCTTCTTTCAAAAGCTGTGCCTTCACTTCCTGTGCTTCTTTGCTGTCCGGCTGCAGACGTCTTGCCAGACATGTATTTCTGCCAGTTGTCGTTTCATTTTTTATCGCATAATACACAGCTTTCTTCTCTCCGACAAGTACCAGGATCTTTTTCGCCCTGGTCACACCTGTATAAAGGAGATTTCTCTGCAGCATGACAAAATGACTCATAGTAAATGGCATGACAACGATTGGATATTCGCTTCCCTGGGATTTGTGGATCGTCACTGCATAGGCAAGCGCCAGTTCGTCCAGCTCTGTCACATCATAGACTACTTCCCGTTCATCAAACAGAACTGTCAGTTCCCGTTCTTCCACGTCAACTTTTGTGATAGTACCAATATCTCCGTTGAATACTTCCTTATCGTAATCATTCCGGATCTGCATCACCTTATCCTTCAGCCGGTACTGTGTGCCGCCTCTCCGCAGAAAGATCTTTGACGGATTCATGGCTTCCTGCAGCACCTGGTTCAGATTTACTGCCCCACATTCGCCTCTCTGCATCGGAGTCAGCACCTGAATATCCTGCAGTGGATCTACATGATAGTATCTCGGCAGGTTTGTCTTACAATATTGGACGATAGTATCCACCACTTCCTGATTACTCTCTTTGGTGACAAAGAAAAAGTCGGCATCTTTCCCGCCTCTCATATCAATGCCTTCCCCTTTATTGATCCGGTGTGCATTCATGATGATCCGACTTCCCTGTGCCTGACGGAAAATCCGTGTCAGACGAACTACCGGAACACATCCGGAATCAATAATATCTCTGAGAACATTGCCCGCTCCGACACTTGGCAGCTGATCAATGTCGCCTACCAGAATCAGAGACATCTGCTGCGGCAATGCTTTTAAAAGATTATACATCAGCATAATATCGATCATGGAACATTCATCCAGTATCAGCACATCTCCTTCCAGCGGATGTTCTTCATTTTTCTGATAGCCTTCCGGAGGTTTGTATTCCAATAACCGGTGAATCGTTTTTGCTTCCATTCCAGTTGCTTCTGACATTCTCTTTGCTGCTCTTCCAGTCGGTGCAGCAAGAATGATCTGACATCCAGCCTGCTTATATGCAGAAATAATTCCCAGAGTTGTTGTAGTCTTTCCGGTTCCAGGTCCACCGGTCAGCACCATGACCTTAGAGGAAACCGCTGTCTTTACCGCCTGCCACTGAATCTCGTCATAAGTAATTTCTGATGAAGCTGCTACTTTCTTCAATATTTCTTCCGTATCCTCAGATTTCTTCTTTCCACAGGACATCAACCGAAGCAGCCGCTTTGCACAGCCACTTTCTGAAAAATAATATGGGGGCAGATAAATTGCTTCCCGATCTTCTGCTTCATCTCTGATCACATCATTCGTGCGGATCATCTCATCCAAGGTGATCTCCAGCTCCGGTTCTTCCACTTCCAGAAGTTCCTTTGCCCTTCCAGTCAGCTGTTCTCTTGTTGTATAACAATGACCTGCTTCTGCCAGCTTATTCAATGTATAAAAAATACCACTGCGCAGACGGACAAATTTGCCTTTGTCAATCCCCATCTTCTGTGCAATGGAATCCGCTGTCTTAAATCCAATTCCCCAGATGTCATCTGCAAGCCGGTATGGGTTCTCCTTTACGATCGCAATGCTTTCACTTCCATATGTCTTGAAAATCTTTGTCGCATGAGAGGTGCTGACCTCATGACTCTGCAGAAAAAGCATGATATTCTTGATCTCTTTCTGCTCCTGCCAGCTTGTTTTGATCCGGTCTACACGTACTTTTCCTATACCTGATACTTTGAGCAGTTCATCTGGTGTCTCTTCAATAACATCCAGTGTATCCTTCCCGAATTTTTCCACAATTCTTTTTGCAAACTTTGGACCAACGCCCTTCACCAGACCGGAACCAAGATATTTTTCGATTCCATATACTGTAGCAGGAAGTGTCTCCTCAAATTTCTCCACCAAAAACTGCCGCCCATATTTGGCATCCATCTTCCACATACCTTCCAGAGACAGCACAGAACCAACATGGGTATCCGGCATCGTGCCAACTACTGTGACAAGATCACTGTAATTCTTCACTGCACATTTCAGAACCGTGTAGCCATTGTCAGCATTCTGATATGTAATTCTCTCAACTACACAACGTAAGTGCTCCATGCCCGTCTCCTTCTACTCATAATTCATTACAAATGACCACAGAATAAAATACTCTGATCCATAAAAGATCACCAACATACATCCGCTTTACGGCAGAATCTCAAGCCAGTAGCCATCTGGGTCTACGATGAAATTTCTTCTCCTTTTGTACATTCTGTGTTTCTAATGCGTGACTTATATTGCGGATATTCAGTAATAAACCGCTTAATTACATTGGCATCATTCCAGTAATGCATTGGAAAAATGACATTGCAATCTACATTTTTAAGGAAATACAGGATCCCGTCAGCATAGTGATCTCCCTGTCTCGGATCCAAGGGAACAAATGCAGCGTCAAAATGCATACCCTTGATTTTCCTGATCGCCGCGCGATATGCTGAAGTAAGTCTCTGGTTATCAGCTTTCGACCCACCATCCCAATACCAGTCGTTTAAATCACCGGCATGATAAATGGTACCTTCCTTTGTTTTGACAATAAATGCGACACCACTATCGTTAGATAGCAATGTATCAACTTTGGTTTCATTATCCAAACTATAAGCTTGATCATGATAAACATATGTGATCTTCATATCCGACAAATGATTCCTTTTTCGTATATCATTCGCCAGGATTGCCTGATAAGTCATTCCCATATCATCAAGGATCCCAAAAATTTGTGGGTTAAAATGATCCTTATGGAAGTGACTGCAAAAAACGATCACTTCTTTCTCCTTGTCAAGATTCGGTAATTCACCCTTGTAATAATCAAAAATATAGTAGCAGTCTCTGGTCTCAACCAAAAATCCACTGTGGTTAATGTAAGTAATTTTCATAATATCACCTGTATAAATTAACGCCGGTACCGGATAGCAAATCTTTCTTTGCCATGTTTATTTTTCCTTTTTCGAGCGTTTGTAAATTTCACGACAACAGCATTTCTAATACAGATTTTATCGTATTTTTTAGATTCCGTCCATCCTTTATCCACAGCTGGTAGAAAAATGTGAAATGATACTTTTACAAATTCTATTACTTGTTGTTAGTTCATAATTTATGTATAATCCTGTCTTTGACAGTCCTCTTTCACAGTGTTAATATCCTGCACCAGTGTCCGTATTTTTCAGGATCTTAATAAGACGGCTTGTTCCAAGACGCTCTGCGCCAAGACTGATAAATTTTTCTGCATCATCGAAGGATGAAATTCCACCTGCTGCCTTAACTTTTACATTTTTTCCAATATATTTCTTCATCAGCTCTACATCTGCAAAAGTTGCTCCCGCTGTGGAAAATCCGGTAGAAGTTTTGATAAATTCTGCTCCTGCATTTGTAACGATCTCACACATTTTAATTTTCTCTTCTTCGGTAAGAAGACATGTCTCAATGATAACTTTGAGGATTCTTCCATCACAAGCTTCATGGATCGCACGAATCTCATTCTCTACTTCCTCATATCTTCCATCCTTTAAAAATCCGATGTTAATAACCATATCGATTTCTGAAGCACCATTTGCAATGGCGTCTTTTGTTTCAAATACCTTTACAGCAGTTGTATTATATCCGTTCGGAAAACCGATCACTGTACAAATCGGAAGTTTTCCCGCTACATATTCCGCTGCCTGTTTTACATAAGCAGCCGGAATACATGCAGATGCAGCCTCATATTTCATGGCATCATCCAGGATTCCTCGAATATCATCCCATGTTGCAGTCTGTCCAAGTAATGTGTGATCCACCTTTTTTAATATATCTTTTTTATCCATTTTACCTTCCTTTTACTTCAGTTCATCCAGAAGAGAACTTCCAATTGTTCCCTCCGGCATCTTAACTTCAAAATTATCTGCGATCGTTGCACCGATTACTGCAAAAGTATTCTGATCTTCCAGTTTTCCGTATCCCTCCATAGATGGGGAATAAGCAAAAAATGGTACTTTTTCTCTTGTGTGATCAGTTCCTGTATGCGTCGGATCATTTCCGTGGTCAGCTGTAATGATCAGAAGGTCATCCTCACGAAGCTCATCAAGAAGTTCACCAAGTTTTACATCAAATCTTTCAAGTTCCTCTGCATATCCCTTTACATTGCGTCGATGTCCCCAAAGAGCATCGAAATCTACAAGATTTACAAAACAAAGCCCCTCAAACTCTCTTTTCGCAATGTCAATTGTCTGCTCCATTCCATGAACAGAGCTTTTTGACTTATTGGACTCTGTCAGTCCCTCGCCGTCAAAAATATCAAAAATCTTTCCAACAGAGATCACATCATAACCTGCATCCTTCAATGCATTAAGCGCAGTTTTTCCGTAAGGCTTCAGTGCATAATCATGGCGGTTGCTGGTACGTTTGAACTCACCTTTTTTCTTGCCAAGGTAAGGTCTTGCAATAACACGTCCGACTTTCCACTCATCCCTCATGGTGATATCACGGGCGATCTCACAGCAGCGATACAGTTCATCCAGTCCGAAAGTCTCCTCGTTTCCGCAGATCTGCAATACAGAATCAGCAGATGTGTAAACGATCATATGACCGGTAGCGATTTCTTCCTCAGCCAGTTCATCCAGAATCTCTGTTCCGCTGGAGCTCTTGTTTCCAATTACTTTATGTCCCGTTCTCTTCTCAAGCTCATCGATCAGCTCTTTTGGAAATCCGGTCTCTGTAAAAGTCTTAAACGGTTTTGTGATGTGAAGCCCCATCATTTCCCAGTGTCCTGTCATAGTATCTTTTCCGGTACTGGCTTCTTTTAAAAATGTATAATAACCCATTGGTCGCTCCACTGCTGCAACCTGTTTCAACGGATGAAGATTTGCAATTCCAAGCTTCTGAAGGTTTGGAATCGTAAATTCATCTACATTCTGGGAAATATGTCCCATAGTATCTGTTCCTTCATCCCCGTACTGGGCTGCGTCCGGCATTTCTCCTGCCCCAAAGGAGTCTATTACAATAGTAAATATTCTCTTATATTTCTTCATAATTTTTGTCTCCTTTCTGCTGTCTTACTTATGGATCTTACATATTTACAACAACTTTTGTTACTAATTCCTTGAAGGATTTCGCTACGCGGTCTGCTGTTTCCTGCACTTCTTTATGGTTAAGCTCTTTTTGGGAAATTCCTGCTGCCATATTTGTGATGCAGGAAATTCCACAGATTTCCATTCCCATGTGTCGGGCAGCCATAGCTTCGCATGCGGTGCTCATTCCAACTGCATCTCCACCCCATCTCTGTGCAAGTCTTACTTCTGCAGGAGTCTCATAATTTGGTCCTGTAAACTGTACATAAACACCTTCCTGAAGTTTGATGTCACATTCTTTTGCACATTTGCGGATCACATCCTGAAGACGGCGGCTGTATACCTCACTCATATCCGGAAATCTGGTTCCCAGCTCATCCATGTTCGGTCCTATCAGAGGGCTTGGAACTCCCGTTGTAATGTGATCTGTGATCATCATGAAATCTCCCGGTTTATAGGAAGGATTAGCTCCTCCTGCTGCATTAGTGAGAAGGATTTTTTTCGCACCGAGCATTCCCATAAGACGCGTTGGAAGAACAACATCTGACATTGCGTATCCTTCATAATAATGAACACGTCCCTGCATGATTACAACCGGTGTTTTCTCCACATACCCAAACACAAAACGTCCCTTATGTCCTTTTACAGTAGAAACCGGAAATCCCTCGATGTCCGTATAGTCGATGGTCTGTTCAATCTGAATTCCATCTGCAAAATCTCCAAGTCCGGATCCAAGGATCAGTGCAACTTCTGGTTTGAAATCAATTTTCTTTCTTACGCTTTCCAGGCATGTCATTAATTTTTTATACATGATTACTTCTTCCTTTCTTTTGGGTGTTGTCATTATATTTATGCTTTTTTCATAAAGGCAATTCCTCTGCAATGGTCTTTCCAATGCCCTGCGCGCCTCCCGTCACAATCACTACCTTATTGTTAAACTCCATATAAAATCCTCCCCAAAAATCCGCTTTCTATTTCTGTTGCCACAACATTGTGTATTCTTTTTCACCAGTAGCATCATCGAATCCTTCGCATTGAATATCAAACCCTTCTCTTTGGTAAAAAGAGATGGCTCTGGCATTCTTCTGGTATACGTTTAATCGCAATCTAGCTTTTTTATTCTTGATATACTCTAATAAAAGTTTACCTATACCACATGACTGCATTTCATCAGAAACAAAAATACCTTCCACGTATTCGTTACTTAATCCTACAAATCCTTGAATCATTTTATCATCTTCATACACATAGACTTCCGCTTGTGACATCATTTCTTTCACTAATTCATAATTACTTGTCCAATATTGCTCAGGAATAAAATAATGCGCTTTTAAATTGGTCTTTAACCATATGTCAGCGACTCTATTAATATCTATGTTCTGCATCTTTCTGATCATAACAAATATTCTCCACCAACTTTGATTTCTCTGTAACAACCAATCAGCTATATCGTGAATCTCAACCAGAACCACAACCAAAATCTAATATCCTTGAACCTACCGGAAGCATTTTAGTGAACCGCTCCTGTACAACCGTAAAATCTACCAAACGAGTCCCCTGGACAAACATATCCGCATTTTGATTATAATATTCTATCGTTTTGTCCAGGAAGTTTCTCCTCAATCTTAGCTTATTTCATGTACCTTCGGATTTTATCTATCAAAGTGACGTCTGCCGGTAACCAGGCAACACTATTTAACTGATCCTTTGTAAGCCATTTTGCCGCCTCTGCTTCCTTTAATTCAATTCATTGATCACATTCGCATCCATTAATGTAGATCTCCCTCTCGTTTCGTGGTGAGCAAAACAAAATACTCTGCTTTATTATACCTTATGGGAGAGGGTTTGTCATTGAAATCTCCAGGAAGCAAGCGTGGCAAAGGCAGCCGAAAGTAACGATAGCAACAAAAAAACAGTTCCGGACATACTGAGGTTAATCAGTGTATCTGAACCTGTCTTTTCTATGGTCTTTCCAATGAATAGCTGCGCTGGCTTTTCCTTGGAATAGATTATTTAATTGTAAAAAATTCCCGTGAAATGATTTATAAAATAGGTAATTTTACAAAGTCTATTACTTGTTGTTAATTCATAATTTATGTATAATAAAATTAATATAAGAAATACATGCTCAGCATGCGGCCTGGAACATAAATAATCCGCAAGTTTAGCGATATACGAGGAGGAAATTCTCATGGGTAAACAATCCACCAGGGAAAACAAAACAATTTACCAGCTTTGCCGAGAAGCGGCAGGACTTACAAGAGCAGAAGCCAGTGAAAGAATGGATGCTGTCTCTGATTCAAAAATTGAAAAATTTGAATATGAAACACAAGAACCTACGCCTTATGATATCCTCCAGATGGCAGATGCCTATAAAAGACCAGATCTTTGCAATTATTATTGCTCTCACAAATGCGAAATCGGCTATCGTTATGTTCCAGAAATAGAAATGACCGATCTGTCAAATATCATTTTGGAGACAATTGCCAGTTTAAATGAAATCAATCCTCTTACCGGTCGTCTGATCCAGATTGCCCGTGACGGTAAGATCAGCGATGATGAAATGAAAGATTTTGCTTATATCAGTAAAAAACTTGATGAAATTTCTTTAGCCATAGACTCCTTGAATCTTTGGGTAGATAAAACAGCTGGAGAACAAGGACTCAATCTCGAACTCTTAAATGCCGAAAAAGAAAAATTAAAATAATCCATAACACCACGAAAGGATTACGACTATAGAATAACACCAACCGCAGTCAGTGTCTTTAAAGTTGAATTAATCTATAGAAACTGCTATCATATTTTTATCAGAATTTTCCAAGTAAAGGAGGACATGAGTGGATCATGAACGTAATGCCAATTTCCGAAATCATCGAAAAAGTAACCATGATTTGCAAAAAAAATAACGTAAAGCGCCTTGATTTATTCGGTTCCTTCGCCACAGGCACTGCGACCCCCACCAGTGATATTGATTTTGTAGTATACGGCTGTGATAATCTAATGCAGCTAGAAGATGATCTTCAGCAGATTGAAACGCTAAGGAAAATTGATATTTTTGACTTTGACAGTATAAAAAATGAGTATTTATTGGAGGATATAAAAAAATATGGAAAACAAATTTATTAACCGCTATAACACTTTCTGTAAAAGTCTCTCCAATCTTGCAAAAAGCAAAACAGCCGACCCCAAGACCGATTTTGTTCTCGAAGGAACTGTTCTCAATTTCAGTCTTACTTTCGACATCTCCTGGAAAGTTATGAAAGATATTCTGATCAAAAAAATGGGAATTCTTGATTTTGCAGTTGGCTCTCCACGCGAAACTCTGCAGCAGGCATTTACCAATGGTATTATTGATGATGACACCTGGCTGCAAATGCTGAAATCCAGAAATCATTTGTCTCATGATTACGATGGTACTTTCGCCGCAGAGAAATTTCAGGACATTATAAATATTTATTATCCTCTTTTTGAAAAATTCAAAAACGATGTTGCGAAATATTATAAGCAGTAAACTGTGTTTCGTAGAAGGATCACCTTCAGACTATTTTGTTTATTATAGCCTGAAGGTGATTTTAAAATTGTCAATATACATCCGCTTTATTAGATTTTCCAACCAAATTTATGGCAGGATCTCAAGCCAGTAGCCATCTGGATCTACAATGAAATAGATTCCCATTGCTTCATTTTCGAAACAAATACATCCCATCTCTTCGTGCTTTTTGTGCGCTGCTTCGTAATCCTCTGCCTGAAATGCCAGGTGGAATTCGCATTCCCCCAGATTATATGGCTGTGGATGATCTTTAAGCCAGGTAAGTTCTAACTCAAAATCACTTACATTATTGCTCAGATACACAATGATAAAATCATCGGTAGTCGTTCTTCTCACTTCGTGCAGATCAAGGGCCTCGTTGTAAAATTTAATAGATCGGTCCAGATCTGATACATTGTAGTTTTCATGAATCATCTTAAATTTCATAATTCTTCTCCTTTTGTACATTCTGTGTTTTTAATGCGTGACTTATATTGCGGATATTCAGTAATAAACCGCTTAATTACATTGGCATCATTCCAGTAATGCATTGGAAAAATGACATTACAATCTATATTTTTAAGGAAATACAAGATCCCGTCGGCATAGTGATCTCCCTGTCTCGGATCTAGGGGGACAAATGCAGCATCAAAATGCATACCTTTAATTTTCCTGATCTCTGCACGATATGCTGAAGTAAGTCTCCGGTTGTCAGCTTTCGGCTCACCATCCCAATACCAGTCGTTTAAGTCACCGGCATGATAAATGGTGCCTTCTTTTGTTTTGACAATAAATGCTACACCACTATCGTTAGATAGCAATGTATCGACTTTGGTATCATTATCCAGATTATAAGTTTGATCATGATAAACATATGTAATCTTCATATCCGACAAATGATTCCTTTTTCGTATATCATTCGCCAGAACTGCCTGATATGTCATCCCCATATCATCAAGAATCCCAAAGATCTGTGGGTTAAAATGATCCTCATGGAAGTGACTGCAAAAGATGATTACCTCTTTTTTCTTGTCAAGATACGGTAATTCACCCTTGAAATAATCAAAAATATAGTAGCAATCTCTGGTTTCAACCAAAAATCCACTGTGGTTAATGTAAGTAATTTTCATGATATCACCTGTAATAGTACTTGAAAGATCGATTGCCATAAAATAAACAGCCTTTGCGATTTCTTCCGGTTCTACAATACGACCGATTAGACTATTCTTTCTCCTCGTTTTTTTCTGATAAACGGCTTATGATTATCACTTTACCATATTAAAGTTTTTCTATAAGATTTTAACAGCTATTTCTGACATTGTCCACAATTTTAAAAAACAATTCCTATATCAGTTTTCATTCGATGTAATTAGTACAGCAAAAATTAAGTTTCTGCTATATTGACGCAGGATGATTTCTTCATCTGCAAGGCGGAGGAATGATGCGTAGCGGTGGCTGCGACGATTAACGACAACGCTGCAGATAAAATTTAACTAATAAAGGATGAAATATTCGCAACTCATTTCACCGTAATATTTCTTTTCCAAAAGCTCCAAAAATGCCTCATCCATACGGACGGCAGTGGAAAAATATTTACTCTCCGAACGATTCAATATCATCTTCATATTCTTTTAGTTGAGTGCGCCAATTATTTTTATCTTTATCTGTTATTTGTCTAATTACATGGCACGGATTACCTCCTGCAACAACATGGCTTGGGATATCTTTTACCACAACTGAACCAGAAGCAATGACTACATCACTTCCAATTGTGACACCGGGATTGATTACAACATTTCCACCGATCCAAACATTATCGCCTATTGTTACAGCCTTGGCATATTCCAGTTCCAAGTTGCGTACATCCTTATCAATTGGGTGACCTGCTGTATATATACTTACGTGGGGAGCTAAAAATACATTATCTCCAAACGTAACATAATTTTCATCTAATATAGTCAAATCTGTATTAGCATAAAAATGTTTTCCAAATGATATTCTATCGCCATGATCAAAATAGACCGGAGGCGTTAGTACCATATCCACAGGAGCTACTTTAAAGCATTTTTTCAATTCTTCAAAAGCACTTTTATCGTTTCAGTATTCTGATTCATTAAACTTTTTTTGAGCTGCATGAACGTTTTCAAACGAATTATCACCAACTTTATATGGATTATATAATTTACCCTCCATCATTCTGTTCCATTCCGTTTTATTTATCATATTTCGTTAACCTCACAATTTCAATTTTCTTAATTATGCAAACTTGATTTTACATGTTTCCCATTGTATTGCTCGCCCTATTATAAATACAATTTGTTTTCCTTCCTACCGGAACAAACCTTCTTCATTTTCCGACCGGCGATAAAACTGACAAGCTTACTGTAATTTCTTGCTTTCTTCGGACAGACTGCTACACAGTGCATACAAGAAATGCACTTATCCTTATCGGTCATCTTCGGATTGTCCAACGGAATGGCACCTGCCGGGCATTCTTTTGCGCACAGACCGCAGGAAGTGCATTTTCCATTTGCAACAGGTTTGAGCGGAACACCACCATATTCTCGATATGGTCTGTTTCCCGGAAATACAGGTGTCCTTTGTGTTTCGCTGTTTTGCATAATCTTTGCGGCAAACTCCAACAATTCCTTTTCATCCTGCTGATCTGGGCGTCCGGTTCCAAATTGGTGCATCAGGGAATGCTCTGCGACAGCCTCCATTCCTGCGATACATACAAAGCCCGATGCCTCCAGAACATCCTGCAGTTCCAATAAGGTATCGTCAATCATACGGTTTCCAAATACTGCCACAAGAATTGTCTTCGTACCATCTGTCTTTACTTTGCGGAACATATCCGTTACAACTGATGGAATGCGTCCACCGTAAGACGGTACAGCAACCAAACATAAATCCTTTTTTTCAAATTTCACCTTCATGAGTTTATCTGGTTCTTTAATTAGGTCGATTTCTTCAGCATCCAGCTTCGTCCCTTTCGCAACAATATCTGCTACTTTCTCTGTGCCCCCTGTCGGGCTGAAAAATATGTTATAAAATCCCATAATGTTCCTCCTGCTGATTTCGATTTGTTTATTATACTTTTATAACGGTTAACCAATTGTTTTCAATAGTCTTTATATGTTTGAAAACCTCTTTTTTACCAAGATGCTGCCAGATGGGATAAGTACGGTCAATAAAAGTCTTCATCTGGACACTGATTCCGCCATTTCTCTGCACACGTCCATCATCAGTGACCACATCAATGTTGCTCATGCGTAACAAACTGTTCAGCACTTTCTCAAATCGTGGCATGAACTGTATTTCTATCATTATATCCCTCAATTCCATGCTTCTGCACACTTTTTAGTAATAATATTACATCATAAAACGATCTGAGCTTCAATTGCTTCTCTTTTTTCTTTTTCAATATCACTGGAAAGAAAATAACAGTACAAAGTAATTTCATGATTCCCCAGAATGCTTTTAAACCAAATATAAAAAATTTTCCAACAAACCAAATCATACAAATAGTAAATAATACTGATAACATCTTCTTTTCCTTCTAACACTCATCCAATTGTGAGTGATTCATTTTTTTGCGGAATAACACAAAATAAGGTCCAAAAGGGCACTTTCCCTTTTGAACCTATACACTTTATCAGCTAACGTATTTCCCTTTCATTTTTCCTCATGGTCATGAGGCTTTTTCTCTTAAATCTCATTCTATAAATCCTTTGATTGTTCTTTTTGTTCTTCAATAATTCGTTCTGTTGCTTTATGAATCCTATCCTTTGAATATGGTGGTCGTGACATGCTCCCACCACTTAAATCTTACGATTTTGAAGTGGGGGCTTCCTGCTCGATTTGACGCATGGCAAAGATATCTGACGCAGGATTTCACATTCTGATGGACTGGATTAAGATGCATTATTTTTCCGCCTGTGCACATATCATATCCCATGCTTCATCATCAATTTCTTCATTGTGAAACAATTTTCTCCTGTCCTCATCTGTTATTTTTCTAATCACACGACATGGATTTCCGGCTGCAATGGACCAGTCCGGAATGTCTTTTGTTACAACACTTCCTGCACCAATTACCACATTGTCTCCAATATGTACTCCAGGACACACTACTGTATTTCCTCCCAACCATACATTATCCCCGATGGTAACCTCTTTTCCGTATTCAAAAGCAGAATTGCGCGTATCTGGATAAATTGGATGTCCTGCTGTATAAATAGATACATTGGGTGCCATCTGACAGTTATCACCGATTTTTACCTTTGCCACATCTATAATTGTACAGTTATAATTTGCAAAGAAATTTTTACCTACTTCTATATGCGAACCATAATCGCAGTAAAAAGGTGGGTTAATCCATGCATCTTCCGATTTTCCCAAAAGTTCTTTTACTATTTCTGCAATCCCATCAAAATCCGACCGATCTGCAAAATTAAGTTTTTGCAGAATTTTTCTACCTATCCTCTGTTCTTCTATAACCGCTTCATCTGAAATGTAAGCAAGCTGCATATCTCTTCTTTTTTTCATATCCATAATTTAATTCTCCATTTCTGTTAAATTTTTTAACCATTTATATTGTTTATAATGTTTAAATACTGCCGGAAGTTTTACCAGTTCATCCAGATTTAAGACAAAATACACCATCATTACCGGCAATTTAAATACAAATGCTGCGATACATCCCAGTGGAACTGCAAAGCACCACATGGTAACCACATCACATATTAATCCAAATTTTGTATCTCCCCCTGCTGGAAAAATACCCCCTATTGTCATAGAATTAATTGATTTTCCTATTACATAATAGCTGCTTATAAACAGCATATTCTTTAAATATCCTGTTGCTATATCAGTCAGATTCGTAAAATGCAGGATTACAGGTGTCGCAAGAAAAATCACTCCAGCCGTCACCACGCCCAAAAATACCGAAGTTTTGCATAAAATATTTCCGTTTTTCTTTGCTTCAGATAAGTTCCCTTTACCAAGCAGATTTCCAACAATAATACTTCCCCCATATCCAAAGCCGGTACAACCACAGATTAAAAGATTCTTGGTTATATTTGCAATAGAATTGGCTGCGATAGCATCTGAACCAAGATGTCCAAGTATGACAGAATACATCGTAAATCCACCGCCCCAGGCAAGTTCATTAAAAAGTACCGGATAAACATGTTTCCAGAATTTCCTTGTTATATGGACTTCCCTGTTTTTTATGGCTTTTACTCCAATCCAAAATTCCTTTTTCAGGTGCAAAATATAAATCGTAATAACCAGACCAAGTCCATTTGCAATGACAGTAGCCAGTGCCGCACCTGCAATCTCCATTCTTGGAAAGCCCATGTATCCGTAAATCAGAATAACATTCAGTATAATATTAACACAGACAACAACTGCACTTATTATGGTACATCTGCCTGCATAACCACAATTTTTCAAGATTCCCTGCAAAACCTGCAGAACTCCTGAAAAGATATAGGATAATCCAATCACTTTCAAATACTTAATACCATAATCAATCAGTATAGTATCGTTTGTAAATAGTCGCATGAGCGTTTCAGGAATAAAGAATGTTGCAAGCAGAAAGAGAATGGAAATTATGAATACATATCTTAATACAAGTCCTGCTGATGTCCGTAATCCATCAAAATCTCTTTTTCCATAATACTGTGCAACAAACATATTTTCCCCTATTGTAAGTGCTGTTAAAATCAAATTAAAAACAAAGGTGATCTGCGAAGCCAGCGAAACTGCTGACAGAGAGTTCTGATTTAATCCTCCCAACATAAAAGCATCGCATGCACTTACAAGTGCTAACATAAATTGTTGTGCTGTAATGGGCAGAGCAAGTTTCAAAATCTTATTTGTGAATTCGTTTCCCATCTACAATTTTTCCTTTCTGTGCACAATATAAAAATAAACCAATTTTATTGATTTTTATACCATAATCAGCCATAATAATATAACAAACGTTCGAAAAGGAGATTATTTTGATGGAATTATGTCCAAGCATTATTTTAAATTCAGATGCATCTGAAAATGTTGCCTATAACAATCCAGACTTTCCTGCATATATAAAAAAGGGACAGCTTTCACGCTATCCTGACTTTCGTGCAGTCAGTCATTGGCATGACGATCTGGAATTTATTCTGATCTTAGAGGGACAGATGTTTTATGATGTGAATGGTCAGAAGATTTCTTTGCAAGCAGGTGAAGGAATTTTTGTAAACAGCCGCTGCTTTCATTATGGCTATTCCGATACTCATACAGAATGTCTCTTTATCTGTATTCTGTTATCTCCGCAGTTGCTTTCTGTAAATACTTATTTTGTGGAAAAATGTCTAAATCCCCTGATACAGAATATTCATTTTCCCTATCAGCCACTGAATCCGTCTATCCTGTGGCAGAATTCTATTCTTCGTGACCTTGAAATTCTTTACAAAAAAAATGTGGATGAAATACAGCCATTTATTACGCTGGAAAAAACCGTTCATATTTTTCGCCTCCTTGCTGAAAATATGAACTATTTTCCAGATTATGATAAAGATACAGAGGATACTCTGGCTCTTACTACAATGATCGGATATGTGCAGAAAAATTATCCCCAAAAAATTATGCTTAAAGATATTTCATCCTCAGGAAATTGCTGCAAGACAAAATGCACTTCCCTTTTTCAGAAATATTTGAATACTTCCCCAATGGTATATCTAAATCGCTATCGTTTGGAAAAATCTGTTTTTCTTCTTCAAAATACTACAATGTCTGTTACTGAGATAGCGTATACCTGCGGGTTTTCAAATAGCAGTTATTTTTGTGAACTTTTTCATAAGTATTATAATACCACCCCTGGGAAGTTTCGAAACAGCAATAGATAAGCACTATTCATATTCTTTGGCTTAAACTCTCAGATTTGCCACTCTTCACATTTAATATCACTTATCTGCTCGATTGGAATGACTGTTTGATCTGTCATGATGATGGTATGCTCGTATTCGTCTATCTTTTTTACACTACCGGAGCACGTAACATAGGATCCGCCGGCTTTTTTTGCATCGGGAATAAAATAAGTTATCGATACTTTCTGTTCTATGCCAATATTATTTCTGATTATATTAATTTTTTCGTTCAGCTGAGCAATCGCTTCCTCACTCAGTTCCAATCGTTCATCGGTTAATCTTGCCGTCTCTTTTATCGCAGCATCATGTCCAGTCAGGGCTGCAAAAGGAGCAAATTGCGCTGCCCGATCCTGAAGCGGCATTTGCGGATGATTCTTAGAGACCGGATGGGGTAAATTGATGATATCGTCATAAGAATTATTTTTCATCCTCTTCCAACTCCTTTACGCCTTATGTCCGCCAATTTGTTCATTTCTATCCCTGGCGGTTGCGCCTTCCTGAAGATTCATTCCCTTCAGTACAGCATTTTTTCCAAACTTCTTTTTGATACTGAGCATGGCTTCCTGCATACGCTTTTCGCGGTCCAGCGCGGCTTCTTCCTCTTCCTTCTTTTTCCTTTTCACCTCATAATCCGTAAAAAGATCCAGCTGCTCATACACCTCTTCTTTCTTTACAGAACTTTCATCCACAAGCCTGTTCGCTGTGATATTGATTCTTCTGATAAGCAGGTTTCTGTCAACGATCCTGTCATATAGTTCTATTACTGCATCCGTTATCATTTTTGTTGAGGAAGTCTGCCTTTTTAGATTGGTCGTTCCATGTGCGTGTTTCGGGATTTTTCTTCCATAACGATCGATCGTAACCTCTCCATGATATTGTTTTCTCCTGTCGGTGTTGCTCAGATTCTCAATATCATAACCAACTGTCAACACGATCTGGTCTGTGACCAGCTTCTTGTCCACCAAATCCAAAACCATCTGGTCCGTCATCTCTTTTACAACCAGTTTTGCTTTTTCAAAATCATAAGGACAATGAAGTACCTGTCCGGAACAAACACTGTTCGTTTCCGGTTTATAGGCCTTGACCATTTCCATGGTACAGGGCTCGTACCCCCAGGCATGATCGATCAACAGTTCTGCATTAACGCCAAACAGCCTATATAACAGATCTTCATTGTATAATTCATTCGTTTTTCCGATGGAACATCTTGCAATATCACCCATTGTATAAAGCCCGTATTCTTCCAGCTTCTTTGCGTATCCTTTTCCTACTCTCCAAAAATCAGTAAGTGGTCTGTGGCCCCAGAGTTTCCTTCGGTATGACATTTCATCCAGTTCCGCAATTCGTACACCATCTTTATCTTCTTTAATGTGCTTTGCCACGATATCCATCGCAATCTTACACAGATACATATTTGTTCCAATTCCTGCAGTTGCTGTTATACCTGTTGTCTTCAGCACGTCCTGTATCATGGACATGGCAAGTTCTCTTGCTGTCATATTATAGGTATGCAGATAATCCGTTACATCCATAAATACTTCGTCGATCGAATAAGGGAAAATATCTTCCGGCGCAATATATTTCAGATAAATGCTGTAAATTCTGGTGCTGTATTCCAGATAGAGAGCCATCCGTGGTGGAGCAACAATATAATCAATCTCCAGTGCCGGATTGGTATCTAATTCTGTGCTGTCATCAGAAGCTCCGATAAAAGCTCTGTTCGGCGCTTTCCACCTGCGGGCGCTGTTGGCTTCTTTTACTTTTTGAACAACCTCAAATAAACGAGCCCTTCCGGGTATCCCATAACACTTTAAAGCTGGCGATACCGCAAGACAGATTGTTTTTTCTGTTCTGCTTTTATCCGCAACCACAAGATTGGTCGTTAAAGGATCCCTATTTCGTTCTTTACATTCCACAGACGCATAGAATGACTTAAGATCGATTGCAATATAGGTTCTTTTCTTTTCCATCATTCTACACCTCCCGATTCTCCTGTGTTGCTTTATTTATCTAGGTCAGAAGTCTACCGGCACTCTTATTTCCACGCCTTCCAGATATCCGGCTGATATCCAAGAGTGGATTGTTTTCCATTACGAACCACCGGTGTCTTAATCACCTGCGGGTTTTCCAGTACCTTCTCAAGTTTATCTTCCTCTGCAATGTACTTAATGAGCGCAAGCAGATCCTTATCCTTGCCCTCCCAGTTGATCATATTTTCCAGTCCACCATTTGCCTGGGCGACCGAATTGAATTCACCCTTGCTCATGCCTTTTTCTTTCATATCAATAAACTGAAACTTGATCCCACGTTCTTTGAAAAAACGTTCTGCTTTCTTTGTATCATTGCACTTCTTTGTTCCAAAAATCTGTATATTCAAATTATTTCTCCTTGTCCATCACCATATGTATCAATTTCTCAAAAGACGCTCTGAAATGCTCATCATCCTCTGCTGTTCGTTTTCTTGGTCCTTTTAAGTGATTCTTTCCGGATGCCCTTCGCGCTTTCTTGTTCAAGTGGCGTTCCATAAGCATCTGGTCAATATTTTCATTGGTATACCATTTCCCGGATTGATGAATCGCATACGCAGCTTTTCCAAGTGCCATTGCCGCCACTCCATAATCCTGTGATACAACAATATCTCCTTTATGGCAAATGCTGATCAGTTTATAATCCACTGCATCTGCTCCGGCTCCAACTACGATTACTTCACTGTAATCAGAAGATAACACATGATTGGTATCACACAACAACGTTACCGGAAGATCGTGCTCTTTCGCAACTTTTTCAACGATACCAACTACCGGACAGGCATCTGCATCAACAAAAATCTGCATATCTTCTCCCTCAATTACACATAAACGGAGTGCGAACCTCGATGAGATTACCACTCGGATCATACAGCCTTACAAGTTTCTGACCACCTGCAATTTCTGCTAGTTCAGTGGCATATCGGACGAAATACTTACCGGATTCATATTTTGCAAGCAATCCATCTATATCAAATTCCTCAAAATACAGTTCCATCCTGTTATTGAATGGTGTAGAAATCTCATCCAACGTCTTTCCCCATAAACCAACGTCCTGCAAAACAAGGCCCTCCGATAAAATTACATTCCCTTCATTCTGAAGAATCACTTGCAGACCAAATAAATCCCTATAAAACTCTATGGATTTTTCTATATCATCTACTACGATCAGTATATTCTTTAACATGCTGGCCACCTCGCAATTCACTTTCGGTTATATGATCTTCCCGGATAAATGATCAATTTCATGCTGGCAAATCTGTGCCGTCCATCCGGACAGCTTCTGCCTCTGTTTTTTCCAGTTAAAGTCATAATACTCCACTTCAATTTCCTGGTATCTGGTCGTCTTGCGGACACCGTCCAGGGACAGACAGCCTTCTTCTGTCTCATACATGTCACGTTTTGAAACAATCACCGGATTGAACATCACAACATCTATGAATCCCATATTTACAATGATGATATTCTTCTTTACACCAATCATGTTCGCCGCCATACCAACACAACGTTCTCTGTTCGCCTGCAGCGTATCCTGCAGATCCTTTCCAACCTGGATATCTGCTTTCGTGGCCGGTTCAGATGGCTGGCCTAAGAAGAAAACGTCTCTTACGATTTGTTTTACCATTTACTTTCTCCTGTATTCTATTTTTATTCTTATTTATCTTGATCGAAAAGCTTTCTCATCGACTCAAGATCAATTTTACAGCATCAATCAAATACTCTCTCTCAATATCGACTCAAGTATAACATAAATACAATTCCTATAGTGAGTCTTTCCTACCAAACAAAATTTCTTCTCCCTAGATTTTTTCATTCGGATCAACAGGATGAGCTGTCATCTGCTGATAGCAAAATCCGATGCATGGAGCATGACAATTATACGCACATTTGTAACATGGATCTTTTTTTCTGCGTTCCATGCGAATCGCCTCTGCGAACATCTCTTGAATAGCGTCTCTTCTACGTTTGGCATCAATATACCTCTCCTCTGCCTGCATGCATTCCTCATCAAGAATCGGAATCATCCTTCTTAATACCGGCGCGAAATGTTCCTCTTCCTGATCCCAGGAACACTGGCGCTGCATACAACGCGGCTTCTTATCAATCCTTTCTGCATAATACAGACACTCTGAACAATAATGTTCTCTGAAAGTCTCCTCATCAATCACCGGTAACTTTTCTTTAATCTCTCTAGTTATTTCTTCTGCTTTTAGATATGGTTTCATCTGTTTAATCTCCTTTCTGTTTGCCACTTCTTTTCACTGGCAACACAAGGGTATGGCAGAAGTTTCCCTCTGCCACACGACTTCTATTGTCAGTTACCCCGAAATACACCGGGGCAATCTTTTTCATTCAGTGCTCGTTTGTCTTGTTCACGCGTGTATCCCATCTCAGGGAACACCCAGTCCGTTAGCGCCATCGCAGGCAGCCTCAACCATATCGTGTATGGTCTCCAGGATCCTCACTCCTCCTGGCCGACATCAGTCGGTCATTTTTTGCGGACAGTTCATACATGCTATCCTTTTCTGTTCTCTGCTCCTGCGTTTGCTCTCGTTTGATTTCTCCCTCCGTATCTTCTTGGCACAAGCAGGACAATACCTTGATGCACCAGAGCCCGGGACATATTCAACGCCGCACACCGTACAATTTTTAGCGGGCATTGCTGCCCACCGTTTTGTAGGTATGATATGTAATTCATCGACAAAGCCGATGAATTTATAGTAAATCTTGATTTCCTGCTTCACTGTTCCGTCTGCCATCTTCTCACGCTCCGAAACAAGTATCTTGTCTATGAGTGCGTTTATAACTGTTGCATCCAGTTCTTTTAAGCCTTGATAATTTCGGATAAGGGCGAGGAAGTCACGGATTCCCCGTGATTTCTCGTAGCTTTCATTAAGAGTTTCCGTCACCTCTTTCAGCCTTGCTTCAATTTCAAGCTGCTCTTTCTGGTATTTCCCCGACATCATCTCAAAATTCCGCTCGGTAATACGCTCCATGACCTTATCCTCGTAGAGAGAGGAAAACAGCCTGTCCAGTTCCGCAAGGCGTTTGTTCAGCTTCTTACGTTCTTTCTCTAATGCTTTCGCCCTGCTCTGGTCTGTTTCCGTGAGCCGCTTTTCTATGGCCCTGACCGCCTTTTCATCATTCACTGCCATATCCGCAAAACAGTTGATGTCGGCAAGAACGGCATTGAATAAATCCCTTGCTTCTATATTGTGGGCACTACACTCGCTTCTTCCGTTTCTTGCATAATTATTACATGAATACTGTACACAGTCGATAATCTCTGGGCGTTTCCTCCTGTGTACGTTCATTGCCCGCAGAGCACATCCGCAGTCCACACACTTGATAACGCCTGCAAAAATATTTACAAATCCTCCCTTGTTCTGTGGAAGCCTACGACTTGTAATAAGCTGTTGGACAATATCAAATTCCTCCTGCGTGACTATTCCCTCATGGGTATTGGGTATCACTTCCCATTCTTCGGGCAGCTTAGAGGGGCGTTTCTTGCTTTTCATATTGGCGGCAATCCGTTTGTAGCCTACAAGATTTCCCGCATATATCGGGCTTCTTAAAATGCTCCTCACGCTGTTCCCACTCCAAATATAGCGTTTGTCCTCGTTCCCCTCAAAATGACGTTCAAAGCCTGTTTCGCCACGCTCCGCCGCATAAGCGGCAGGGCGTAGGATATGCTGTTTATTAAGATGTCTGCAAATTTTGGCAACTCCATTCCCTTTTAATGCAAGGTCGAATATCTCTTTTACAACATGTGCCACTTTATCATCTATCAGCAGATGGTTGTGGTCGGCAGGGTCTTTGATATAGCCATAAGGGGCGGTAGTTCCCATGAATTTCCCCTGTTGAAACCTCGCCCGATATGCCGATTTTATCTTAACAGATATGTCAGCGGCATACATTTCGTTTAAAATGTTGCGGAAAGGCGTGATGTCCATAGCAGATTTATTCAAGGTATCTACGCCGTCATTGACCGCTATATACCTCACGTTATGCTCTGGGAAGAAAACTTCCAGATATAACCCACAATCAAGATAGTTTCTCCCCAGACGGGATAAATCTTTCGTAATCACGCAGTTTATCAGACCGCTTTCAATGTCTTTTATCATATTCTGGAAACTTGGTCTTTGGAAATTTGTACCAGAATAACCATCGTCCACATACGTTTTTGCTATGTGCCATCCCTGCTTTTTCACATAATCCGTGAGGATGGATTTCTGTGTCGCAATGCTCGCACTCTCGTTATCCGTACCATCGTCTTTAGATAAGCGGCAATAAATGCCGACTAAATAGATTTTCTTTTCTTCTTTGATTCCTGCCATACTGTAAAACCTCCGTATCTGTCCTATCTGTTTTCATGTCCCATTGCGTACATTCTAAGCGGACAGCCCCTCATTGTCGAAGGTGTCGCCCTCGGCAATCTTCTTCCGAATATCCTCGGAGATAATCGGGACAAACGCTTCTGTAACGGTCTGTGTGCCGACATATTCACGGCTGATTATCATCTGCACTGGTGCTTTTGGCACGATACGCTTTCTCTTTTTATCTGCTTTCTTATCCTCGCCCATACTTAAATCTTCCTTTCCAGACAGGGCAGGGAAGAGTTTGGAAATGTCCCCGCCCTGCCAATCAGATACCATTAATCCTCGCTGTTTAATTCTTTCTGTAATGCTTTAAGGAGTGCCGCCGCTTCATCAGCGTTCAGCGTGATTCCCTTGCCGCACTTTTCACGGTTCGGGGAAAAGCTGCGGATGTCATACTTCGGCTCTTTCCCATTCCATGAAATGAGATTGATTTCCTTTGTGTAGCCACTGTCGCCCGTAGACAATACTGCGATTTCCTTTACGATTTCATACTGGATTTCTCTCATTCTCCATACCTCAACTCTCTGTATTTACTTCCCGAAAAAAGAAGATTAGCGGCTGTCACGGTTGCGTTTCCTCTGCAACTCACGCTCCAAAAGTTTGATGATGGTTTCCTCCATCTGCTTCGGCGTTGTGTTCTTCGGAAAGTATTTTTTCAGCTTGCTTGTGTTGATTTTCAAGGTTTCTTTCTGGTTGCCCTTTTCCTCCGTCATAATCGCAAATATCGTATCCATGTCAAGCCGCCCGCTCTGGCTTAACTGTTTCATCCGCTGTGCCTGTGAGAGTGAGGGCGTTGCTTCTTCGCTCTCCATCGTGGCAAAGAGGTTTTCCTGCTCGTCTTTCTTCAAGAAGGACAGTTCCACCGCAGGCGTGAGGGCGATTTTCCCCTCGTCCACCATCTGCAAAATCGGCGGTATCAGTTCCGTCAGGCGGATAAAACGCTGCACGGTCATCCTGCCCACGCCGAAGCCCTGTGCCACCTTGTCGTCCGTCCGCAACTTCGTCACAACTTGTGACGAGGTTAAGTCTGTGCGGAAACCCTGCCGCTTCATGGCTTCGGATTTCATCTTGTAAGCAAACGCCCGCTCCGATGGCAGGATATTCTCACGCTGCAAATTGCTGTCTACAAGGGTGATGATGGCTCGGTCACGGTCTAAGGGCAGGACAAACGCAGGCACGGTATTTATCCCTGCAAGTTCAGAAGCACGGACACGCCGCTGTCCTGCAATCACTTCATAACCGTCCCCGTCCTCTTTCGGGCGTGTGATTATCGGCGTGACAATGCCAAATTCCTTGATGCTTTCCGCTAACTCTGACAGCGGTTCATCTTCTGCCACATGAAACGGGTTGTCGGGGAACGGGTACAAGTCTTTGGTCTTTAACACCTTAAAATCCTGTTTCTTCATTCACATATCTACCTTTCTTTCGCTCTGCTTCTATGATTTTTCTGCAATTCTTCCAACACTTCGGGCGGTATTTTTGACAGCAGCCGCCCCATCTGCTCGTTGGTTCTCTGCAATTCAAATATCTTCTGATTCGCTTTCTGCACCTTTAGTTCCTGCTCGTACTTTTCATCACGCATACGCCCCGCATAGTCTGATTCCTGCCCAATTCTCTCTTTCAAACTGTCGATATACGCCTGCTGTTTCCCGATTTCCTTAGAGAATTTCTCCACGTCTGGCAGCCATGCAGAGAGTAAATCTAACGCTTTATCCCTTTTCTTCCCTGCGTTAAAGGCGTTGATGTCGGATAGGGCAGACACGATTTCTTCATACTGTTTATCAAGCCTGCCGCCTAATTTATAGAGCCATGTGGGGACGTGTTTCCGCTTGGTTTCCATTGAGGACTGCCCCCGTTCAAGCTGATTCCACCGTGAGGACATCCGCTCATGGTAGGCGGTCTGCCACTCGGATAATGATTTCTGGTTGCCTAAGATAGCTTTCGCTGACAGCTTATTGTCTGGCGTAATCGGCACAAAGCAGAGGTGCATATGGGGCGTTCTCTCGTCCATATGGACGACAGCGGAGAGGATATTCTGCTTTCCAACACGCTCCGAAATGAAGTCAAGAGCCGTCTGGAAATACGCTTTTTGTTCTTCGGGCGGTAACTGGTTCATAAATTCTGGTGAAGCTGTGATGAGCGTTTCCACCATCATCACGCTGTCTTTCCTTGTCCTGCACCCCGCTTCGGCTACCATGCGGTTAATCTCTTTCTTGTAGGTGTACTTTGGTGGTGCTATGAGATGGTAATTGTTTTTAGAGCGTTCCATATCTATATCTGGGTTGCTTTTGTAGGCTTCTTTCTTCCGCTCGTTGTGGCGTTCACAAGCCGCAACGCCGCCCGCTTTTCGTTTCTGGAAACGCAGGATTGCATAAGGCATAGGCGGATTCCTCCTTTCTTTCGGCGGGTGACCGTCCTTTGGGGTGACAGCGGTGACGGTGGTGACAGCAGTTTTGGGATACCCCCTGCCGACTGCCGCAACTGTCACCCTCACCCCCTGCATGACGGTCATGTCGATGATGACGGTGTTTTTGGGATACCCCCCTCGCAAGAGCCGTCACCGTCATGCCGCCATTCTTTTATCCGAAGCCGTAAGGCGTAGGATAGCAGGGCACAGCCCTGCCTTAAGGGAGTCCAGAGGGAACGTCTGGCACACGACTTTGCAGGGCAAAGTGTAGTGTGTTACACCCTGTAAACGCAGTCGGAAAAATCGGAATGATTTTTCTGACCGCAGGGGTGGTTTTACACGACCGAAAAGGGCGAGTAAATCTCACGCCTGCATTTTGCGTTTACGGGGTGTTCTCCCGTAGGGATGACAGCGGCAGGGTATCCTAAAATCACTGTCACCACCGTCACTGCTGTCACCCGCAGGGCAGAGCCGCCAGCTTTACATGGCTTTAAGCGTCAATGACAGTAACAGGGGGGTATCCTAATATCGCTGTCACCACCATCACCGCTGTCACCCGCCCTCCTTGCAAGGGCAATCCGCCTGCCGTCTTTCCTGCGGCTGTACTGGTAGCAGATACGGTTCTCGCTTAAAAATGTGGTGCGGTATTCATTCAGCCATTTCGTAATCACCGTGGGTATGGTTTCCGTTTCCCCCATAGCGGCTAACAGTTCCGTTGCCGTGCCTATCCATTCTTCCTTATCCCTCATAAAATCCACCAACCGAAAAAGGACATCTGGTATCGTTTCTTTCGCAAGCTGCTCCTGCGTTTTCCGCTCCACAAGCTCCCAACG
>NZ_QUGH01000014.1:0-3107 GCF_003478985.1 Ruminococcus sp. AF20-12LB | reverse complement strand
GCTGTACTGGTAGCAGATACGGTTCTCGCTTAAAAATGTGGTGCGGTATTCATTCAGCCATTTCGTAATCACCGTGGGTATGGTTTCCGTTTCCCCCATAGCGGCTAACAGTTCCGTTGCCGTGCCTATCCATTCTTCCTTATCCCTCATAAAATCCACCAACCGAAAAAGGACATCTGGTATCGTTTCTTTCGCAAGCTGCTCCTGCGTTTTCCGCTCCACAAGCTCCCAACGGCAATCACGGAAACGCAGCGTGTATTCCTGATAAGGCGTGTCCCTGCCCGTCACATACAGCTTGGCGGTGTCAGACGCACGTTTCTCCTTTTCCAGAACAAAGGTAGCGTCCGCACTCCCCGTTAATCCTGTCGTCCCAGACACCTTGTTGAACACGTCGCTGTCATTCTGCTTTCGGATGTGGTGTACGACAATGACCGCCAGAGAGTGCCTGTCGGCAAAGTCTTTGATGAGGGAGATGTCCCCATAGTCGCTTGCATAGGCATTGTCTTTTGAAGCTGTACGGACTTTCTGCAAGGTATCAATGACAATGAGCCTGCTGTCTGGGTAATCTTTCAGATAATCTTCAAGCTGCACGATAAGACCGTCTGACAGCTTGCAGCTTGCCACGGCAAAGTGGAGCCGCCCGCTTGCTTCGTCCGTCAAACGAAATAACCTGTCCTGTATGCGGCAGAACGTGTCCTCAAGGCAGAGGTAAAGCACATCGCCCTCCATTGTCGGCATATCCCATAAAGGGATTCCCTGCGACACGCATAAGCATAGCTTCAGCATGAGCCAGCTTTTGCCTATCTTCTGTGAGCCGCAGAACAGCGATAAGCCTGTCGGGATAAGGCTGTCCACCACAAAGGATGGTTTCTCAAGCGGTTCATAAAGGAGCGTTTCGGCGTTGACTGTCTGTAACTTCTGCATGGCTTTCCTCCTTTCGGGCGGTGTCTTTGTTTTCGTTGCACATAGGCGTTGACCTCCTTAAAAATAGATTTACTCCCACGGAAAAAAGTGAGAGTATGTAATGCCGCCAATCCCACACAAATAAAAAACAGATTTCTTTTTCGGGCGGTGTCGGTCACGGTTGGAGATATTTCTTCAATTTCCGCCTTTACTTTCTCCTTTGCAATCGCAACAGATTTCTGTATTGCCGAAGCGGTGCAATGCTCCATAGCGGCGATTTGGTAAAAATTGAACTCATACTCGTAGTAGAGCAGGAAACGCCGCCTTTGTATCTCTGGAAGGCTCCCAACCGCCTTATAGAGCGTTTCATTCCGTTCTTCCTCAACCATGCGTTCATCAAGGCTCTTAGGCACACGCAACGCCCGTCTGTAAAGGGTTTCGTCCCATACCTCGTTAAACTCCCTGTGCCGCTCGTCCCATTAGAAAAGATTCCTGTTCCTGCGCTCCATCTGCCGAAACTCCATAAAGAACTGTTCCGACACTTCCAACTCGTGGGATTTGCCCTGCCCGTCCTTAAAGCTGATAAAATACCTTGTGCCGCTTTCCGTGGATTCCTCCCGAAGCGTGTATGCCTTAACCCTGTATGCCATCCTGTTGTCCTCCTGCAAAAAATGAGTGAGGGGATTTCCATCCCTCACCCAGTAGCCCGCAGGATGGCAGGCTGTTTTAGAAGCTATAAAATTTTCCGCAGCTTCTTCCGCAGATGGTCTAACCTCGCATAGATGGCACCAGTCGTCAAATGCACAAGCGGGGCAATCTCCTTTGTGGAATACCCCTGCATTTTCAGCAGGACGATTTTCAAGGTACGCCCGTCCACCGTGACTAATACTTGATAGAGATTTTCGCTCTCAATCTCTTCCAGTAACTCCGCAACCGTACCCACTTCCGCCTGCCGCTCCCTGCCTGCCATGTCCTCAAGATATTCCGCAACGTCATTCGTCCATCGGTAAAACCGCCTGTTGGAATTGAAGTCTGCCCTGTCCGCCATGCGTATCTGCTCAATGGTCGCTTCATCAACGCCGCACTCACGCAGCAGCTTTTCCTCCGCTTCTTTCCAGATACGCCATTTCCTGTCCTCCCGTCCGTGGTTGTATGCCATTCTTACTTCCTCCAATCAGAATTGATTGAGAGGGCAGAGAAAAGCCCCCTCATCTTCCCAAAGGAAAAAACAAGGGGGCTGAACGCCTTAAATTTTAATTTTCTATTATCTTTCTTAGTTTTATTAGGATTCTGGCTTTGCGTTTGTTTACAACGCTCTGGGTTATGCCCAACCTCGCCCCGACTTCACGCTCGGAAAGTCCGTCAAAAAAGATTGCCTGTATCAGCTCCTGTTCACTATCCGACAGCAAAGGCAGGGCGGCTTTCAGCCTGTCCACCATGACCGCATTGACAACGGTTTCTGCAATGTCCACCGCTTCATCAGTGATAAAGTCCAGAGGATTCCCCTCGCTGTCCGTAAATCCGTCGAGAGATAGCAGTCTATTCTTTGTATCTAATTTTTGCAGATAACGCCACCGTTCCTTGTCACGGTAGAAGTCTGTGTATTGCTCCCTCACGACTTCAAGCAGACAGCCTTGAATGGGGATAAACAGCTTGTCCATATAGGTCTGGTCGGATTCCCTGCAACGGCAGAACTCCGTGTAGGATAATTCCACATAGCCGCCACTTTCTCTGATATATACCTTTCTTGGTGCATATTTCACCATAAATACCTCCCATCTGAATTTTTGAAATGTAAAAAATCCAGATGGAGAGGCGGAGAACGACACCGCATATCAGAAACAGCCCTACGGCACTTTCCAACAAAAATCGACAAAAGAAAAACCGCAAAGGCTCTGTGACCTTTACGGTTATAGGAAATAGTAATTCTATTGTATGGAGATTGTACTTCTACTTTCAAGGTGAGAAGTACCGTTGCACTGGCAGAAATTTTTTTAACTGGTTTCCTGCCGTTCTCTGATATGCTATGTATTGATAAATTTTGCTTCGTATGAGCAGATAGATAACTGCCCGAAAAAAGGACATAAAAAAATCCCTCCAAATTTAAAAACAAATTCAGAGGGTAATTTAGGGTATAACAAAATAACCCACCCGAATATCGTTTTTTTTATTTGGTGAGTTTGTTCTTTCAAATACGAAACAAA
>NZ_QUGH01000013.1:0-103481 GCF_003478985.1 Ruminococcus sp. AF20-12LB | reverse complement strand
AAGTCCATTTTTATTCCATGAGCCGCCATATCTCCCGCACTCCAAAATGTAGTCAGTGGCGTGGGCAGAAGCCATAACATAGTTTTAGGCAGTGTGTCAAACAATGCCGTAGCACTCATGTTCAGAACGCTGTAAAAGACACACAGCAAAATGGAAAAAACATAGGTCTTACTGAAAAAGACAACAAGGACAATCAACGGGAGTGTTCCTGCCGTAATGAAGATCCCCGTTTCAACCGCCAAAAACAGCTTATAACCAATTCCATAAACTTCTAATGTTCCAAATCCGCAAAGAATTGTTGCAATGGTAGAAGCCACGCAAAAAACAATTCCAAAGATAAAAAGGACAATAATCTTTGCAAGTACCATTTGCGTGCTGGTTACGGGAATTGTACGCAGATTTTTGAATGTATCGTTGTCGCGTTCCATAAAAAACAGAATAGCGGCAATCACTCCGATAATGCAGGGCAGTAAAAACTGGATACCATATCCCAACACCATGTTAAATAGTCCATCGAAAGCATCTGCCCGATCCGTATATTGCTCCATCATAGAGGGCGTTGTCATCAGATAAGTCAGCGGGATTGGAAACAGGAACGCAGCCAGAATAATCAGCGGGATAAATTTCTTCCGTTTCAATTTCAAAAATTCGCATTTGATTAGTTTAAGCAATTCCTTCGCCCCCTGTCACACGCTTGAAGTAATCTTCAAGGCTTTCTTCACAGGTGTGTGCCTCTGATACCTCCAATCCGTTTTCCACAAAGGCAGTTACAATTTTCCCAACAGGCAGATCAAGGTTGTGCAGGCGCAGATTGTGGTCGTCCTGTATAGAAAAATGGTTTTCATGGAAATTGCGTTCCAAAATCCTTGCCGCCTGTGCAGTATCAGAGAGCGTAAAACGAATCTGCTTACTGCTTTTTTGCTCCAACGCGGCAAGGCTTTCTTCTTCCAGTAATGCGCCGTGGTCGATAATTCCAATATCGTCAGCCAGCAAGGAAATCTCCGAAAGAATGTGACTGGAAATCAGAATCGTTTTTCCTCTTGCGTCGCAAAGCTCCCGAATAAAGGAGCGTACCTCCGCAATACCGATGGGATCAAGACCGTTGATCGGCTCATCCAAAATCAAAAGTTCCGGATCGTGCATCACGGCAAGGGCGATGGCAAGCCGCTGCTTCATACCAAGAGAATACTGAGAAAAGAGCTTTTTATCTTTGTAGGGCAGTCCTACCAGATCCAGAGCGTCTTTGATGGCATGATTGTTTGGTACGCCCCGTAGGGTAGCAAAGATACGCAGGTTCTCCGTACCGGTCAGATTGGGATAAAAACCAGGGGACTCAATTAGGCTGCCGATACGGGGCAACAATTTCTTTTCATTCCCCTGCAAAGATTTCCCCCAGATTTTGACCTCCCCGGAAGTCGGCTTCGTTAAGCCCAACAGCATTTTCATGGTTGTGGTTTTTCCGGCTCCGTTTCTGCCCAACAGACCATAAATTCTCCCACGCTTCACATGGATATTTAGGTCAGCCACACTCTTTTGTGAGCCGTATTGCTTCGTCAGATTTTTTGTTTCAATGATGTAATTTGTATCCATATTCAAAACCTCCTGTTCTGTAAGGGTATTCTATCACGCCAACCTTGCATTAACCTTGCCGCAACCTTGCATTAACCTTGCAATTTGAAATCCGGCAAAATGACAAAGGTTCCCGCCATAAAGACGGGAACCCGCTTAACTCTCCAAAGGAAAAAGCAACATAAATTCAGTTCCTTTTCCCGGCAAACTTTCAACTGTTATACTTCCACCCATCTTTTCTACAAGCTGATGGACAATAGAAAGACCAAGTCCGCTGCCTTTTTCAGAGCGTCCTTTATCACACTTATAAAGCCGTTCAAATATGTGTTTCAAATCTTCTTTCTCAATTCCCACTCCATTATCCGCCAGCAGCAGCTCCATGTTATTTTCCTTCTTCGATAGGGAAATTTTGATTTTGTCCGCATGGCTGTGAGCGATTACATTTTGAATAAGGTTATTGATGATCCTCATATAGCTATCCATATCCAATCTTACCCGGACAGGCTGTTCAGGAATATCAATGTCATAATCAACCTGTTTATCCTCAAAAATCGGTATCCAGTCAATCAGGATATTTCTTGTCAGCTCTGCGGCCTCAACGCTCTGGATTTCTAAAGCAAACTCGTTAGAATTTAACTTGAACCAGTCAAAGAGCACATCAATATATTCTTTCAGATCATGGGCTTTCCGTCGGGCGGTTTCAATATAATCATCCCGGTCTTTTCCTGTGACCAGTCCTTTGTGTGCAGCGTCAAGATACCCAAGCAGAGTAGTAAGGGGCGTTCGCACGTCATGGGAAAGGCTCGTCATAAGCTGGCGGTTGGTTTCTTCTGTCTGCCGTACAGTTGAAAGTCTGCTTTCATAGGCCACAACGATCTCATTGATTTCATAGGCAAGAGGTGCTGTCAGTTCATTTGTTGCAGACAGAATACGCCGGTTGCCATTTCCGTTTTTCACATCAACCAGCACATCGGTCATTTCTGCTATTTGGTTTTTTACGCGTCGAACGAGAACGATGGAGGTCAGCACAGCCAAAACAGCAATCACAATGGACAAGAAAACGATGATTTCCATGCTGGCTACACCTCCTTATTAAACCGGTAGCCAATCCCTTTGACCGTTTGTATATATTTTGGGCTTGAAGGATTGACTTCTAATTTTTTACGAAGCCGACTGATAATCGCCATAATGTTACTGTCGTCATAGAAATATTCTTCGCCCCAAACTTCCTCATAAATCTGCTGTTTGGTCAAAATTTTTCCTTGATGCTTTGCACAGTACAGGAGCAGATCAAATTCCTTTGGTGGAAGTTCAAAAGTGCCGTTTTCCGTCGTAACAGAACGGTTTTCAAGGTCAATTTGCAATCCATCAAAATCCAGTTTTTGCACAGCTCCGGCTTGATGATTAAAACGGGTGTAGCGGCGAATGAGGGACGCAATACGGGCAATCAGTTCGTCCATATCAAACGGTTTTGTCAGATAATCGTCCGCCCCGGCCCGTAAGCCTCGCACTTTAGAAATGCTGTCATTTTTGGATGTAAACATCAAAATCGGCAGGCTGTTCTCTTTACGGATTTCTTCCAGCGTTTCAAATCCATCCATACCGGGCATCATCACATCCAGCACTACAAGCTGATACTCCTGCTCTTTTAATTTCTGCAAGCCCTCTTTTCCGGTATTACAAAAATCAGCTTCAATATTTTCTGATAGCACACTGCGTTTAATCAAAGCGCACAGTTCTCTGTCATCATCTATAATCAAAATTTTATTCATGGCACAGTTCTCTCCCTTGTTTTGTCCGACTATCAAGCGGCTTCTCCGCAGTTTTAGGGAGCAGCCAAACACCGGCCATCTTCACAGCGCCGGAGATACGCCCACCGGCACAATAATAATTTACCCTACGAGGTGTCACGCCCCATTTTTCGCTTGCCTCTTTGACTGTTATGTAATCCATGTCTGCACCTCCGATAATAGTATTATAGTTCTTACAAAAGAACGATACAAGAAACGGAATGTAAAATTAAAAGTTTTCATTTTGCGGGCAGATTCCGTCCTTTCCAGCGTTATATTGGCGAAGCAAAAAAACAAGGGTTTGGGAAGTTCCCAACAGGCAAAAATCTCCGCTCCGGCAGCAGGCCGGAAACGGAGATTTTGTGGGAGTGTGGCTACACTCCCTATGCTTGCTCTGTTGTGGCTTTCCCGGAAAGGACGGGAATGGAATGGAACAGAAGCCAAAAGTACAAGAGAACGATTATCTCCCGAAAAGAGGAAATCCGCTGCAAGAAACTATCTGCTACAAGATCGGCGGGACGGTCTTTGAAATCGAAACTTCCTGCGGCGGAACGGAAGCGCTCTATGACAAAATGGTGCGGCTCATCCGCTCGGAAACCATCACAGATGCTGACAAAGACCACAAAGCACGGTATAATAAGGACAGCAACCTGTTTGTCGGGCGTTCATTACAGGAGGAATGAACCATGACAGCAAACACAAACTATCCCGACAACATCACCGCTTTATACGCCCGCCTGTCCCAAGAGGATGCGCTGGACGGCGAGAGCAACAGCATTGCCAATCAGAAGAAAATCCTGCTCAAATACGCAACGGACAATCATTTTTCCAATCCCACATTTTTCATTGATGACGGCGTTTCCGGTGTAACTTTCGATAGACCCGGTTGGAATGAGATGATACGCCTTGCAGAAGCGGGGAAAGTCCAGACCGTTATTGTCAAAGATATGTCCCGCATGGGACGGGATTACCTGAAAGTGGGCTACTATACCGAGAGTTTCTTTGCGGAACGTGATATTCGATATATCGCCATCAATGACGGTGTGGACAGCGACAAGGGGGACAACGATTTTACCCCTTTTCGCAATCTGTTCAACGATTTCTACGCGCGTGATACCAGCAAGAAAATCCGTACCGTCATGCGTGCCAAAGGAAACGCTGGGGAACACCTCTGCACCAACCCGCCCTACGGGTATATGAAAGACCCAGCGGACAAAAAGAAGTGGATTGTGGACGAGGAAGCTGCCGAGATCGTCAAGCGTATTTTTGACCTGTGCATTGCGGGAAAAGGCCCCATGCAGATTGCCAAGTTGCTGACTGCCGAACACATCCTGACTGTCAAGGCACATTATGCCCAGCGTGCCGGAAAACCGCTGCCTGAAAAACCATATCACTGGGACCCGAAATCTGTGGCGGGGATCTTGGAACGGCCAGAGTACACCGGTTGCACGGTGAACTTCAAGACCTATTCCAAGTCCCACAAACTGAAAAAGCGACTGTATAACGTCCCGGAAAACCAGCGGATTTTCCCCAATACACAGCCTGCCATTATTGATGAACAAGTCTTTGTGCGGGTACAAGAATTGCGGGAGAACAAGCGCCGTCCGGCCAAGCAAGCTGAACGGCATGACCTTTCAGCCATGCCGTCCTGCGACAATCAAATTACTTCCTTATGGGGGCGCGCCTTTCCGGTACAGCAGTCTTTCTTTTTTATCATATTCTATTTTTTCTGTTAATCTTCTCAGAATTTCCCGCTGGAACCACCGAAGGTATCACCGGAAGATGATGTATGGGTGCTGGAACCACCGTTACTATCCTCATTTTTCGGTTTTGCGGATTTTGATACTGTACTGTAGAGGTAAAAATCATTACTTCTGGTCACCTCCATACTGCCCTGCCGCACATAAGAAGCCGCCCGATCCTGTTTTCGCACAGTTTTCAGCTTTCTTCTCATATTTCCGGTCACCAGTAATCCTGCTACAAGCCCCACTGCAAGAGCGATCAGCAGATTTACCCCCACATCAAAAGGCTCCTTCGGAAGATTTTCCACATCGTATGGCTCTGCCTCATTTGCCTGTGTGATAAAATCGTCGCATTCAGTGGCAAACTTATGAAACGCTTCGTTATAATCACCGTCACTTAAATAAGGCTTCACCTGATCCATGATGTAGGACTGTCCGGCATCAGTAAACACTTCTATAGCATATCCGTGTGTTGCAATAGCCCAGTTACGGTCTCCCATGTCCAACAGGAATAAAATACCGTCACCATTTTCCCCCTGTCCATATCCACGGTCAATAAAATAATCCTCAGCATACGCCTGGGCTGTTTTTCCCTCAAGACTGTTAACGGTAACGATCACAACATCTACCTGTTCCCGCTCACTGATCTCATCCAGAGTACTGCTCAGGCTCTCCTTCTGCTCTGCATCCAGAAGTCCCGCCTGGTCATCCAGACGGCTTACGGTGCCTGCCCATACCGGAAAAGCGCATGCCAGACACAAAAGGATTGATATCAAAAATACGGATATTCTTTTTTTCATGGCATCCACCTCCCTACAAAACCCAGATCAGATACAGGATAATATAAGCGATCACACCCACGACCCCCGTTGTTCCCAGGAACCATCGTGCAAAAGCGTTCTTGTCTGTAGGCAGATTTCCCACAAATTTCCCTGTCTGACCATTCATGGCAAATATGTAATTATTGCCCTTCCACTTCGTCTGCAGGATCCATACGGGATATAACGCATATTTCGTTGTCCCGTTATGAAGCCGGATACTGGTATTCTCCGGTACCACACTGGCGTATCCTCTCACCGTATCCCGGAATGCAGCCTCTGTGCTGCGGCGGATACGCTCATTGGCACGTTCCTCACACTCACTCGCTGTCACATCATATTTATCTGCAAAATATCCGGCCAGATACGCAGTCTGAAAATCCACCGCTTCTTTGAAATCAAAAGGCTCTATAGACTCCATCAGATCATTTTCCATGCTTGCAGAGCCATCCACCGGTACATGATCAAAACCAAGAGAACCACTTCTGTGCACTGCATAATAGCTGGTCTCCGTATAATCATAATCACTATCGCTCCAGAACCGGGTTTTTGTTGCACGATAACGGATATCTGCGTCTGCGTCTGTGTCATACAGCCAGAACGGAACATAGATACCCTTAACCTCGCTGATATGATTCTCTGACTTAAACGCTTTCGGCAGAAGCCGCTTACCGGTAAGATGCTTTTTCAGTTTCTCCTTTGCCGCTTTCTTGTCCAGCTTAAACGGGATCACATAATCAGGCTTCAGTGCACCGGACAGCTGCCCGGTCATTACCACCGGACTTCCGCAAAACGGGCAGGCCGTTGCTGCCGTATTGGCATCTCCCACGATCTCGCCGCCACAGGACTTGCACACATAGGTACGCAGACCCTCACTCTCCCCGTCCTGCCACTCACTGCCAGCCTCATCCGACCAGCTCATATCCTCAGGCTGCTCTTCCTCCACAGTCTGGGCATATTCCGATAACGTGCCAACATCAAACTCCGTATCACAAAACGGACACTTCATCTTCTGCACAGAACTGTCAAACTCTATGGAGCCACCACAGCACGGACACTTAAACTCCTGCATCTTCGCCATATATTCACCTCACTTCATCATTCTGTATCCAACAAACGGCAGGAGTTATCCTGCATTTTGCTCCTGACCATCTCTCTTTCCGATTTATACTGCATCCTCCGGTCCGAACGGATCACCGCATTCCGGGCAGAATTTCGGCGGATTCTCCGGATCTTCCGGTTTCCATCCGCACCTGCTGCAGCGATACTGCATCTTCTTCTCCGGCTTCTTCGCTCCGCAGTTCATACAGAACTTTCCTTTATTCACCGTACCGCAGGAACAGGTCCAGCTGTCCTCCACCGGACGCGATGCACCACACTCCGGACAGAATTTTCCCGAAGAAACCGCACCACAGCTGCAGATCCAGGAACCAGCCGCAGCCCCTGCTCCGTTCCCTGCCGGCGAAACCGGCTGCGTTGCCTGCTGCTGTACGCTCTGCTGCTGCGTCTGCTGCTTCTGGCCCATCTCAAACAACTGCTGAGCATTCAGGCCACCTGCATTAGCAGCCATCCCCATGCCCATAAAGCCAGTCATAGCTCCTGCTGAATTAGAAGCCGCAGCCTTCATAGCATCCGCCTGGGCCCCGGTCAAAGTAGCCGCAGCCATAGCAGGATCACGCATCATAGCCGTACGCTGAGCCTGCTTGATCATCTCGGCATCCTCATCCGGCAATGTCACAGAACCAAGCGCCACACTGACCACCTTAAGCCCACGAAGCTCCTCCCACTTGGCAGAAAGTACCTCATTCATGGCATTCTCCAGCTCCGTATTATGAGTCACGATCTGATTCGGACGCATCTCCAGCTCCGAAAGCCTTCCGAAAGCAGGCTGCAGCGCACTGATAAACTCCGCCTTCAGCTGTCCGTCCAGCTCCTCCCTGGTATACTCCCGCTCCACATTCCCACACACATTTGTATAAAAAAGAAGGGGATCTGCGATCCTGTAGGAATAAACACCATGACATCTCACAGCCACATCCACATCCAGCCCGATCCTGGAATCCACAACCCGGAACGGGATCGGATTAGCAGTACCAAACTTGTTATCCACAAGCTCTTTGGTATTAAAATAATACACCCTCTGATCCTTACCCGTATCACCGCCAAAAGCAAACCTCTTCCCGATCGTATCAAAGGTCTTCCTGATTCCGTCACCCAGACTGCCTGAAAAAATACTCGGCTCCGTAGAAGCATCATACGTATACTCTCCCGGATCCGCGCAAACCTCAACAACCTTCCCCTGCTCCACGATCATCATACACTGTCCATCCGCCACAGCGATCCCGCTGCCGCTGGAAATAATATTATCACTCCCATGCTTATTGGAAGACCTGGAAGAAGACCTCTTCGTCCCCTTCACAACCATCACTTCTTTATCCATAGCCTCACAGTAAAAAAACTCCTTCCACTGATCCGCCAACGTACCACCCGCTGCACCCACAGCCGCTCTGATAAGACCCATAACTCCAACCCCTTTCTGAAAATTCATTCTTATTTACGATTTTACGATATTCCAAAGCTATCGTCACTCTCATTTCTGATAGTAACATCATTATTACACGAATTTTACCAAAAATCCACTTATTTCTATACAATATTACAATTGTCATATTCCCATCACATCCGCAATTCTAGGCACATCCGCAATCCCAGGCACATCCACAATCCCAGGCACATCCACAATCCCAGGCACATCCACAATCCCAGGCACATCCACAATCCCAGGCTGACAGCGCAGCGCCTCAGCCGTCCCATCACCCAAACCCAAACTCATCCACTGCAGTCGTCCAGCGCAGCGCTGACGACCCACAACCTACCGTCAAACGACACTCCTTTCTCACCGGAAGCACCAGCCGGGGAAGGGGATGCTGGATGGCTCTGCTTCTGCAGGAGGGGAGCTGATTCTTGGACGGCGGGAATCTGCGTTGTTTTTCAAAAGTCCGCTGTCTGAGCGGCAGCAGGCCGCGAGTTCGGACTTTTTAAAAACGCTTTTAGCAGATTTCCGGCGTCCTAGAAGCCAGCCCCCGACGAAGCCGCAGACCAGCCAGCATCCCCTTCCCCGGCGTACCTTCATCCGTCCATACACATACAAAAAAGACACCACGTCACAAAAAAACGCAGTGCCTTTCACATATTCCCGTTATTGCGAAAAAAGCATCAGGCAGAAGCCTGATCAGCCTTCTCAACCTCAGCAATCGCCTGCTTCCTCATAGGAATACGGCAATTCTTATTATTACCAAACTCAACAATAACATCTTCCTCAGTCATATCAATAACAACACCATAAAAACCACTGGTAGTAACAACACTGTCACCAACCTCCATGCTGTTCAACATAGTCTGAGTTCTCTTCTGCTCCTTCTTCTGCGGACGGATCATCATAAAATACATAATTCCAAACAGAACTACGATCCAGACAATACCAAGACCCGCGCTAAGTCCGCCAGCTGCCGCTGTAGATGATGCGATCATTTCAAATTCCTCCTGCTAAAAACAAATAATCTGCGGTACCCCCGCCGTTACTGACCTCTAAAAGTGTCACTTCGTACTATCATACACAAAAACCAAAAAACCTTCAAGGGTTTTCTTATAAAATCAAAGTAATTTACACAAATTTTATAAATAAAACTTACCGGTTCCCGTTGATCCTGCCTTCCTCAAAGCCTTCCAGACGCATCTTCTTATAAGCCGCAAAATTCCCTGCATCCAGCGCATCCCGGATTTCTTCCATCATATGATTATAGAAATACAGATTATGCAGAACACAAAGCCTCATACCAAGCATCTCCTTCGCCTTCAGAAGATGACGGATATACGCTCTGCTGTAATGACGGCAGGTCGGGCACTGGCACTCCTCATCGATCGGTTTGGAATCCAGCTCATACTTTGCATTAAAAAGATTCATCTTGCCATGATTGGTATACACGTGACCATGACGGCCGTTACGGCTGGGATATACACAGTCAAAAAAGTCAATACCACGCTCAACCCCCTCCAGGATATTGGCCGGGGTACCAACCCCCATAAGATACGTCGGCTTGTTCTGTGGCAAATGCGGAACCACCTCATCCAGGATCCGGTACATCTCCTCATGACTTTCACCAACTGCAAGGCCGCCAACTGCATAGCCGTCCAGATCCATCTCCGCGATAGCCTGGGCATGCTCAATACGGATATCTTCATAAACAGCCCCCTGGTTAATACCAAAAAGAAGCTGGTTCTTGTTAATGGTATCCGGCAGACTGTTCAGACGAGCCATCTCATCCTTGCATCTTTTAAGCCAGCGTGTTGTACGCGCTACCGATCTCTGTACATAATCCCTGTCTGCCACACTGCTTGGGCACTCATCAAAGGCCATTGCAATGGTAGAGGCCAGATTTGACTGGATCTGCATGCTCTGCTCCGGTCCCATAAAAATCTTATGACCATCGATATGAGAGTTAAAGTACACGCCCTCTTCCTTGATCTTACGAAGCTTCGCCAGAGAAAACACCTGGAATCCGCCGGAATCGGTAAGGATCGGTCTGTCCCAGTTCATAAATTCATGAAGACCTCCCAGCTGCTTTACCACCTTGTCACCAGGGCGCACATGAAGATGATAGGTATTGGACAGCTCTACCTGTGTACCGATCTCATGAAGATCCACAGTGGAAACTGCGCCTTTAATTGCTGCAATTGTTCCTACATTCATAAAAACAGGAGTCTGGATCGTTCCGTGGACCGTCTTAAACTCGCCCCTTTTCGCTCTTCCTTCTGTTGTGATCAGTTTATATTCTGCCATTTCATTTCCCTTCTAAAAACATTTTAAAGTTGTCTCTGCCCAGCATCTGCGTTACAGGTACAGCCATAACCAGCTGCCGATGCAAATATCTTTCAAAACTTTTAGTCAATATCATAACACATTTTTTTCTTTACGGCTACTGATTGTTAAACTTTTACATTGCCATTTTTTAAACGATATCGTATAATATAGAATATTCGCTTAAAAATCCTTTATAATAAGAAGAAACAACTCCCATCTGACAGAAATGTCAGAGTCGGGAAACCCCTGTATAGATACAACGAGGAGGAAATCAATTTTTTATGAAGAAACACACACTTGGAATTGACATTGGTTCCACCACTGTTAAGATTGCGATCTTAGACGAAAACGATACGCTTATCTTCTCCGACTATGAGAGACATTTTGCAAATATCCAGGAAACCCTTGCAGATCTTCTTCAGAAAGCTGAGGATCAGCTTGGTGAACTGACACTCTGTCCGGTCATTACAGGTTCCGGCGGACTGACACTTGCCAATCATCTGGAAGTACCCTTTGTACAGGAGGTTATCGCCGTATCCACTTCCCTGCAGAAGCTGGCACCAAAGACTGATGTTGCTATCGAGCTTGGAGGCGAGGATGCCAAGATCATCTATTTCGAAAACGGAAATGTAGAGCAGCGTATGAATGGCATCTGTGCCGGCGGTACCGGTTCCTTCATTGACCAGATGGCATCTCTTCTCCAGACCGATGCACCAGGTCTTAATGAATACGCCAAACATTACAAGGCACTTTATCCCATTGCGGCACGCTGCGGTGTTTTCGCAAAAACAGATATCCAGCCGCTGATCAACGACGGCGCAACCAAGGAAGACCTTTCTGCCTCCATTTTCCAGGCAGTTGTCAACCAGACCATTTCCGGTCTTGCCTGCGGTAAACCGATCCGCGGACACGTTGCTTTCCTTGGCGGTCCACTTCACTTCCTTTCTGAGCTGAAGACCGCTTTTATCCGAACCCTGAAGCTGGATGATGAACATATTATCGCACCGGACAACTCTCATCTGTTCGCAGCCATCGGCTCCGCCCTGAATGCAAAGCAGGATGTTACCGTTTCCCTGACTGAACTGAAGGAACGCATGCGGACCACCATCAAGCTGGATTTTGAAGTAGAACGTATGGAGCCGCTTTTTGCCACAGAGGACGACTACCAGGCTTTCCATGACCGTCAGAGTGCCTACAGGGTAAAAACCGGAGAGCTTTCCACCTATAAGGGCAAATGCTTCCTGGGAATCGATGCCGGCTCTACCACAACAAAAACCGCGCTGGTAAGCGAAGACGGAACTCTTCTTTATTCCTTCTACAGCAGTAACAACGGAAACCCGCTGAAAACCACCATCAGCTCCATCAAGGAAATTTACAGCCTTCTCCCGGAAGATGCAGAAATTGCTTTTTCCTGCTCCACCGGTTACGGCGAAGCCCTGATCAAAGCGGCACTTCTTCTTGACGAAGGTGAAGTCGAAACAGTTTCCCATTATTACGCAGCTGCCTTCTTTGATCCTGAAGTAGACTGCATCCTGGATATCGGCGGTCAGGATATGAAATGTATCAAGATCCGTAACCAGACTGTTGACAGTGTACAGCTCAACGAAGCATGTTCCTCAGGCTGCGGTTCTTTTATCGAAACCTTTGCAAAATCTCTGAACTACACAGTACAGGACTTTGCAAAAGCAGCTCTTTTTGCAAAACATCCTATTGATCTCGGAACGCGCTGTACTGTATTTATGAATTCCAAAGTTAAGCAGGCCCAGAAGGAAGGCGCTGAGGTTTCCGATATCTCCGCCGGTCTTGCCTACTCCGTTATCAAAAATGCCCTCTACAAGGTTATCAAGGTTTCCGATGCTTCCGAGCTTGGCAAGCATATCGTTGTACAGGGTGGTACCTTCTATAATGACGCAGTTCTCCGCAGCTTTGAGAAGATTGCCAACTGCCAGGCCATCCGCCCGGATATCGCCGGAATCATGGGTGCCTTCGGTGCTGCTCTGATCGCAAGAGAGCGCTATCAGGAGGGCGAAAAAACCTCCATGCTTTCCATTGATCAGATCAACAGTCTCCAGTACACTACATCCATGGCAAACTGCCGTGGATGTACCAACAACTGCCGTCTGACCATCAACAAATTCTCCGGCGGCCGTAAATACATCAGCGGAAACCGCTGTGAGCGCGGACTTGGAAAAGAAAAGAACAAGGATCATATCCCGAACCTTTTCGATTACAAATATAAGAGGCTCTTTTCCTATGAACCTCTTTCCGCAGATAAGGCTACCCGTGGACAGGTTGGTATCCCCCGTGTTCTGAACATGTTTGAAAATTACCCGTTCTGGTATACCTTCTTTACAGAGCTGAAATACCAGGTGGTGCTTTCTCCCACTTCCACACGTAAGATCTATGAGCTGGGTATTGAGTCCATCCCAAGTGAATCCGAATGCTACCCGGCCAAGCTTGCTCACGGACATGTCACATGGCTGATCCGTAATGGTGTGAAGTTTATCTTCTACCCATGCATCCCTTACGAACGCAACGAGTTCCCGGATGCGGTCAACCATTATAACTGCCCGATCGTTACTTCCTATGCGGAAAACATCAAGAACAATGTGGACGAACTCAGTGATCCGTCCATCACCTTCCGCAACCCGTTCCTGGCATTTACTTCCGAGGATATCCTGACAAACCGCCTTGTGGAAGAATTCCAGGATATTCCTGCCGCCGAGGTCAAAGCCGCTGCCCACAAGGCCTGGGAAGAACTTACGGCCGTACATATGGATATCCAGAAAAAGGGTGAGGAAACCCTGCAGTACCTGAAAGAAACCGGCCGCCGCGGAATCGTTCTTGCAGGCCGTCCATACCATATTGACCCGGAAATCCACCACGGTATCCCGGATATGATCAACAGCTACGGAATCGCCGTATTTACCGAAGACTCTGTTGCACACCTTGGACATCTGGAGCGTCCCATCCGTGTCAACGACCAGTGGATGTATCACTCCCGTCTCTACTCTGCCGCAAATTTTGTAAAAACAAGAGAGGATCTGGATCTGATCCAGCTGAATTCCTTCGGATGCGGACTTGATGCCGTTACCACCGATGAGGTTTATGAGATTCTGGATGGAAGTGACAAGATCTACACCTGCCTGAAGATCGATGAGGTCAACAACCTGGGTGCGGCAAGGATCCGTATCCGTTCCCTGATCGCCGCTATCCGTGCAAAACAGGCGCAGAATAAAAAAAGGAACATCAAGCCGGCTTCCATTGAGAAGATATCCTTTACCAAGCAGATGCGTAAGGAGTACACCATTCTCTGCCCGCAGATGTCTCCATTCCACTTCGGAATCTTTGAGGCTGCTTTTAAGGCATCCGGCTATAACCTGGAAGTCCTCCCCAACGACAACAAACATGCTGTTGATGTGGGCCTTAAATATGTAAACAACGATGCCTGCTATCCATCCCTGATGGTTGTGGGACAGATCATGGATGCCCTTCTTTCCGGCAAATATGACCTGAACAAAACTGCAGTCATCATGTCTCAGACAGGCGGCGGCTGCCGTGCCTCCAACTATATCGCATTCATCCGCCGTGCCTTGAAAAAAGCCGGCATGGAGCAGATTCCGGTTATCTCCCTCAACTTAAGCGGACTGGAGAGCAACCCTGGCTTTAAGCTGACACTGCCGCTGATCAAGCGTATCGTTTACGGTGCCGTATTTGGTGATATCCTGATGAAATGCGTATATCGCATGCGTCCTTACGAACTGGAAAAAGGTATCGTAAACCGCAAGCACAAGATCTGGGAGCAGCGCGTCATTGCCTTCGTAACAGGCAGCAGCGTCAGCCATGGTACCTTCAAAAAAATGTGCCGTGAGATGGTCCATGATTTTGATACGATTCCGATTTCCGATGAGAAAAAGCCTCGCGTTGGTATCGTAGGTGAGATCCTTGTCAAGTTCCTGCCTGCTGCCAACAACCACCTGGCAGATCTTCTGGAGGCAGAAGGGGCTGAACCGGTTGTTCCGGATCTTATCGACTTTATCTGCTACTGCTTCTACAACCAGAATTTCAAGGTTGAAAAGCTTGGATTCAAGAAATCCAAGGCAACCATCGCAAATCTTGGTCTCAGAGCCATCGACTGGCTGAGAAAAACAGCAAATGAAGCCCTGGAGCAGAGCCGCCACTTTACACCGGCCGCAGATATCCGTGATCTTGCAAAAATGGCTGCGCCCATCGTTTCTGCCGGAAATCAGACCGGTGAAGGATGGTTTCTGACCGGAGAGATGATGGAGCTCATCCACGGCGGTGTCCCGAACATCGTCTGCATCCAGCCTTTTGGATGCCTGCCGAACCACATCGTAGGAAAAGGTGTCATCAAGGAAGTTCGCCGTGAGCATCCGGAAGCCAACATTGTTGCCATCGACTACGATCCAGGTGCCAGCGAAGTAAATCAGCTGAACAGGATCAAGCTTATGCTTTCCACAGCACAGAAGAATCTGCATAAAAACGATAAAAAAGACGCATAACAATAAATGCAGGTTACAAATATTTTTTTCCAAAAAAACAAATTCAAAGCTGCACAGCCGCAGGATCCCTGTCGGCTGTGCAGCTCTTTTTATTTCAGATATGATTTCTGTCAGACAGATGTTTTTCTCTGATCCATCATTCTTCACAGGAGGCTTTGCACGGAGCATCAAAGCTCGGGTTAAAGGCATAGAAATTTTTAGCATCCAGCTGCTCCTGCACAGAACGCAATGCTTCACCGAAACGCTGGAAATGAACCACCTCTCTTGCCCGAAGGAAACGTATGGGATCTGCAACTTCCGGGATGTTTTTCACCACCCGGAGGATATTATCGTAGGTGGAGCGTGCCTTCTGTTCTGCTGCCAGATCTTCAAACAGATCCGTGATCGGATCACCCTTACTCTGGAATTCGCAGGCATTAAACGGCACTCCACCTGCTGCCTGCGGCCAGATTCCCACCGTGTGATCAATATAATACGGCCCAAGTCCGCTGTTCTCAATTTCTTCCATCGAGAGATCCTTTGTCAGCTGATGGACAATGGTGGACACGATTTCCAAATGTGCCAGTTCTTCTGTTCCCACATCATTGAGCACAGCCGCGACCATCCGGTTCGGTGCGGTAAAACGCTGGGAAAGATACCGCATGGAAGCTCCTATTTCTCCGTCCGGTCCGCCATACTGGCTGGATATAAACTGTGCCAGCTTTGCATTGGGCGTCTTGATATTTACAGGATACTGGAGTCTTTTTTCATAATTCCACATACCTTATCTGCACCCTCCTTCCTGTTCCCATGGAAACGGCTGTTCCATCCACTGCCATGACTTAAGATTGCTGTCGTTTCCGGTATCAATGGTCAGCGGTCCATAAAACTTTGCATATTTTTCCAGAAGCTCATTTCTTCTGGCTGAAAGCTCACTGTAATATTCAAGAGCCCTTTTTTCTTTTGGATGCGTATCCAGAAAAAGGAGAAGATCGTCAATGGCAAAGCTTACCTGGTCAATAAACTGCAGCAGTTCTTTTTTGGAAGTACAATTTCCGGACATCATCGGCACCCTCCTCTCCTGCCGCAGAACGGCTTGCAAAGCTCTGGGAAGATAGTTCCGACCTGAAGAGCTTTTTTCAGTTCAAAGGTAGGCGCAAATTCCTGATATGGCACATACGCCATTGCAGGAACCTGTTTTGCCATATCAGAAAATGATTGATCCGTCCGGCCTGCCATCCCGCTATTCATCCCACAGGTATACTGATATGGCCGGCAGCCCGAACGATTCATCTGAAATCGGTCCATAATCGAAATCCTTTCATTCATGATCACGCTATATTTTATGACCGTTTTTTAAACTTGTGAAAACGGGAATGTTCACTTTCCTTCACATATATCTGTCTTTCTGCCATTTTTTCTATATATACAGGAAAATATTACTGTTTAAAAATCAGATATACAGTGCTATAATATCCTTGCCTATCTTTACACGGATGGGCGCTTTTACTTATGATTTGTAGCCCTGACCGGCTATTGAAGGAGGAAATTATGCAGGTAATTATTGTAGGCTGCGGAAAAGTCGGTAGAAATCTTGCAGAGCAGCTTCAGGCAGAGGATATTGATATCACTCTTGTCGACGTTATTGCCGACAAGATCAATGATCTCTGCGAAAATATCGACGCCATGGGAATCGTCGGTAATGGTGCCAGCATCAATACTTTAATGGAGGCAGGTGTTGATACTGCAGATATCCTGATCGCAGTTACCGCTTCTGACGAGCTGAACCTTCTCTGCTGTCTGATCGCGCAGAAGGCCAACCACTGTCAGACCATCGCCCGCGTCCGTAACCCCATTTATGAAAAAGAAATCGGATTCATCAAAGAACGTCTTGGTGTTACCATGATCATTAACCCGGAGTTTGCCGCTGCCCAGGAAATTTCACGGCTTCTCCGTTTTCCATCTGCGATCAAGATCGACACCTTTGCACGTGGTCGTGTAGAACTTCTCAAGTTTAAAGTTCTCCCGGAATTCAAGCTGGACGGAATGAGCGTTTCCCAGATCTCAGATGCTTTCCGAAGTGATATTCTGGTCTGCGCGATCGAGAGCCGTGACAATGTATCCATTCCTGGTGGTGATCACATTATACACGACGGAGATATGGTTTCCATTCTGGCCTCTCCGCTTAATGCAGCGGCATTTTTCCGTAAGATCGGTCTTAAGACCAATCAGGTCAAAAACTGTATCATCGTAGGTGGCGGAACCATTTCCTATTATCTTGCCCATGCACTTCTGGATATGAAGATCAGTGTCAAGATCATCGAGCAGAACAAAAACCGCTGTGAGCACTTAAGCGAACTGCTTCCAGATGCGACTATCATCAATGGTGACGGAACGAACCGTTCTCTTCTTCTCGAAGAAGGACTTTCCGAGTCCGAATCCTTTGTCACTCTGACAAATCTGGATGAGGAGAATGTATTTCTTGCTCTCTTTGCCAAAAGCATCTCCGATGCCAAGCTGGTTGCCAAGGTCAACCGTCTGGAATTTGATGATGTCATCGACTCCCTGGATATCGGAAGTGTCATCTACCCGAAAAATATCACTGCTGATTATATCCTGCAGTATGTCCGTGCCACTCAGAACAGCATCGGCAGCAACGTAGAAACCCTTTATCATATTCTGGATGGCAATGCAGAAGCACTGGAATTTGCGATCCGTGAGGAATCTGCCGTAACTTATATCCCTCTTGCAGAGCTGAATCTCCGCAAGAATCTTCTGGTGGGATGCCTGAACCGCAACGGCCGCATCCGCATTCCCCGTGGTCAGGATACCATTCAGGTAGGCGACACGGTCATCATTGTAACCACTCACAAAGGCCTCCGTGACATCACAGACATACTTGCAAAATAGAGGTACTGAAAAATGAATTATTCAATTATTGTTTATATCCTGGGATGGATCATGAACGTGGAAGCAGTCTGCATGTTGGTTCCCAGTATCACAGCCCTTATCTACCGTGAAAAAGCCGGAATCGCCTTTGTGATCACAATTCTGGCATGCCTGGCGATCGGTGTTCCACTGGTCAGCCGCAAACCGTCCAAGAAAGCGTTTTACGCCCGTGAAGGCCTTGTGACTACTGCTTTAAGCTGGATTGTCCTCAGTATTGTCGGTGCTGTGCCGTTTGTGCTCAGCGGGGCTATCCCGAATCCCATTGATGCTTTTTTTGAGATTGTTTCCGGTTTCACTACAACCGGTTCCAGTATTCTCTCCGATCCATCACAGATGCCTTACAGCATCAATATCTGGAGATGCTTTTCCCACTGGATCGGCGGTATGGGGGTTCTGGTATTTATCCTGACACTGCTGCCCCTGGCAGGTGGCTATCATATGAACCTTATGAAGGCAGAAAGCCCCGGTCCTTCCGTAGGAAAGCTTCTTCCAAAAGTCCAGTCAACTGCCAAGATCCTGTACAAGATCTACATTGCACTCACTGTTGCACTAATCATCCTCCTGCTTCTTGGGGGGATGCCTCTTTACGACAGTCTCTGTGCAGCATTTGGAACTGCCGGAACCGGTGGGTTCGGAATCAAATCCGACAGTATGGGAAGTTACAGCTTATATATTCAGATCGTCATCACTATCTTTATGATTCTGTTTGGCGTTAACTTCAATGTCTATTTTCTTCTTCTCACCAGGAAGTTTTCTCAGGCATTGAAATCTGAAGAGGTCCGCTGCTACTTCTTTGTGATCATCGCTTCTGCCCTGATGATCACATTCAATGTCCGACATCTGTTTGACAATGTGTGGGAAGCACTTCAACAGGCATTTTTCCAGGTTGGTTCTATTATCACCACCACCGGTTATGCCACTACGGATTTTAACCAGTGGCCTGCAGTATCCAGAACGATTCTGGTACTGCTTACCTTCTGTGGTGCCTGTGCCGGCAGTACAGGCGGCGGAATCAAGATTTCCCGTCTTCTGCTTCTTGCAAAATCCGTCCGCAAGGAACTGCATCTTTATCTGCATCCCAATGCAGTAAAAAAGATCAAAATGGACGGAAAAGCGGTGTCTCACGAAGTTATGCGTGCCACCAATATTTATATGATCGTTTATCTGATGATCGTGGCTGCATCTATCTTTATCATCAGTTTTGATGAATTTGATCTTGTAACAAATTTCACAGCCGTAGTCACCACTTTAAACAATGTGGGTCCCGGTCTTTCCCTGATCGGTCCTACCGGAAACTTCGGGATCTTTTCTCCGCTGTCCAAGCTGGTCCTTTCTTTCGATATGCTGGCCGGCCGACTGGAGCTATTTCCGATCCTGATCCTTTTTCTTCGTGAAACCTGGAAGAAATTCTGATAAAATAAAAATCGGAGAACTGATATGTTATCATCAGCTTCTCCGATTTTTTTCTCCTGATACAGGCACGCTCCTGCCTGCTGCTTATTGCTTTTCGCAATTGAAGCAGAGGCTTTCCCTGGTTCGGTTAACATTCCGTCTCTCATTTATTCATGTATATATTCGTCATATTTTGCTATATTCGTGGCATAAATTGTTCTTTTCACATTTATTTCAAATGTTAGACACACTTTCTTCACATTTTTGCTGTATATTATAGGTCATAGAAGGTGATGAACTTTCTATAATATTTTTCTTTTTCATACGCGCCGGTACGAAAGTACCGGCCTCCTTCCATTTACGGAGTATTTTTTTCCACTCCCTCATAATCGAAATCAGGAATAAAGCTTTCTGAAGCAGTTTCTCCTTCCTGGATAAATCCATTCTGAATCCCCATATCCACAGCAGCATCCAGAACTTTTTCATACTCTCTTTTTGTAACTTTCCGGTTTAATTCCTTAAATTCCACAAATTTTCTCACCGGCGTATACTGATTCATAATACTGATATAAATATCCTCCCCATAGGTTTCATGAAGATACCTCAGAGCTTTTATGGAATTTCCTGTATGTCCCGGCAGGATCAGATGCCGGACAATGGTTCCCTTCCGGATGTATCCATCCTCTCCAAACTCACATTTCCCGGTCTGACGCACCATCTCTCCGATTGCAGCCTTTGCAGCCTGCACATAATCCGGCGCATAAGAAAATTTCTGTGCAAGCTCCGGATCCAGATATTTCAGATCCGGAAGATAAATGTCCACATATCCTTCCAGAAGCTTCAGGGTTTCTGTTTTTTCATACCCACTGGAATTATACACCACCGGAATATCCAGACCATTCCTTCGGGCCATATCCAGTGCCTCTATGATCTGTGGTACATAGTGTGCACCTGTTACCAGATTGATGTTTGCAGCTCCTTTTTCCTTCAGTTCCAGAAAAATCTCTCCAAGCCGTTCCACACTTACAGCCCGTCCCCTGCTCCCGATGGCAATATCATGATTCTGGCAGAAACAGCAGCGCAGTCCGCACCCGGAAAAGAACACTGCCCCGGAACCTTTTGTTCCGGAGATACAGGGTTCCTCCCACATGTGAAGTGCAGCCCTTGCCAGATAAATTCTCTCATCCATGCCACAGAAGCCTTTTTTCCCTGCACCCCGGTCTGCCAGGCATTCTCTTGGACAAAGAGCACAAGCTGACATAATTTCTTCCGTACAGTGTGCGCTCCCTGCCATACTGCTGATTTTATTTTCATTCTCCACTTTCACTTTTCTCCTGATCTTTCTTCCATTATCGTTATTTTCTCTACTAGTTTAGCACATCACGTCTGCTGCCAACAAGTCTTTCTCTGTTTACACTATATCCTTAATATAGTACAATGGATTTCATGAAATCTTAAGAATTTACCCCTTTCGTCTTAATTTCCGACTGCTATTCTAACAACATCAGGGAGGTACAAAAAAGTGGCTAACATACTTGTTTGCGATGACGACAAAGACATCGTGGAAGCTATCGAAATCTATCTTACACAGGAAGGCTATTGCATTCTGAAAGCCTATGACGGACAGGAAGCGCTGGATATCCTGAACAGCGAAACTGTAGATCTGCTGATCATCGATGTGATGATGCCCCGTCTCGACGGAATCCGGGCAACAGTCAGGATCCGGGAAAGCAATCCTCTGCCCATCATCATCCTGTCCGCAAAATCTGAAGACACGGACAAAATCCTTGGACTTAACATCGGTGCAGATGACTATATCACCAAACCCTTCAATCCTCTGGAGCTGATCGCCAGGGTAAAATCCCAGCTGCGCCGGTACACACAGCTTGGCTCCGCTGCACCGGCATCATCGGAACACATCTACACAACCGGAGGTCTTACGGTAAACGATGACAAAAAAGAGGTGCTGGTAGATGGAGAAGCGGTACGGATGACGCCCATCGAATATAATATCCTGCTTCTTCTCATGAAAAATCCCGGACGTGTTTTTTCCACCACGCAGATCTACGAGAGCATCTGGAATGAAGATGCTCTGGCCGCGGATAACACTGTAGCCGTCCACGTCCGTCACATTCGCGAAAAGATTGAGATCAATCCCAGGGATCCCCGCTATCTGAAAGTTGTCTGGGGCCTGGGTTATAAAATCGAAAAACTGAGCCGGTGAGCCAGCCGGCCATGAAGTATCTGTACTTCAGAAAGGGGTATTATGAATAAAAATAAACATACGGGAAAAAAACGTTCATTTATGCGCATTCCTGCTCTTGTCCTTGCTCTTATCCTGCCTGTGATCATGGTCTTTTCAGCGGCACTGGTGATCCAGGCAGGTATCCGGATAGACTCTGCAGAAGATCTTAAAACAAAGGATTATTTCCAGACTTCTGCTTTTGCTGACAGCTTTTACTCAAAAATTTCCACAATCCTGTCCGGGATCTCAGCCAGGGAAATCCTGGATAAAACAAGCGAAGATGCATACATTGATCTCGGAGAGCTTTATAACGGAGATTCTCTCTCCTTCAAAAACACCTCCGGACTGGCTTATTCCTTCAATGATCTTAAGGAATGGAGTTCACAGACGATCCATTCCAATGATAACTGGATCGTCCTGGGCCTTACCACCCCGGAGGGTGAAACAAAATATATGTACTATTCTGATTTCAAAAAAGCTCTGGAAGACGGAACCCTGCAGCTAAATGCCAACTCCGGTGCCCTGAAATACGAGGGAATTTCCCAGAAAGACTGGACTGAGCGGATTCTTTCCTCTCTGAGCGCCGAATATGCAGACGGCGGCATCCAGTCACAGGAACCTCTGAAAAACATCACAGACAAAAACGGAAACGTAGTTTACACAGATGTGGCAGATATGCTCACTCCAATCCTTGAAATCCCCTGTGCACCGGAAGGTTACGGCAGTCTCCTGGATTACATGAATTCCACCTCATCCAAAACCAGGAATTTCAAAGGGAACCTGGCCGATGCCTTTGAGCAGCTGGATAATGCCCGGGATCTTTTTTCCGGCTGGACAGACGCTGCTCAGACACTGGATGAGTACAGCAGTGATAATTCCAATATCCATTATGCCTATACGGATAACACCTCACAGAAAATCTTCACAAATACAGATGCAGCCTATACTTCCGACCTGACTGATATTTCCGGTTTTTCAGACAAAAAGCCTTACGTGTTCCTAAGTGTCAACGAAGCTGCCACAGATGAAAAAAATGCCCGGAATGGTCTTATGAACCTGAACCTTTCCGCTGCTGCAAACCCTTCTGTAGGAAACTGGATCGATCTCCTTCGAAACTCCACATACGATGAAAACTGCAGTTTTCTTGCCTGGATCGATGATACCAGCCTTCCTGTACAGGATTCCATTAAAACTGACAGACAGAATTTCCTGACTTACCGTACTTTATTTATCCCGGCTGCTGTGATCACCGTGATCAGTTTTCTGCTCTTTATCATAGATTTTATCTGGCTTACTGTCCACACCGGAAGAAGAAATTCCGATAGCGGTAATACAGACACGGCTCAGCCAGAACTGAACTTTTTTGACAGGATCTATACGGAAGCAGCAGCAGGACTCGTGTGTATCCCGGCACTTGGTGTATTGACCGCAGGACTGAGCATGCAAGCTTCCACCTATAACCTTGTCTCCTCCCTGATCATCCTGGGTATCACGATTTTCCTGATCACGTGCCTGTTCTGGATCGGCTATTTAAGCCTGATCCGCAGGATCAAAGCTCGCACCCTGTGGAAAAACAGCCTGCTTCGCAAATGCCTGAAGCTTCCCCGTCTGTGTCTTTGTAAAGCCGGTAAGTTGATCGATTTTTTCTCCAGGAATACCATCAGCAGAATACGTATGGTAGTGGGACTTGGCGTATTTCTATTCCTTGAATTTTTCTTCAGTGCCCTGCTCGCGGCATCTGATGGATGGTTCCTGATGTTTTTGCTTCTATTTCTTCTGGATCTGGGTGCGCTTTTCTGCGTCTACAAAATTGCTCTTGGACGGGAACTCATCCTTGATGGTCTGAAACGGATCACCGATGGAGAACTCACTTACAAGATCCCGGAAAAGGAACTCCGTGGTGATCAGAAAGCAATGGCACAGTATATCAACCGCATTGGTGACGGGCTGGACGCTGCCGTGGAAAAAAGCCTCAAAGATGAGCGTATGAAAACCGAATTGATCACCAATGTCTCCCATGATCTGAAAACGCCGCTGACTTCCATCATCAATTACATTGATCTGCTGAAAAGACTGAACCTCAAAGATACGGAGGCACTGAAATATCTTGAGATCCTGAACTCAAAGGCACATCGTCTGAAAAGTCTGACCGAAGATGTAGTCGAAGCTTCCAAAGCCAGTGCTGGAAATCTCTCCCTGGAAATGGCGGATCTGAACTTTGTGGAAATGCTTTACCAGGTGATGGGCGAATTTGAAGAACGGATGGAAAACAGACATCTGACCCTGATGACACATCTGCCTGATTCTCCTGCCATGATCTATGCCGATGGCAGACGGATGTGGCGTATCCTTGAAAATCTTTTCGGCAATATTCTGAAATATGCCATGGAGAACACAAGGGTCTATGCGGAAGTTCTTCTGGAAAAAGATCAAGTCATCTTTACCCTGAAAAATATTTCCGCACAGCCTCTGAACATTCCGGCTGAAGAACTGACCGAACGTTTCATCCGCGGCGATGTTGCCAGAAATACAGAAGGCAGCGGACTTGGATTATCCATCGCACAGAGCCTTACGCAGCTTCAAGGTGGCACCTTTAAACTTTATCTGGACGGTGACCTTTTCAAAGTCTGCTTAAGTTTTCCACAGAAGATCTCTCACACAGCCTTATCCACACCGGAAGATCTTCATTCCGAAACACCTTCTTAACCATTCATAAAAAACAGCAGCTGAAGCCCTGATGCTATGATGGATCAGGAGCCAGGCTGCTGTTTTTCTCTTATTTTTGTTCTCTTTTATACTTTAATGGTGATCTCACGGTCTGTCCGGTTATATTTATAATACCGGACTCCGGCTGCATCCAGCATTTTTTTGGATGCGATCACAGACGGAGTATCTGCATATTTATCACAGTCATATACAATAGTCCTGATCCCTGCCTGGATAATAGCCTTGGCGCATTCGTTGCAGGGAAACAGGGACACATAAAGCTTGGCACCTTCCAGACTTCCTCCCCGGTAATTCAGGATAGCATTGAGCTCACTGTGTGTCACATAAAGATATTTGGTATCCAGCGGATCTCCTTCTCTTCCCCAGGGAAACTCATCATCGGAACATCCCTTTGGAAATCCATTGTACCCCATTGACAGGATCTTGTTATCTTCACTTACGATACAGGCACCAACCTGTGAATGAGGATCTTTGGAACGCATGCCGGAAAGCATGGCAACCCCCATAAAATACTCATCCCAGGAAAGATATCCCTGTCGTTTCTGTCCTTTTTTATCCATACAGAATCCTCTTTTTTCTATTGGTTTCTTACTGATCGATCAATCCTCGATCATGTTGATTCTTCTGATATGACGCTCATCCCCGGAAAATGGTGTATCCAGGAATGTATCCACGATCTTCAGAGCAAGTCCCGGTCCTACTACACGACCGCCCATGGCCAGAATGTTGGCATCGTTATGAAGTCTTGTTGCCTCTGCAGTAAAGCAATCTGTACAAAGTGCAGCACGGATTCCCTTGAATTTATTAGCAGTGATGGAAATTCCGATACCTGTTCCGCAGATCAGGATACCTTTCTCACACTCACCGTCCACGATCGCCTGTGCTACTTTCTTTCCATAAACAGGATAGTCTACAGATTCCGGACCATTGCATCCAAAATCTTTGTACTCCAGTCCTCTCTCTTCCAGATGCTTCTTTACCTCCTGCATCAGCTCATAGCCGCCATGATCACATCCCAGTGCTATCATTTTCTTTCTCCTCCTCAACATTGATAATTTTATGACCAGCCGCTTTCAATAAGCGGTTCATGATCGCCTGTCCCATTCTTGGTGTAAAAAATGCCTCTGAATAAATGGCACTTACATTACAGCTGTCAAAATCACGCAGGACCTCGTACAGATGATGCGCGATCGTTTCTTCCTGCTCCCGGCTTCCGATACTCTTTACGATTCCATGTGAATATCGGCCTTTTGTTTCATCTGTTGCGATAATTCCCACAGTCAGTCCCTTATCCTCAGCCTCTCCGGCTCTTCTTTCGATCTCCGCGATCACACCCTCTGTGGAACCCTCCACAATGGCAAGATCTGCCTTTGGTGCATAATGACGGTATTTCATTCCCGGTGCTTTTGGATGGACCTTGCTGTCCGGTTTGATCAGCCCCTTATCCATCCTTACGTCTCCAAGTGTTTCCCTGAGCATTTCCAGGGAAATATATCCCGGCCGCAGGACTACCGGTATGTCTTCTGTAAAATCTACGATAGTAGATTCCAGACCGATGTTTACCTGTCCTCCATCAATGATCATATCAATGGCTTCTCCCAGATCCTCTGCCACATGCCCCGCTGTCGTAGGACTTGGTCTTCCGGAAGTATTGGCACTTGGCGCTGCCACATATCCGCCAGCCGCAAGGATCAGCTCCTGTGCGATACGGTCACTTGGAAAACGTACTGCCACACTGTCCAGTCCTCCGGTTGTTTCCTTTGGCACGATATCTGCTTTGGGAAGGATCATTGTCAGCGGACCCGGCCAGTACTTCTCAGCCAGTACTCTGGCTTTTTCAGGAACCTCCGTAACGATCTTATCCAGGTCACGGATATCTGCGATATGTATGATCAGCGGATTGTCCGAAGGTCTTCCCTTGGCTGCATAGATCTTCATCGATGCTTTCGGATCCAGGGCGTTTCCTCCGAGACCGTATACAGTCTCTGTGGGAAATGCCACAAGCCCGCCGTTTTTCAGGATCTCGCCACCTCGGGCAATTGCCTTTCTGTCTATATTCTCCGCTGTCATAACTGCTATTTCTGCTTTCATTTTACGCTCCATTTACTGTCTGATATAAATCCCCTGCTCTTCAATAAAATCCTCCAGGTCCTGAAGGGCATCCTGTGCCCAGGTTTCGGATTTCGGAAAAGTCTCCGGGAAAAACATGTCTTTTACTATTTTTTTGCCTGTTTCTGTTTTAAATATCTTCTCTGCACTTTTCTTTATATGTTCTTTATCCAGTCCATCTTCAAAATAATTAACCAGAAAATCAGCTTCCACAAGGATCTGATAATCCAGCCCATCAATATCCTTATAGGTATGATGATGTCCTACCAGATATTCCACTCTGCGGATCACCCTATCTTGAAAGCCCAGTGCGGTAAGCATCTCTCTGGCAGCTGCCGGGCCTTCTGCTTCCTGCGTTTTTCCATCAGAGCGTCCGTATTTTTCCATACCGACTTTGATCCCGATATCATGGACGAGAGCCGCAGCTTCCAGAACATACATCGTATCTTCGTCCAGACCCTCACCCTGGCCGATCAGCCTTGAAAGATCATGTACCTTCACAAAATGCTGGATATGTTTCGGATCACCCTGATAATAATGGATCATTTCCATATAAAGTCTGTCGATTCTGTTCATAATATCCTCCTCTCTGCTGCCATCCCGCAACTGTTGCTTTTTCTGTATACTGCCAGCAGAAATCTCTCAGAACATATCTGTACCAGTCACATAATAGTTATATTATAGCGTTATTATGGAAAAAATGTCAATCCTGCCCCACTTTCACAATGTAGGTTCCTGACATATCATCTTCAAAGACAATGCTTCCCAGACTCTGAAGAACACTGTCATTAAGCTCTGTTCCATATTTTTCTTTTTCCTGTTCTCCTACAAAGATATAAGAAATATCATAACGGCTGATCAGTTTTTTTACCGTCTCTGTATCTGTGGAAGTATAAATAGTCTGGATGTCCGCACTTTTTTCATTGAGGTCAGGTACATTATTTCTCCAGAGCCATTCATGCACATACCATCCCAGTACGGTCGGAAGCCCCGTAGATGCAGAAACTCTCTCATATCCGGTATAGCTGTCCCCGTTAGCCTCGAGCACCACAGGAGATCCCTTGATGTTCTGCTTCAGCCAGCGGATCGCCGACGCATCCTGAGGAAAATCCTGCTCAAGAAATGTAGTTGCATCCAGTCCCTGATACTCCGAAACCTTCCAGACATCCCCGAACCAGGAATGCACGGCATTTCCGAAATAGCCCACAGTCCAGAGCAGTACAAAAAGACCCACACCTGAAAGGATCCGGATGATTTTCTGTTTGGATACCACCAGCATACGGTAAATCCCATATCCCATTGTCATTCCGAAAAGGATATATGCCTGATACGTCAGCTTGAACATGGTATTGGCTCTGGCATTTCCATTTTCATAAATATCCCGTACATATACAAGCTCCGGGATCAGAACCAGTCCGATAGCACATAAGCCCATGATCACTGCAAAAAGATCCGGAACTGTGAGCGCCTCCAGCAGCCTGTAAAGGCTTTTGTACTTCAGTCCCCTCATTTTTTCTGTGATAACAGACAGGATCAGCAAAACAGTAAGGATTACCGGAAGCCCCCAGAGGATCAGAAGCTGATACCACAGTGAATGATGCTGTGCCAGTGCCACTCCCTGTACCATCGTATCAAATTTCAATGTAAAGGGCAGGATCACCAGATAAGAGAGACCTATGATCTCCACTGCCTGTACGATCGTCACTGCCAGGATCCTGATTATCTTCCCCTCAAATCGTATGATATTTGCGATCAGGACAACGCCGCCGGTCACTACAAAATAGATCACAAAATCCCAGTAATTGGTCCACTGGAACATGCCAAGAAAAACTGACGCCAGAAGGATATGCGGCATCAGAAGCTGTCTCAGCCAGAAAACACTGCGTTCCTGTTTTTCAGGCTCAGGCCCTCTTTTTCGGATCATTTTCAGCCATGCATAGAGCATTCCTACCAGAAATGTCACAAACATCACATTTACCACATGGGCATGAAGATCCCCCAGGACAAACGAATAGCATGGGAATTCATGTATGGTCTTATCACTGTCATTCACCGGATTATACCCTATGTAACGTGTTGCATCCGGGAACCAGTAGCTGGCTGCTTCTGCCGCTCCCTGCATCTTCCGAATCAGCGGTAATACACAACGATAGACGATATAATGTACATTTCCTGCGATAGATACCGCAATGCCTGCAGTAATTCCTGCCAGTGACGGAAGATATTTCTTCTTTCCATCCAGCCGTCCATACAGCCTGTCCTTCGTCATCTGACGGACCAGCGAAAACGGATACACAAAGGCAAACGCTGCCACAAAGGTACGCATCAGATTATAAGTCACTTCCACTCTGCTTCCTGTAAGCTTCGTAAGAAATACTGCAAAATACTGCCCGCCATAGTAATAATTGATGGTTCCCTGAGAATACCAGAGATCACGTGCAGGAAGAGTTTTGCTCCGCATCATGGCCTCCATGAAGCCATAATCCATAAATTTCTCTGTTCCGTATGCCTGTGGCCGGAATCCGGCCAGATAAGTCCAGAGCAGAAAAATCCCAAAAAACAAAAGCTCCTCCCGAAAGACCAACCGGATCTTTCCTGACGGATAGCATTCAATCCCATGCTTCAGCTGAACATGAAAAAGTACAGCACACAAAATGCCAACAGCCACAGATACTCCTACACACACTGCTGCTGTAAAAGGAAGAATTTCCACCGCTACCAGAAACCAGGTGAGAAATCCGGTAACCGCAATGGCAAGTACCTTTGAAAAAAGCCAGCCCCGGTCTTCAAAGCCTCCGAAAAGCCTTCCTGTGACCGGCATTGCCACCATTCCCATAAACAGTGCAAGCAGCCACCACGTCCAGAATGTCCATACATCTCCTCCCAGGAGATACGCAGAAAGTACTGTCAGGATCACTGCTGCAGTCAACTCCGGAAATAATTCTCTGATCTTTTTTTTCATCCTTCTGTCCCCCCTGTATCAGATCCTGCTCCGCAGACGGATAAAGTCCGCAAATGCCTGTCTTCCGATCTTTATGATCCGTTTCATGTTGATAGAGTTTTTTCCGGCCTGTCTCGGTCGGAATGTGATGGGGATATATTCCACATAAAGCTGATGTTTTTCATAGATCACAGTCATCAGCACATTGGAAAGGAAAAATCCGTCTGGGATACGCTTCAGTACTTTGGCGAGCTGTTTTCCCTCCATCAGCCGATATGGCGTATTTGCATCTTTTACCCAGGTTCCAAAAATAAGAAAAAGCACAAGCCGCAGTATTCTTGTCACAAAAATCCTGGAGAGCCCATCCTCTCTCTTCTGCCGGTAACCGATAAGAAGCCCGCACTTTTGACGTTTTTCCCAGAACTGCCAGAATTCCTCCGGAAGTGTCTGCCCGTCTGAATCCGTCTGAAAAATATAATCAGCATCTTTTCCCACTGCGTAACGATATCCTCTGAGTATTGTTCCTCCATGCCCTTCATTCGGTTTATCAATTCCTATAAGACGGTCATACTTTTTCTGATAGTCCTGTATTTTTTTGTAGGTAGCATCTTTGCTGCCGTCATTCAGGATCACCAGGCGGCTGTCCCCGCCGATCTTCTCCACTACCGGATACCATTGCTCGATCACGGTCCCGATATTTTTTTCTTCATTATATGCCGGCATAATGATATATAAGCTGTCATGTTTCATAGATTCTTATTCTCCCATCCTCTGAGGTATACACCAGTGGATATGTCTCCCTGATGATATCCTCACGACATTCCTGCTGTTCAAATTCCATATCCTCCTCAAACAGGATATATGTGATCTTTTCCTGCTTTACGGCAGCTTTCAGTACCTCCGGATCATCCGTGGTATACATGAGCACTGCCTGGCCGGCACGATAGCCCGTATCGTACCCTGCAGACCATGCATAATAAGGCCATCCGCAATACAGCATGGCACCGGACATAGTAACCTCATTCATGGTATATTCCGGCGTCAGCAGAAGGTCATTTTTCTTAAGATTCGCACTGAGCCAGTCCGTCAGGCTGCTTTCCATATTTACAGTCATCCTGTGTGCGGAATCGTTATCTCTTAAGATGATCACGTAATCGTAGATCCCGGTTGCACTAAGGCAGATACAAAGGACGGCTGCCACTGCGCGACCGGCCCATTTCTTCCAGCCTTTTTTTCCCTCAAGGAAAACACATCTAACGCTCCATCCCCAGAACACTGTCACAAATGCGTAGGAGATCATCACATATTTATGGTTGACATTGATATCCGGAGTCAGCGATACCAGAAATGCAAATACCATTGGTAGCAAACAGCCCATCAGCACTGCCCGCTGACTTCTTTTCAGAAATACTGCTGCCACGATCATTCCCACAAAGAAAAATCCACTGATCTCCACCAGATACCAGAGTACACCGGAAATGCTTTTATTGTCTGCCAGAAATCCCCAGTAAAAGGATGGACTCATAACACTTCCCGACACAAAGATCTTCGACTGCAGTTCCGAAAAAAGTACCGCCAGTCCGGCACAGATCATATAATCCAGCTTACCGTCAGAAAAAACTGCCAGTCCGGCAAGGATCAGAAGACCGCCGATCAGCGCAGCTCCGTTCCAGAAGGCAGTTAATCCCAGAAACAGACCCAGAAGGATCGCCGTACCCTCATTTCTGCAGAGCCAGGCTTCTTTTGTAAAAAAGCGGTTACGGATCCACAAAAAGCCCTGTTCCTTGTGACTGCATCCGGCTTCCACCCAATCTATAAAAGTCCATACCGCTACAGCTGCCATCAGAAGACCGAAGGCCAGATGACGCTGGTTCAGATATACATTGAAATTCCATAATCCCCAATTTTCATTGGTGGTATAACCGATAAACGCCGTATTTTCTTCCAGAGTCCGTACAAGATCCCCCGCCTGAAGATGTTCCCACAGATAACGCCAGAACGCTGTTCCGCTGCGGAAAAAAAAGAAAACAATGGCAGCTGCCCCTGCCCAGAAGCTTTTAAACATCCGGTAGCTGATCCCGTAAAGCACCATAAGAAATCCCACCAGAGACAGGATGCTTACCAGATTATATCCCAGATCAAGACGAAAGCCCAGATACTCCAGATTTCCCACAAGGAACTGGAACATAAAATGATATTTCACATCCTGCCCGCCATAATGCGGATACTGGGTTGGAAAATTATTTCCTCTGGAAAAAGATCGCATCATTGCCGTGTGGGGTGCATAATCTCCATATACAGAAAAACCGGAGTACAGAATGCCGTCTTTCATGTAAAAAACGTAAAACATCATCCAGGTCACAAAGACCGTCAGAATGCCAAAAAGCAGAAGCTCTTTTTTCAGGATCCATTTTCTGCTGATCATCCGTTCGGATATCACAAACGTTTTTTTCTGTTTTTTCTTTTTCCACCGGAAGATTCCCGAAAGCAGCAGGATATCCACCAGAAATACGATCAGATTTCCATAAAAAAGAGGATGCTCTGCCCCCGCGCATATGCTGAACATCCAGGAAAGAATATAGACTGCCCAGGTCAGCATCAGGATCCCTATTCCAAATGCTGCCGGCAGGACCACCCATATCCTGTTTCCTCTTTCAGTTGTTTGACGCGGAAACAGACATCCTGCCATTTCCAGTCCTGTTAACATACATAATATAAGATAAATGATTCCAAGCATAGGATTCTCCTTAATTCACGTAAAGTATAGCAGAATCACCTTCCTATGAAAAGGCTATTCACATTTTTTTCAATTTTTTTCGTTTTCCTTCTGTTTTTCCAGATATGTAACGATTCCATCGGCCACAGCCTCTGCTACCTTGCACTGATACTTCTCTGTCTGAAGCAGGGAAGCTTCCTCCGGATTTGTAAGAAATCCACATTCTACGATATTGATCACACCCGGACTTCGCTTCAGAAGATAATAAGTCCTGTTTCCTTTTGCCACCCGAGGCCGTACAATGGAAAGCTTCCGGTTCATGCTTTCCTGGATCGCAAGTGCCAGTGCTTTTCCGCTTTCCGAATCTTCATAATAAAATACCTGCGGACCTTTTACTCCGGGATCACTGTAGCTGTTCTGATGGATACTCACAGAAAGCACCGGTTCATATTTCCGGATCTGTTCAATACGATTCTGCAGATCCTGTGCTTTCATATTTTTTGTACCATTTTCATAAAGACCTTTATCTTCTTCCCTGGTCATCACTACGGCAAGGCCTTTTTTTTCCAGAATCCCTTTAAGTTTCATGGCAATATCCAGATTGATCCCTTTTTCCTTCAATCCACCGATTCCCACCATTCCGGAATCCATACCGCCATGGCCGGCATCCACCAGGATCACCTGATCTGCTTTTATATTTCCGGATACATCTATAAGTCTGCCTGCAGTTTCTGCCGCTTCCCATGACAGAATATAAAAACAGACCAGCATAAGAACTGCCATTGCCAATTCTATGAAATGTTTTTTCAACGCAAAACACCCCCGGCATATTTATTTTAATATATGTTGCCGGGAGTGTTTTTAGCATTGTGAAGATCACAATGTTTTCTTCTGTTTATGACAGGTTTTCTGTGATCACGCTCCAGATTCCGCTGTTCTCGAACCCAAGCTTCCACTCTGCCACACCTGCCAGTTTGTATTTTTTGATCAGTTTAACCTTTTCCGCAATAGACTTAGAGTCCTCCAGCCAGATCTGGTATGTGGCACCGTCCCCTTCATAGGTTCCGTAATTCTGACTTGTCTTTTTGTCCCAGTACGTTTCTGCTCCGTTATCACTGATCGTCTGCTGTGCCTGATCCATACCGATGGCCTCACTTGTCAGTGCACCGCCATCTGTAGTCTTCCAGAGCCTTGTGTAGAACGGGATCGCAAGGATCGTCCGTTGAGCTGCTACTTCTGAAAGCGTATCCTTAACCCCCTGTTCTACCCATGGCAGAGATGCCACGGAACCTGCATCGGAGCCTACGTAATGCTCATCATAGCCCATAATGATCACATAATCTACAACCTTGCCCTGTTCCGCACGGTCATAATGACTGGTAAAATCTTCCGGAACCGGATTATCTACCGAAAGCACCAGGTTATTGGCGTGGCACTGGATAGAAAGCTCTCTTAAAAACTGAAGGAAATGGATTCCTGCTTCTTCGCCCAAAGATTCAAAATCAACATTGATTCCATCCAGTCCTGCTTTCAGTGCATAAGTGATCAGCTGATTCTCCAGATTCTGCCTTGAACTGGTTTTTGAAAGAACTTCTGTGGTACTCATGTTCTCATTAAAATTATCCACCAGTCCCCATACCTTCAGTCCTTTTTCATGTGCCTGCATCACATACTCCCCAGATGCAAGACTAGAAATATTTCCGGAGTTATCCGTTACAGAAAACCAGGTTGGAGAGATCACATTCACGCCTGTCATATTCTGTACCGCATCTGCGAAATAGCTGTTTGCATCTGTGCTGGTAACCTGGTGCCATGCCAGGTTCACCGGCTTATCCATGGTAAGATATGTATAGGACTCTGTCTTAAAATCCCTTTCATAATCCGTTGTATCCACGGCACTTACCTTTTTCTTCTGAACATAACCGATGTAACCGTCATCGGTTGCCACCTGATCCCAGTCCTCACCTTCATTCATCAGCCGTAGAACTGTATTCTTCGCCAGTTTGGAAAGAATCGGCGCCTTGATCCCGCCCCGGTAGCGGATCACTGTATCCTTCTTTGTGGTCACGGTCTCCACATTGGTAAATTTGTACTGTATCGCAACCCTTGCAGGATCCTGCCCTATATAAGAATCGATATCTGTATACTCTTTTACATAATCCAGTTTCAGATAAACCGTGTCATCCTTCAGCCACACGTTTCCGTCTGCCTTATCTGAAGCCGGTTCCTCTGTGAGACTGGATGGTGTTGCATACAGGATCTTCTTGTTTTCACTATCCCAGTAATATCTCTGATTCAAATATCCGTTCACTACATCCAGCGGAAGATATACATCTTCTCCTGAGATAAGTGCCTTCTCCTCCAGTTTCTCAGTTCCAAGTATCAACGCAGCCTCACCGTCTGCATTCTGTCCGTAGTATTCTGTCAGATTCATCTGTTTCCTGCTTGGTATAATCTTATTGATCCCGTAAACAGCCCCTCCGGCAAGAACGACCAGAACGATCAGCAGACCTACCACAAGGATCGGTATGTGTTTTTTTGTCATATTTTTTTCCTCTCGGTATAAAATGTCATAATTTGTTTCATTATAACATATCTTGTCTACATTTCGTTATAAAAATCGACTTTTAATAATTTTTCACAATTTCTTTAGAATTTCGGTTCCCCGCATGGTATGCATGAGTGCAGGGGATGATCGTTATCCGGGGAACCGTTTTTTCTTATGTACGGTCATTCTTTACGAATAAGATCAAAGCTTACACAGGCGATATGGCCGTCTTCATCTTCCGTATAATCCCGCATATAGACCCCGTTTTCCGCAATCTGACAGGCTTTTGCGATTTTTTTCGGAGTGCTTGGTGCTCCATTGAGATAAAGAGAAACTCCGTTCTCACGATAAAGCTCCAGTTCCCTTCGAAGGGGTTTTGCGGATTTCTTTTTTTCCTGTGATATATTTGGCGTATCCCGACCTCCTTTCCTGGTTAGATTTTCAGAAAACACCAGCAATGGTTCTCGAAAAGCTGCAACTTCCCTGTTAGGATGATACTTGTAATAAAATATAAATAATAAAATGGGGAAAATTTATCTGTGTACCGACAGACTCGCCGATGAATTTCACACAGAATCCTTATCTTCAGAAAAATATGACTTTAAGTTATCGTTACTGTCTTCTTGTTTCTGGGATGAGACAGCTTTTCTGATTTTCATTATACCTGATTTCCCTTCAGATGCAAGTCTTTTATAAGAGAATAGGAAATTTTCTTTTTTTCTCAGGTTTCTGCATCTTTACATCTTGTGTATAACTGTTATATAATACAGTATGTAAAAGATTAATTTATTCACCTATAGGATGTGATCATATGAAAATAGAAAAAATCAATGAAAATCAGATCCGCTGTACCCTGACGAAAGAAGATCTGGACAGTCATCAGATCCGTATCAGTGAACTTGCATACGGTACCGAGAAAGCCAAACGTCTCTTTCGTGATATGATGCAGCAGGCACAGATACAGTTTGGTTTTGAAGCAGATAATATTCCTCTGATGATCGAGGCTATTCCTGTCAATGCCGAAAGTGTTATCCTCATTATCACTAAAGTGGAAGATCCTGAAGAACTGGATACACGTTTTTCCAAATTTGCCCCCTTCAAGGGCAACAAGCCTTCCGATACCGTAGAGATCGATGGCGCTGACAATATCATCGATATCTTCCAGAAGCTCTGTGAATCCAAACTTAAGGATCTTTCACAGAAACCGGAAGAAAAAAGGGCAGAAACTTCCACCTCTCAGGAAACAGAAACTCCGGATGCATCACAGCAGCCAGCTGAGAGTTCTGTAAAGCTTATACGCCTGTACTCTTTCCCGGAGCTGGATGATGTTATTGCCGCAGCTCATGGTATGAATGGTTTCTTTACCGGTGATAATACTCTCTATCGTGAAGGAGAAGACGGTGTCTATCAGCTGGTTCTTCATCAGTCAGACTGTACACCTGAAGAATTTAACAAGGTCTGCAATATCCTTTCCGAGTATGGCATCGGCCGCGCATTCACACCAGCCGGTGAAGCCTACTTCAGAGAGCACTGTGCACTGATCGCTGATCATGCACTTCAGAAGCTTCTGAATATCTGACAAACCAGATATCCTGCAGACAAACAAACCGCTGTCGGAATGCGATCCATATGATCTGCATTTCCCGACAGCGGTTCTTTTGTTTCAGCAAAAAAGCTTCTGTTTATTACTCACCAAGAAAATCATTGATCTGAGCTACGAGGACATCTGCATCCAGGCCATGGACCATTGCTGCTTCCTCCAGAGATTCCATCTGTGAAGACGGGCAGCCAAGACAATGCATTCCTGCTCTCATCAGGATCGGTGCGATATTCGGGTCTACAGTGAGCAGTTCTCCGATCAGCATGCTCTTTGTAACTTTTGCCATGATTGTATTCTCCTTTACTGTTTTATCGAAATATTTTCATTCCGTTCTGCTATTATAATACGAATCCGGGATGGAATCAACGGGTTATGAATTTTCAGTTTTGTTTATAAATTTATACTTGTATTCTTTATGCAGATATATTAGAATGGGGATAGAATCCCTGGTAGGGGATACATACAATACACAATTTAAAAGGAGGATATCAATTATGGCATATGTAATTTCTGACGAATGCGTTAGCTGTGGAACATGTGAGGGTGAGTGCCCGAACGAGGCTATTTCTCAGGGAGACGAGCATTATGTAATCGACGCAGACGCTTGTGTTGACTGCGGAACATGCGCTGAGGCCTGTCCAGTTGGTGCTATCTCTGCTGAGTAATGCACCATTAGCTTGATAAGCTGCTATAATGAATGAGGCTGCCGGTTTACCGGCAGCCTTTTCTGTTTCTTTTATTCTTTTTTCCCTCACAGGAAGCTGCTGCTTCTCTTCTTGCCTGCTGCTGCCTGCGGATTGCTTCATCCAGAGAACGACACCGGTACTCTCCTTCTTTCTTTCTCTGCATTTCCTCACGGATCAGGCGTTCCATGATTTCCTGAAACTCCAATATCTTATCGTTATCTGCTCCGCACTTCTCTGTATTCCCGGATTCCGCTTTTTCCATGAACTCCTTTTCAGATCCCGTATTTTTCATTGGGGTATCTTCAAGCTCAACAGCTTCTCCCTCCAGAATCCTGATATCAGATTCTGAAAAATCCGGTGTATCTGTCTTTCTTACCTCCGGTGGGATCAGTGTACGGATTGCTTTCAACTGAAGTCCCTTACTTTTCAGCTCATTTATTTTAAGAAAAAGCTGGATATCAAACGGTGTATAATAGCGATGTCCCAGTTCATTGCGTCCGATCCGAAGCTCCAGTTCTTCCTCCCAGTAACGCAGGACATAAGATTTCACTCCGGTCAGTGTTACGGCCTGTCTGACTGTATATCTTTTTTCCATTGTGAACGCCCCCTTATATAGAGATTCACTGCTGCTGTCTACAGTATAACCCCTGAGATCAGGAAATAGCAAGATTAATCGGTTGACATAATTTTACCAAATATGACTCTTTGCCTATATCCATAGCATCCCGAACTCCACTATCACACTGACAAAAATACAAAAGGCCATCAGGATAACTATAAGCTTTCATCCTGACAGCCTTTCATTTACCGTCTGCACGGCTCTATTTTTTCATATTTACAAACTGGGTATATCTTGGCAGCCATACCAGCTCCACAGTTCCGATAGGACCGTTTCTCTGCTTGGCTATGATAATTTCTGCAATGTCTTTCTTCTCGGTATCCTTGTGATAATAATCATCTCGATAGATAAACATGACCACATCCGCATCCTGCTCAATAGCTCCGGACTCTCGAAGATCCGAAAGCATTGGTCTGTGATCCGGTCTCTGTTCCACTGCACGGCTAAGCTGTGATAACGCAATTACCGGTACATCGATCTCTCTTGCCAACGCTTTCAGTGATCGTGAAATATCTGAAATTTCCTGCTGTCTGGAATCCGATTTTCCACTTCCGCTCATCAGCTGAAGATAATCGATCATGATGATCCCCAGATTATGCTCAAGCTTATATTTTCTGCATTTGGAACGAAGCTCCGCAATGGAAATTCCAGGTGTATCATCAATAATAAGATTGGAGCCACCGATAATATCCGCTCCTTCTACCAGCTTCGTCCAGTCCTCATCTTTCAGATTTCCGGTACGGAGATTCTGGGAATCCACGTGAGATTCCATAGCAAGAAGACGGTTTACCAACTGCTCCTTGGACATCTCCAGACTGAAAATAGCCACGGTCACATCTTTACGAAACGCCATATACTGGGCAATATTCAATACAAAGGCAGTTTTTCCCATGGAAGGTCGAGCTGCGATCAGTACAAGATCAGACGCGTGCATACCGGAAGTCTTATAATCCAGATCCACAAATCCGGTCGGAATCCCGGTAACGGAGCCCTTCAGCTTGGAAGCCTTCTCAATATTGCTGACTGCATTCAACACAACCTGCTGGATCGGCACATAATCGCTGCCATTTGTTCTCTGTAAAATATTAAACAGCTTTTTCTCGGATTCCTCAAGTATGGTTTCCGTACTGTCCTTTTCCAGATAACAGGCATTGGCAACCTCTTCCGTAGTCCTGATCAGCCGACGGAGAACTGCCTTTTCGCTTACGATATTGGCATAGTATTTCACATTGGCTGATGTAGGAACTGCTGCGATCAAATCACGGACATATTCCATACTGCTGATGTCCGGCGGAAGTTCCTTCTCCTTGAGACGATTCTGCAGAGTGATCAGATCTACCGGCTGTCCTTCATTACAGAGTTCCACCATGGCATCAAAAATAATGCCGTATTGTTTTTGATAAAAATCATCACTGGTCAGGATCTCGGAAGCCACCAAGATCGCATCACGATCCAGGATCATGGATCCGATCACTGACTGCTCTGCCTCAATACTGTGAGGCAGAATCCTCTTGATCAGTGCTTCTTCCATTGATTACGCCTCTTTTACCCAGACTTTGAGACTTCCGGTTACCTTCGGATGAAGTCGTACCGGAACATTGGTAACACCCAGGTTACGGATCGGATTCTCCAGCTGGAGCTTTTTCTTATCAATCTCAAGATTCAGCTGTTTCTTGGCTGCCTCAGAGATTTCTTTTGAGGATACAGAACCGAATGTTCTTCCGCCTTCACCTACCTTCAGAGTAAGGATAACCTCCTTTGTGGAAAGCTCCTCTGCAAATGCCTTGGCAGCGTCCAGGTTTTCCTGTGCAACCTTTTCTTCATTTGCCTTACGGAGTTTCAGGTCATTGAGATTCTTGGAGGTAGCTTCAACACCAAGCTTTTTTGGCAGGATCATGTTTCTTGCATATCCGTCACTTACATTTACGATCTGTCCCTTTTTTCCCAGGGATTTAACATCTTCCAGAAGAATTACTTTCATTTCTATTTGTCCCCTTCCTGATATAACTGGTCTATAATTTCTTTCAGCATTCTTTCGGTCTCATCCATGGTGTCTTTCACCTGTGCACCGGCAATATTCAGATGTCCGCCGCCGCCCATCCGTTCCATCATGACCTGTACATTCACCTCATCAATGGCTCTGGCACTGATGTAAACCTCATTATTATAGCTGGTAAGAACAAAAGATGCCTTGACTCCTGCGATATTGAGCAGCTCATTGGCCGCCTGTGCTCCTACAACGGTAGGACTTTCCAGACCTTCACTCGGACATCTTGCAATGGCAAAATAATCTCTGTAGATCTCCGCAGTACGAACTGCCTCCGCTCTCGCCTTATAAGAATCAATATTATCCCGGAGCATCTTACGTACACGTGTCACATCTGCTCCGCATCTGCGCAGGAATGCTGCTGCCTCAAAGGTACGCACACCCGCTCTTGTTGTAAAGTTGTTGGTATCGATCATGATACCCGCATAAATACAGTCCGCCTCAATACTGCGAAGCTTCAGCCCGTCTGCAAAATACTGCAGGATCTCTGCGATCATCTCGCAGCTTGAGGATGCATATGGCTCCACATAGGACAGAACTGCATTCTGGATCACCTCGCTGCCGCGGCGGTGATGATCCAATACCACAATGGTCTTTGTCATATAGAGAAGATCCTGGCATTCGGTATAGCTTGGCTTGTTGGTATCCACCACAATTACTACCGTATTGTTATCCACCAGTTCTTTGGCCTGATTACTGTCCACAAACATGGACGGCTCATAATCCGGATTCTCCATAAATCCACTCATCAGCGGCCGAATGGATGTGGTCGGATCATTGATCACAATATGCACCGGCTTGCCAAGAGTCTTACCGGCACGGTAAATACCGATTCCGGCTCCCAGAGCATCCACATCTGTGATCTTGTGTCCCATAACCACCACTCGATCCTTAGTGCTCATAAATTCCTTCAGAGCCTGAGCCTTCACTCGTGCCTTCACACGGGTTGATTTCTCCATCTGCTGCGCTTTGCCGCCAATGTAGGTAATATTATTTTCATTTTTGATCACTACCTGATCACCGCCACGACCCAGCGCCATCTCAATGGCAATTCTGGCATATTCGTAATTCTGGATATACGTAGAAGCATTCAGACCGATTCCGATACTTAATGTCACAGCCATTTCATTTCCGATGTTAACCGTCTTAACCTCATCCAGGATATGAAAACGCTGTTCCTTCAGTGTTTCCAGTGAACTCTGGCGCATGATCAGAAGATATTTATCTTTCTCCAGTTTCTTCACAAGGCCGTCAAAGTTGGAAAAATATTTCGTGATCTTACGATCGATCAGTGCGATCAGAAGGGATCTGCGCACATCCTCCACACTCTCAAGCGCCTCTTCATAATTATCCAGATAAGCCAGTGCCACAACAAGCTTATTGTCCTCATTCTTCTGAATGTATTCCTTAAGCTCTGTTTCATCATAAAGATACATGGCGATCAGACTGATATTCTGGGACATATTCTCCAGAATATCCGCATGACTGACCACTTCACCCATAGTCACCCGCTGCATGGAAGCCCGATAGATCCGATCCCCGAAATGTATACTGATCTCGGAAATTTCCAGTTCATCGGCTACAGGAAGCTTGTCCGGAGTAATATCCGGGAAAACTGTGCTGATATTTTTTTTATAAAACTGATCTCTCCCCGTGATCTCCGAAAAAATACGGTTGGACCAGATCATGCGGCCTTCCATATCCATAATGGCATAAGGAAGCGCCAGTTCTTCCAGCATCCGCTTTTCTACCACATCATACTGATTGGCAAATGCGATCATATCATTGACGATCAGCGGTTTGTGATATCGAAAAAGCTGTACTGCAATAAAAATATAGATCACAGTACCTGCAGACACCAGAATTCCGGCCTTTACACTTACAATAAACACCAGCAGATCCAGCAGCACAACCAGGACCGAAAGGTACAGCGGCCAGCGCATGAAGTGTTTCATAGGCCCCTTGAATTTAACTTTGTTGTTCATTGCTTTTTCCTGTTCTTAATGTAATTTAACCCACAAGTTATTTAACATTATACCAGATTCCTTATTATAATTCCATAGCAATGATAAAATCTGTTTCGCTCATAAGAAAGAATCCTGCATATAAAAAAACAAGGCCGCTGCCTTCAGATGACTGCTCATCTGTTTCGCAACGACCCTGTATAAGATCAGAATTAGTCCTGAACGTATGGCATCAGGGACATATGACGTGCTCTCTTAACAGCAACTGTCAGTGCTCTCTGATGTTTCGCACAGTTACCTGTAATTCTTCTCGGGAGAATTTTACCTCTCTCGGAAACATACTTTCTTAACTTTGCTACATCCTTGTAATCGATCTCGTTATTCTCTTTACCGCAGAATACACAAACTTTTTTTCTTCTGCGTCCGCCTCTTCTCTTCATCGGAGAATCTGGTCTCTCGCCTCTATTGTAAGCCATGATTGTTTCCTCCTATCTTATTCGTCTCATCTGTCTTGATCAGATGTTCTAATTGAACGGCAGCTCCTCATCAATTCCGTCCGGAATGTTCATGAAGCCGTCGGCGCTTGCTGCGCTCGGACTCGGCATAGACGGTGCAGGTGCTGCCTCTGTTCTCGGATGAGATGCTGCATAGCTGTCGCTTGATGCTTTGCTCTCAGCAAATTCCTGATCCTCAACAACAACCTCAGTCGTATAAACCTTCTGTCCCTCACGGTTCGTATAGCTTCCTGTCTGGATACGTCCCGTAACTGCAATTTTCAGTCCCTGTCTGAAATACTTTTCCGCAAATTCTGCTGTACGTCCGAAAGAAACACAGCTGATAAAATCAGCGCTTGCCTCTCCGTCACGACGGAATCTGCGATCAACTGCCAGTGTATATCTGGCGATTGCCAGGGCATTTTCTCCTGCGGAATATCTTACCTCAGGATCTCTTGTCAAGCGTCCCATTAATATTACTTTGTTCATCGTTCTACCTCTCTTATGATTTCACTTAACTGAACAGGTTCTTAATGGTGTTTTCGAAAATCCGCTGCAAAAATTATGCCTCTTTCTTGACAACCAGGTATCTTAATACATTGTCCATGATGCGGACATGTCTCTCGATCTCCGCCGGGCACTGAGAATCTGCTTCAAACTGAATAAAATAGTAGAAGCCTTCATGCATTTTCTGAATCTCGTAAGCTAATTTCTTCTTACCCCATTCTTCAACTTCTGTGATCACGCCGTTGTAACGTGTGATGTAGCTTTTTGCTTTCTCAACTACAGCGTCACGTGCTTCATCCTCAAGCTTAGCGCTCACAACTAATGCTAACTCGTACTTGTTCATGCTTGTCTTAACCTCCTTATGGTCTTTTGGCCCTTTGCCTGTCAAAGAGCAAGGATATGAAATATATCACGATTGTTGATTCTAGCACATCTCTCCCGTGATGTAAAGCATAATTTTAATTTTTTTCGAATTTTTTCAAATCTCGTGTATTTTTCTCAACCAGCTTACGTGCCACCATGATCTGATGTCCGCAGCCCTTGCATTTCAGGCGGAAATCCGCTCCTACGCGAAGGATCTCCCATTCTTTACTGCCACAGGGATGAGCCTTCTTCAGTGTGACAATATCTCCAACTTCATAATTTAATCCCATTTGATACTCCTCATTTTTATTTTTGCAGATCATCCCGGGTTCCCATATTTTCAGACTCTTATCTGAGAAAACACCTGCCCGATCGGTTCTTTAATAAGAAGATCCGCATATTTATCCCTCGGTGTCGGTGCCTTGTTGATCACCACCAGATGATCTCCCCGGAAATAATCGATCAGGCCTGCTGCCGGATATACTGCCAGAGAAGTTCCCCCGATGATCAGCACCTCCGCCTCTGAGATCACTCTTACTGATTCCTGGATCGTATAGTCATCCAGCCCTTCCTCATAAAGGACCACATCCGGCTTGATCATGCCACCGCAGCTACACCGCGGAACACCTTCAGATTCCTTCATATATTTAAAATCATAGAATTTCCCGCATTTCACACAATGATTTCGGTAAACGCTTCCGTGAAGCTCCAGGACCTTTTTACTTCCTGCCATCTGGTGAAGATTATCGATATTCTGAGTGATCACAGCCTTCAGCTTTCCTGTTTGCTCCATCTCCGCCAACTTCAGATGTGCTGCATTCGGTTTTGCAGTATCACAAAGCATCTTATCTCTGTAAAATTTAAAGAATTCCTCAGGTTTTCGCATAAAAAATGTATGGCTTAAGATTGTTTCCGGCGGGTAATCATATTTCTGGTTATACAGTCCGTCCTGGCTTCGAAAATCCGGGATCCCGCTTTCTGTTGAAACACCTGCACCGCCGAAAAATACAATATTTCTGCTCTCATCAATGATCTTTTGTAATTTTTCTATCTCATTTCCCATATCATTTCCTCCCAAACTTATCCGCAAAAGCTCTACTGTGGGTTCACCGCATTCACTCTTTTTCCCTGTACCACAAAACGTGTTGCCTGATTGCCGGTACAGGTTGATAATGTAACGATCTTATCCTTCACATTGGCTTCACTTACAGTGGCATCTGTTCTGATCTCCGAATTCTGGAACATTTTTTTCTCATATTCCAGAAACTCTTTGCCAGGTCCCTTAAATAAGGTATACGTATCGCTGTTCACAGAAGTCGTATACGCTGCAATGATCTCATACCGGTAATCTTTTTCCGGTGTGAGGATCCAGAAATATTTGCTGGCATTGTAAAGCGTCTCATCAGCTCTGTATTTTTTCAACATTCCAAACATGGAACCATTCTTCATATTGTGTCCGTACACCAGGGTATTACAATCGCTGAAATCCCTTTTGTTCTCATAATCAATAAAGATCGTTCCCGCAAAATTATAATTTTTCTCATATGTCTGGTGCAGATAAAAATTATTATCCTCTCCCTGTACCACCGGATAACTGATCTCAGGCAATGCCTCCATATAGATCCAGCCGATCACATCCTCATTGATACTCCTGAGAGAATCAAAATCAACACGCACAGGTGCTACAGGCTGTTCATCCGGCTGATTCATCTCTTCCACCTGGTCCGGATCACGTTCTGTCACTGCCATTTCGGAAATGCTGTTATATTCATCGGTTCCTTTTTTATATTCTGTATAAATATGATAAAGGTTAAAAGCTGCATAACAGAAAATACAGATTGCCACGATCAGAACGATCGTCAGAATATGATCTCCCACTGTTTTTTTGTTTTTCACCTTGTTTTTCCTGCTCATAATCACACTCCTTTAAATCTGTCAGGATCATATGGTTTCTGTATTTATTATAAATATCCCTCCGTTTTCTTGCAACCGTTTTGTTTTTGTCCTGTTTTATAAAGAAAGAAGCCGCCTCGGAATGGGCGTCCGAAGCGGCTTGTAAGGTATGTTCTATTTCAGAACTGCTGTTATTTTCAGGCCAGTTCTTTTCCTGTAAGCATTTTGTATGCCTGGAGATATTTCTCAATAGTCTTGTCAACGATTTCCTGAGGAAGTGTCCAGTCGTTGTCCGGATTGGCTTTCAGCCAGTCACGTGCAAACTGTTTGTCAAAGGATGGCTGACCATGTCCTGGTTCATAGCCTTCTGCCGGCCAGAAACGGGAACTGTCCGGTGTCAGCATCTCATCACCGATGACCATGTTTCCGTCCTCATCAAGACCAAACTCGAATTTTGTATCTGCAATGATGATTCCCTTGCTGAGTGCATACTCTGCACATTTTTTGTAAAGAGCAATTGTGTTGTCACGAAGCTTTTCTGCATACTCGCGTCCTTTTCCCGGGAAGTATTTCTCAAGATGATCGATACTCTGCTCAAAGGAAATATTCTCATCGTGATCACCGATCTCAGCCTTGGTAGATGGTGTGTAGATCGGCTCAGGCAGCTTGTCGGATTCCTTCAGTCCCTCCGGAAGCTTGATGCCACATACAGTGCCGTTCTCCTTGTAGCTTGCCCATCCACTTCCTGTGATGTATCCACGTACGATACACTCGATCGGCAGCATGTTCAGTTTACGGCACATCATGGATTTTCCTTCGAATTTCTCCTGCTGGAAAAACTCCGGCATATCCTTGGTATCTACAGAGATCATGTGGTTCGGAAGAATGTCCTCAGTCATGTCAAACCAGAATTTGGACATCTGGGTCAGTACAGCACCTTTCTTTGTAACTTCGTTATTCAGAATTACGTCAAAGCAGCTGATACGGTCTGTTGCAACCATGATCAGACTGTCTCCATTGTCATAAATCTCACGTACTTTACCTTCTTTGATTGGTTTTAATTCCTGCATGTTCTCACACCTCATCATTCGGTTATTTGATTTTTGTTTTCGACACCGTTACCGTATCACCTCACAAGCCCTCCTGTCAAGATGTCAGGCCCCTTTCAGTCATAAGTATTCGTTAAGGGATCATTCATATTTCTAATAGTGACGCACATTCCTCCTGAAGCTTTTTCTCCTGTTTCCGGTAAAGAAGCTTCTCACTGCAGGCAAAATAAGGATCACAGCCATACTCCCGGATAAAGGCCGCCGCATGGGTGTTCCGGGTCAATCCGGTAACAAAAAGCACCGTTTCCTGTCCGTCCCCGAAGCATTCCTTCATAAATGCAAATGCCTGTTCCAGCTCCCCGGTGATCTTTTTCGCACAGGCCTTTCTCTTCTCCGCCATTTCCGTAAAAAGCTGCCGGATCCGTTCAAAGCCAGCCTCTGTTTCTGTGATATGCTCCTTGCGGATAGTAAGGCTGAATTCCTCCAGAATGCGGATCACAAGCTCTTCCGTAGTCTGCTGATCTGCGGTAAGAAGCTCCGCCTCCAGACGAACAGCCAGACTTTTCTTCTTCATATCTGTAAATTCATCCAGCGCCGTCATGTCCTTTTTATCCTGGAGAAAAGCTTTCAGATGCAGAAGTTCCTGATAAACAGCACCTGTCTCACCATCCATCTTCTCATAGGTCAGAAAACTTCCGTTCAGGCCGTCAAGCAGAAGCCCTGTCACAAGGAAGCGTTCCTCAAAGGAAGCATCCTTCGCCATTTTTACCTTTTTCAGCTGCTCTTCCTCCGGCATCTCTCCGGAAAGCAGGCGTTCCAGGCCATAGTCCTCTCCGTACTTCCGGTACAGCTGATAGCTGGCAAAAAAGCTTCTTGCGATCTCATCTCTGCATAAATACTCCCCGACCAGATTCTCCGTGATCTCCACGCCCAGTTCCTCATAAGCCTTCAGGATCTCAGACAGGTCTTCCCAGCCTCTTGCTGTCACGAAGAATTTCCCGTCCACTGTATTCTCCACAGAATAAAAATGATCCTTTTTCATTCCGAGATAAGCCAGGATCGATCCGTGGATCTCCTTTTTCCAGGCATACTCCATCCACACATCAAGATCTGCCTCGATATCCATCCTCCGCACACGGTCCAGTGTTACAATATCAAACTCCCGGACCGACTTATTATATTCCGGAGGATTTCCTGCTGCCGCGATCAGCCATCCTTCCGGCACGCTGTGACTTCCGAAGGTCTTGTTCTGAAGGAACTGCAGCATAGTGGGTGCAAGTGTCTCGGAGACACAGTTGATCTCATCAATAAAAAGGATTCCCTCCTTTTTCCCGGTACGTTCCATACAATCATACACAGAAGCAATGATCTCACTTAAAGTATACTCTGTGATGCTGATCTCTTTTCCATTGTAGCACCGGGTCACGATCCTTGGCAGTCCTACCGCACTCTGTCTTGTATGGTGGGTGATAGTATAGGCTACCAGACCTGCCCCGCATTCCTCTGCCACCTGCTCCATGATCGCTGTTTTTCCGATTCCTGGAGGTCCCATAAGCAGAATGGGACGCTGCCGGAGTCTGGGAAATGTATAGCGCCCGGCTGCATCCTTCCGGTTGTAAGCCAGTAAGGTATGTTTGATCTCTTCTTTTGCCTCTTTTATATTCATGTTCTGTAACGCACTCCTTCCTGCTCTGCCACAAGCCGGATCGCCCAGGGCGGAACAAGCTCCATTTTTTCTGTTTTATGCAAAAATACAAAGGCCGTTTCATAATCCGGTTTGCTTCCGGGATATATCCCGTCCCCGTCTGTAAAATAGATCAGCGCCTTAAGACTGCGGATTTCTTTTTTCTCCTGCTGTTCCTTCACATACCGGAACACCGGCCGGAAATCTGTTCCGCCCCGGCCCTGTATGGTGATATTTTTGCTGTATTCCTTCCATTCTTCCTCGGAATGGATCACCTTAACATCCTGGATACAGCAGTCACACTGGATCAGGTACACCTTCATTTTATGGAAAAAATTCTCTTTTTCACTGAGAATGGAATACGTTTCTCCAAGGAATCTCCGCACAGTCTCTCCATCACAGGAGCCGGAAGTATCAATGGCGATCACCAGCTCCTCCAGACGGTTCACTTCCTTATATTCCAGCGGCTCGATCAGCGGAAGATTTCCATAATGCTCCATCCCGTAATTATAAAAAATATAATCAAAGCTTTCCGTATCCAGCTCCACCTCTTCCCGCAGCACAGAAAACTGACGGAGAAACTTTTTGTAATCGTACCTTCCGGATCTTACCGTTCCTGCCTCTTCCTTCTGGTCCCCTTTCTGACTTCCCCGCCGTTTCCGGTGATCCTGACGGTTTGCGGCAGTATAGGAAAGAAGCTTGTTCCATTTTTCCTTTGTTCTTTTTCCTTTTTCTCCTGTGCAGGTGTCCCACAGGGTGTGGTCATCAAAATGAAAGGCTTCCTCCAGTTCTTCCAGGTGAAACGGAAAAGTCTGTTCCTTCAGCTTCCGGCATATCTTTTCTGCGGAATCCGACCTGTCTCCCAGAATATGAAAAACCTTTTCACGGATTTTTTTCGCATCGCCGCCTGTCTCCAGAATCGGGATCTTTTCCCTGGAAATGATCTGTTCCACCGCAATATCACAGGCCAGGTTCCATAAGCGTCTGTCCTCCTGATCTTCCCGAAAAAGATGCAGATACAGGCAGTGCAGCAGCATGTGCAGATAACCTCTTCGTACTGCCTCCGGCCTTTTTACATAAAGCTCCAGCAGATATTCCGGGGAAAAAAGGAAGAAAGCTCCATCTGTTCCAATGGTTCCGGTCTGCTCTGAGCCCTTCCCGGAAATACAAGCAAAAGCACCGTCCAGATATGGGAAATAATAGTACAGCTCGTTCCTTATGTTTTCCAGGATATGTATTCCCAGTTCTTCCTGATTCCGGTCCACCGAATCCGCCTCCTGTCCTTCTGATCAAACTATAGCACTCCAAAAAAATACTGCACACTCTTGACAACAGGACTATGATAGAGTCAAGAGGTGATTATTATGTTACATGATGAAACACGTAAACTACTTATTGAAGCTTGGAATAAAACGCACAATGCAAAAGAAATCCCAGAGTGTTTTTCTGTGAATACCAGTACTGTTTACCGCCTGGAAAAACAAATGCGTGAAACAGGTTCTGTAAAAACAAGAACATCACAGAGAGGACGTAAACATGCCCTGACACCGGAAGATATCCAAAATATTGACCGGGTGGTTCAGCAGGAACCAGATATCACAATTGGTGAAATCATTGATAAACTTGGTCTGCATGTTTGTAATGAAACAGTCCGCAAGGCAGTTATTAAACTCGGGTATTCTTACAAGAAAAATTCTCTTCATACCTCAGAGCAGGAGCGTCCCCGATGTCAGGGAAAAACGCAGAAACTGGAAAAAACATATGTCGGAGAGAGACATAAATCATCTGGTCTTTCTGGACGAAAGCAGAGTAAACATCAATATGACGCGACATTATGCCAGAGCATGGAAAAACCGGAGAGCAGTAGATAAAACTCCACTCAACACGCCCTGCAATACAACCGTTCTTTCTTCCATACGTCTGAATGGAGACTGTGCCTATACAGTCTATCAGGGAGGAACTACTGCAGAGCGGTTTGCAGAATACCTGAAAACAAAGTTGCTGCCGACGCTTTCAGAAGCAGACATTATCGTTATGGATAATATGCGTTCCCATCATGCAAAAGTGGTGAAACAGCTACTGGACAGCTCAAAAGTAACCTATCTGTATTTACCCCCGTATAGTCCGGATCTGAATCCGATTGAAAAGATGTGGTCAAAACTCAAAGCATTTTTAAGGAAAGAAAAGATACGGATTGCATCGGAATTACCATCAGCTATTTCAAAAGGATTTTTAACAATTCGTCCAAAGGACTGCATAGGGTGGTTTCATTCGTGTAATTATGTGCAATAATTTATTGGATTGCTATAGTTTTTCACCAGATTTATTTACAATTCAAATTTCTTCTCTTTAAATCCATAATTTGCTTTTTTCAAATGGAGAAGTCCCATCAGCGCCGCAGGTCTCCTCCACTCTTCGGCCAGTTTCAGGAACACTTCCAGTTCCTGTTCCCCAAACCATTCGTTCTCATAAAGCTTCTCGATCTTTTCCCAGTCATCTTCCAGGATCAGACGTTCCACAGCCGGACGGATCCTTTTCTTAAGATATGCTCCATAATGCGCGCGTTCCTCTTCCTCCACACCTTCCTCCAGAAAATATCCCCGCAGGGCAACTGCCAGCCGCAGCGGCTCCTGTTTGGTACTTCCGAATTTCCGGTAAAGATGAATGGCCTCTTCTTTGGCATCCTCGTTCTCTGCCCGCATTTCAAGAGCATTGGCAGCAACTTCCACATCTTTTTGAAAACGGCTTAATTCTGTCATAGTGATCCCTCCTGTCTGCTGTCGGTTTATAGTGTTCGAGAAAATGTTTTTGTATGACATTATCATATCACGTACCGTTTTGTTTGAACATTATTTTTTGGTAAAAAAGAAGCCGCCACTGCCTTTTTACGACAATGACGGTCTGAAGATTTTTCTCAGATTCCCTTTTTATAAAGAATAAATGAATAGATCATTGGCACAAGGATGACCAGCAAAATTACCGCAAAAACAATTTCCGTTTTCAGGAGCAGCGAATTCATAAGAAAAAGCAGCCCTGACAGGATCAGTATCCAGCCTGTCATACGGTTGGTACGGTTCCAGTTCTCCTCGCTGTTCAAAGTCCAGGGAAGCTTCATTCCCACTGTATAATTCTGTTTCACCTTATGAACGTAATTTCCGAGAATGATAAACATGATACCTACCATGATATTCACGATCACACCTATATCAAGTTCCATTCCCAGAGCAAGTCCGTAGATCGCCATGCAGGTGATCACAGACACCACCGGAACCAGCCACAGGATCATGGTAAAAATACGCCTGTTGATATTTTTTCTCTTTGGATCATTGGCTGTAAAAAACACGCAAAACAGATGGATCAGCAAAAGCAGAAACGGAATTCCAAAAACTGCCATCGGCTTGCTGCTCCAGCCGTTGGCCACATTGTGCTGATCAAAATGTGTTGCGATCTTCTCCGGCAGACGGTCCCACAGCAGGATCCCTGCCAGTGACGGTGAGATCGTAAGGATACTCCCGGAGATCAGGGACATTTTATATTCCTTCAGAAACTCTTTTCTTTCTTCACCTTTCATCATTCTTTCCCCCTTTCAGATCACTGAGCCACAGAAGCAGCTCCTCTACAACTGTGGTATTCAGTTCGTAATACACGAAATTCTTTACCTTCGTTTCCCACACAAGATCTGCTTTCTTCAAAATTTTCAGATGATAGGATATGGTTGCACCTGTCATGTCAAAATGTCCTCCGATCTCACCGGCTGACATTTTCCCGTTTTTCAGAAGCTGCAGGATTTCTCTCCGCACAGGATCCGAAAGTGCCTTGAAGGTTTCTGCAAACGCCATCGTGTATGGCTTCCTCCTTTCGGATGGTATTTAGAAATATTTCTAAATAGAATATATCATTTTCGGCTTTTCCAGTCAATAACTATTTAGATTTTTTTCTAAATAGTTGTATTTGTCATATATCAAAAATGAGGATACCGAGCATCGCCTCTGCGACCTTACGATATCCTCATTCACCATCGATCAACCATTATTTATTTTTTCTCCTCTTAAACCTACCTCATGCAAAAACCAAGACTGGATGTGATCTCCGGCGCAAGCTCCGGCACATGTGCACAAAAGTCCATCTCTCTGCCAAGGCCAATAGATGCAACTCCAAGAATAGATTTGCCATTTACTGTCCTGTTTCCCCTTTTCAGATCCACTGCAAACGGAAAATGCTCCGTCACATCAAGAAAACGGTTCACTTCATCCATACTCTCAAACTGTACTTTTCTTACTGTCATCGTTTTTTCACCTCTTTTCTCTGTTTATACTATTATATTACTATGATATAAACATTTGCTAGAGTAATTTTTTTATAAAAAAGGTGATTTTTTTAGATGTTATCTTCTCCTATTTCTGTTACAATATAAAAAACAACACCCAGGAGGTATCAAAATGTCAAAAAAGAACCTTATCGCAGGACAATCCGGCGGACCAACCGCAGCTATCAACAGCAGTCTTTACGGTGTGGTATCTGAAGCACTTAAACATACAGAGGAGATCGACCATGTTTATGGTATGGTCAACGGCATTGAGGGATTTTTAAACGGAACAGTCCTTGATTTCCAGGAAGCACTTCCGGGAGAGCAGCTTCTCGCTCTTACCTGGACACCCGGCGCCTATCTCGGCTCCTGCCGTTACAAGCTTCCGGAATCCCTGGAGGATCCGGTTTATCCGAAGCTTTTTCAGAAATTCGAGGAGATGAACATCGGCTGGTTCTTTTATATCGGCGGCAATGATTCCATGGATACCGTCAGCAAGCTTTCCCGCTATGCCGAAAAGATTGGCAGTGACATCCGTATCCTCGGTGAGCCGAAGACCATTGATAACGACCTTGTAAACACCGACCATACTCCCGGATTCGGAAGTGCTGCCCGCTACGTAGCCTCCACCGTCCGTGAGATCACCCTGGACGCCTGTGTCTACGAGAAAAAATCCGTCACTATCATCGAGATCATGGGACGTCACGCAGGCTGGCTCACCGGAGCTGCTGCCCTTGCCCGGAAATACGTCGGAGACAATCCGCTTCTCATTTATCTTCCGGAAACCAATTTCGATGTAGAAGAATTTCTCCTGAAAGTTAATGCTGCCTTTGAGAAAAACTGCAACGTCGTAGTCTGTGTATCTGAGGGAATCCACGATAAAGACGGCACATTCATCTGCGAATACGACAGCGCTGCCGGAACCGACGCCTTCGGTCACAAGATGCTGGCTGGCTGCGGTAAATATCTTGAGAATCTTGTACGCAGCCGTCTTGGTGTCAAAGCCCGCTCCGTAGAACTCAATGTAAGCCAGCGCTGCTCTGTCTCCATGCTCTCTGAGACAGACCAGCAGGAAGCAATTCTCGCCGGTGAATTTGGTGTACAGGCTGCCCTGAACGGCGAAACCGGAAAGATGATCGCATTTAAACGTCAGAGTGATTCTCCGTACTCCATGAAATGCACACTGGAGGATGTCAACGTTATCTGCAACGAAGAAAAGACTGTCCCCGTAGAATGGATCACAGAAGACGGCTCCGATGTCACCGAAGACTTTATCCGCTATGCCCGCCCTCTGATCCAAGGAACTGTAAATGTTCCGGTTGGCGAGGACGGACTGCCGGCGTTCGTGTATCGGAAATAAGATTTGTGGTAATGCGGATAAAAATATCCACATTTGCTGCGTAACTCTGTCCTGAACAGATGTATCCGTCATTCGATAAAAATGCACCGGGAATTTCTTAACAGTTCCCGGCGCATTTTCTTTATTTCTCTATATATTTTTTCTTTTTTATTTCTTACTGCGGTATGCTTCTGCTTCCCAGTGTGTGATAAAATATGTGATCTCATCGGTCATCTGCAGCGGGCCGCCAAAGCTCTCCGCATACACTGCAAGCTTGATCGCATCCTTCACCAGAAGCTGTGCCTTTGCTGCCTTTCCTTTGTCATCTTCCATGATAAATGCGCCAACGCCCTGTACCAGGATCAGTCTTGGCTCTTTATCATGCTCTGTCATAAATGCATCCATCGCATTTTTCGCCTCATCAATATTTTCTACAAATAACGGATAAGGTCCGCAATATACAATATGATCCGGAGTAAACGGCTTCAGAAGAGGTGCTGCAGCAGTTTTGTCTTTTACAAAATTATCAGCCTCCGCAGCCGGTACGACTTCCACCGCATGTCCAAGCAGACTGGAAAGCTTCTGTGCTGCCTGCTCTTTTTCAGGTGTAACAGCATCACTTACATCCGCAGTTCTCTTTACCTGCTTTTCCAGCTTTCCGATCACACCATCGAATAAAACGCCAATCTCCTCTACAGTATCAGCCGCAACAAAAATTCCGTGATTCTGAAGCAGAAGGATCTGCACGTCTTTTCCTGTTTCTTCTTTATAGGCATTCATTTTCTCGAAGCAGATGCGGGCAAGTGTGTATCCCGGTTTGCAGATATCGATCCAGAGTACATCTTTTCCAAGAAGCTCTTCGCAAAGAGCCTTTGCGCCCTTTCCGCAGGTCAGTCCATTGATAAGTGTCGGATGAACATGCAGGACATACGTATAGGCAAACAGATTGTGGAGCAGCGCTTCCACGCTGGGACGCTTTGTTTTATCCTCATCGGTCACTGCCGCCATTACATCTGCAAGATATGCCGATTCACGCTTCACATCATCCGCCGGATATTCCGTTTTCATGATCTCATTCAGACGGGCTCTGTCCATTTTGACAAATTCCTCTGCCTTAATGGTAGCAAGCTGTGTACCGGATCCCTTTACATACAGTGTTGTATCGTCTTTTACAGAAGTATTACCGCCTCCTGCCAGAACATAAGCCGGATTGCTTCCGTAAGTGTTTGACATTTTTACCAAAGTTGAAAGCTCCATAGTAAAATCCTCCCTTTTGTATCATTATATATTTTTTCCATATATTTATAGTACACGATACAAAGTGAATTATCTATATGAATATTTTTTCCAAAATTAGTACTTTCGTATCCTTTTATTACTTTTCCAAATGTAATATCTATACATCTTTCCATTGAGTTTCTTCTGCGATCCGGGAAATCGTTTTTCCTTTATATATAAATAATAAGCAGCATACATGATCAAAAAAACAGATCATCTCACATCAGCAACTCAAAGGTATGATACAGATCCACCCTCCCATACCCCCACTCCGGGTTTGGGTACTGCATGTTTTCTTCTCTTCTTGCGCCTCTCTGCAGATAATATTTCACGCTGCTCCCGGTAAAAAACGGCTGATTATTCCGTATGATCGCCCATTCAAACAGAAGTGCCGCGATGCCGGCGGTCTGTGCAGCGGATATACTGGTTCCGGAGCGGGTTCCAAATCCGCCTCGTACCAGCGGCACTTTTACGTTAACGCCAGGAGCTGCAAGATGTGGAGTTATCATGCCATCTGGCGTATAGCCTCTGCCTGCTGCAATGTAGATGCTTCCGTCACGGTGCTGGTAGGCGGTTGCCGTGATGCTGTTCCTGGCGTCTCCCGGCGCTGTCACCGTAGTATAGGGGGATGGTTCCAGAAAATAAGTATCCTGGGAGATCAGCCCTTCCACAGGAAGCCACATATGGAACTTTACGTTCTGCTGATTTCTTGCCTTGGTAAAAATTTTCCAGATACCGGACGCCGGATGGAAAAATCGAATATACACCAGCGAATATCCGGTCTGACGCTCGATCAGGATATAATTCACATACACCTTTGTTTCCACAAAAACAAATGACAGCTCCTGAGTCCTGAAACCGATGGAGCTGCTTACCTCCAGTATCTCTCCTGTAGGTGACTGAATGGAAAGCCCGTAGATTTCCGGCGGCTCACCCCAGAATTCCATGGTAAAGCCCTGCTCTCCTTCCGCCACACGAAGCTCCGTCACGATCTGCTCCCTTCCCTGAGAAAAAAAGCCTGCACTGTGGTTTCTGGTATTTCCTTCGTTTCCTGCTGCCACAGATACGGATACTTGGGAAAAATTTGCCACATAGTCCACATACTGGCTTAACGCATTGGTCCCCAGATGTGCGCCCTGGCTGCTTCCGATTCCCAGACAGATAGAAAGTGGCATCTTCAGCTTTTTGGCCTGGGTAATCGCAAAAGCAATGGCCATCATCACATCATTTTCCTGAAAAGCTTCTGCCTCCGGAGGATAAAGATAAAAATTACGGAGATATTGTTTTGCCGGCTTTACCTTGATGATGATCAGGGTTGCCTCCGGCGCTGCTCCGGTAAAATTTTCTCCGGGTACCATATTTCCGGCAGCAATACCTGCCAGTGCCGTGCCATGGCCGTTGGTATCTCTGGATGGCACGATGGCAAACGGCTCCTCGGAAGCCAGTGCCCGGTCGATATCCTTTTTCCGGAATAATTTGCCATATGGAACTTCTGTATCTGTTATATCATCCCCCTCTTCCTGCAAATTATCTGCATCTCCATTTTCAGCTTCCAATTCCCGCCCTGACTGATTTTGTTCTTCATCTTCTATGGACTGATCCCATAAATAAGCGATTCTGGAGCCGCCTGCATTTCGAAACACTTCATTCTGATAATCAATCCCCGAATCGATCACCGCCACCGCAGTACCTTTTCCACGCAGCTTCAGATAGGGGTGATCGTGCAGCCTGTTGATCCCTGATTCCCCTGCTGCCTCCATATCCATGTAGGTATAGCATTTCGGGATTGAATTATAGGAGATTCCCGTAACCTCGATCTCTCCCATACTTTCCAGCGGAACATAAAGAACACCGAAAATTTCATTGATTGCCTGAAAAGATGTCCCCGGGAAAAGTTCCATAGTATCCTGGACATCCTGCATATATTTCACGATAAAATCCCCGAAGCGCTGACTCTGTGCCGGATTTTCCGTCTGCGCTCCGGGGATCTTATCCTCTGTTTTCATATTTGGTTCAAAATCTTCTTTTCTGAGCATGACAGGCCTGCTTTCGCCTTTTTCATAGATGTATGCAGCGAAAGCCTGTCCTTATACCACTATTATCCAACTTTTTCCTGATACATGGAACTTCCCTGATTCGTTTAAACGCAACTCTTGCTGTCTCTTTTTTTCCTGATCAATGTCAGCAGCACGATTCCCGCAATCCCGGTAAAAATACTGATAAACTGGGATGTCGACAAAATCCCCACACTTCCACGGATAATATCCCCACGGAAAAACTCAATCACAAACCGTCCAATGCTATAAAAGATCAGATAACAGGCAGTGACCTGACCATCTTCTTTTTTGTTCCGTGCGATCAGCAACAACAGAAAAAAATGCAGAAAATCCAGTCCGCTGGAATACAACTGCGTCGGGATCAGCGCCACGTGATTGGGCGCATATTCAGAATTCTGAAATATCACAGAAAAAATACTCTCTGTCTCTTTTCCATAACAGCAGCCCGCCAGGAAACATCCGATCCGTCCAAATCCCTGGGCCAATGCCACAGATGGCAGGATCACATCTGCATATTTAAAAAATACAAGCTTTCTGATCCTGCAGTACAAAAGCCCCGTCAGTATCCCGCCGATGATACCGCCAAACACCACAAAACCAGAGCTTAAAGTTTCCATTATAAATCCCGGATCCTGGACAATTGATTTCCACTCTGTGATCCAGAAGAGAAGCTTTGCACAGAAAAATCCCCCTACCAGGCACCACAGGATCATTGGAAAGATCTGTTCACTGTCAAGCTTCTGTTTTCCGGCTCTGTATTCTGCAGTCAGGCAGCCTGCCACAATTCCAATGGCGATCATCAGACCATAACCGTATACCGTAAAGGGCCCGATGGTAAGAAGTTCATTTTTCATCAGTTTCCTCCTGTTATCTTATTCTTATTTCCGTCATAATCTTCGCTCACGTATGCGGACAGAAAACACTCCAGCAAAGCAGCATTGGCCCGGTCATTCAAGGCGCTGTTTCCAGATTCTGCCACATCACATTCACCACAGATATCCACGCCCCGGATTCCCTCTGCACATATTTCTCTGACCCTCTTCAGACATTCCAGCAGAGTATTCAGGCGCATGTCTCCCTGGCTCCAGTTCGTATCCGCATCATCCTTGCATAGAACATCTTTATCCACAGAAATGTACAGCGGCAGCTTTCCCACATGCTCACTTACAAACGCACACACTTGCGCTTCTTCCATTTCCAGAAGCTTCTCTCTGCTCAAGAACTCCACCTTTTCCTGAATCTCCGATTCCACTCTGGAAAAAGCCTCCTCATCCGGGCCGATCAGGATCACCCTTTTAAGCAATGGAAGTTCCATAACAGAATCGTAGATCCATCCTCCGCAGGAAAGCAGACCTCCGAATGCCGGCGGCTGCATATCCGTGTGATTGTCAAATACAAGAAGCGAGAAAGGCTCCGATATCTTTTCCAGCCAGATCCTTGTCATATAGTGATAGTTTCCGGAATCAATAAAATGGATCCCTCCGGAAAAATAAGGGGCAATACGGCTGCGAATGGTATTCATCGCATCCTCATCGCAGTAGCAGTTGGTTCCGGGAATGTCCCTGGCCTCCACCCGGGATACTTCTTTTCCCCTCCAGAACTGCTGATCCTCATATATTCCGGAAAAATCCATCATCAGTATCTTTATATTTTTATCTGTATTTTTCATGTGCACATCTTACCACGGAATGACAGATGATGCAAGAGAAGGGTCAGTCCTTCCACTCTTCCAGGTCTTCATCGGAACCATCCAGAAGGTTCTTCAGGCTGCCGGTTTCCGCCTGGTCTTTGCCTACATCCCAGAGCTTCATCTCCACATTCTCCGGTTCTTTTTCCCAGCGGGAATTCTCCTGCTTTTGCTCTTCTTCCGGTTCTGTCGATTCTTCTGTCTCTTTTCTGTCCGCAGAATATCCGTCTGTGTCTGTTGGATATTCTGTTTCATTCCCGCTCTGCTGCTCACCTGGCGCGTTTTCATCCTGGGTTTTTGTATCATTTGGCATATCCATATCTGCCGTTTCATTTACAGCATCTGAACTGTCTGCACCAGAATCTTCCTTCTCTGTCTCTGCTTTTTTTGCAATCTTCCGAAGCCCCAGCTTCATAATAGTATAGAATACGATATCCGCAGCTCCGTCACACACCAGCACCCAGCCGGAAAAGATCAGCAGAGTCATGATCTTCGGAAATCTTCCAAACAGCATCACGATTCCAAGTACAATGAAAACAAGACTTCCGATCAAAAGCACGCTCCATGCGCCGTTTCCTCCTTTTTTCAGAAGGAAAGCTCCTTTAAACTTCCACAGACTGTCAACCAGTACAAATGCGCTGAGCATCCATGGAAGCAATTTGATCACGATGGACGGTGTCATAAAAAGAAACACACCCAGTACAAAAACAACCACACCACTTAGAAGATCCATGATCGTAGCTTTCGCTTTTCCACGTATGTAAATATAAATATGATAAATGCCAACTCCGATGAGGATCAGCCCGAATACTACTTTGCAGATCACATCCACCGTCTGCGTGGGGATCAGGATCAGGCAAAGTCCAAGCAGTATATAAAATACTGAGGAGATGATCTCACCCTTTAGAATGTTATTAATTTTTTCACCCATGTTCATTCATACCTCCTCTGTTATTCCAACAGTATAGCTCTTTTCCACTGGTCAGTCCACCCTGAACCGTCAAAAAAATTTCTTTTTTTCAGAAAAATTTTCTTATAATTCAATACAGCCCGAAGGACTTTTCCGGCGTCATTTCGCCTTGTTCCTTCAGGCTGTATTTTACTTTTTATGTTTCTTCTTTTTTGTCATAAGACCACCGATCCGTCCGGTTTCTTTTGCAGAAAGGCTTTTCCACCCGTCTTTGATCACTTTATCCAGAACTCCCATCTCATCGGCAATCTCGTATTTCAGTTTTTCCGCCTGGGAAAGCTTTCCCTCAAGATATGCCTTTACTTCTTTCTCCCTGTTCATCTTCCACACTCCTCATCTTTTTTATGGAGTATGAACAATTTTCGGAGAAATTATGCATTCTGAAAAATATGTCTGTCCTTTACAGATACTGTCATTTTTAATCCGGGATAATGATCGCTGCAATGATATACGCCAGGATTCCGGCTCCGCCCATCAGCGTAATGATCACCCATACCAGCCTGACAAGAGTCGGATCGATATCAAAGTATTCTGCAATTCCGCCACAGACACCACATAACATACGGTTTACTGATGATTTGTAAAGTTTTTTGTTGCTCATAATGCTTTCTCCTTTAATCTTCTTCAAATTCAACCTGAACGTTTCCCATTCCGCAATCCAGTTTTATATTTTTCGCAGCACCTTCATTTGTGATCTGTTTATTTCCGGAAGTGATGGAGGTTTCCAGAGAATCATCCACCTCCAGATTTCCAAGACCACATTTCAGCTCATAATTATAATCAGCTGCTTTTCCTGTAAGTGTAAGCTCCATATTTCCCATGCCACAGCTGCCATTTAATTTTTCCACCTGAATTTCACTGATGTCGGCAGTTCCCACTCCGACTGTAAAGTCTGCTTCCTTTATATCTAGGCTGCCGGAATTTTCAATGGTTCCGGCTCCCACATTTACTTCCATCTGCTCCGCTTTAAAATCACCATCCAGTTCGATGGTTCCGGCTCCCATCTGAAGTTTTATCTTCTGAAAGCTTAAGTTTTCCGGGCAAAAAATTTCCACGGAACGGTTTCTCACTTTTTGATCACTTGCAATTCTCAGACTGCCGTTGTCATTGCTGATCTGAACGCGATTGTGATCCTTCCCTGAAACTTTCACCTGGACTTTATCCTCATTCCATGTTTTCAAAACCAATTCTTCGTATCTCAGATCACAGGAAAGGTCTGACACAGCCGAAGCCTCATATACTTTCGTATATGCGGAACTGTCTGCACTGTCTGCCAGAATGCCTTTCTCAGTTACCGCTCTCTCTGCATCTGCCTGAAAATCATCCTCCTGCTCATCCATATCTTCTTCGGAGTCTTCCACTTCCCAGCTGTCTTCATGATCCAGAATACGAAGCACCTGCGTGATTCCATGATCCAGCACACTCACATCTCCCATAGTCGCTCCCATGGCAGCTCCGCCGGCAGTAAGTCCCAGGCCTGCCACACCGAATACTGCTGCAAGGATCAGGATTACCTTCAGAAAACGTTTCATACTTTTCCCGCCTTTCTTCCATTCAGGAGATTGCTGCAGAATCCCGTAAATTTCCTCAGAATCGCCGGCAGTATCTTACCTGTAAACCACACCGTCAGTAACAGTAGCAAAAGTCCAAGTGCCATCATCAGGCATCCGATACCGATAGTCAGGATCCCGGCCGGCGGAAGAGACACCGCCATGGCAATTCCAACAACAATACACGCAGCTGCACCGATCACAAGGATGATCGATTCCACTCCTGCAAAAAATGTCAGCAGGAAAGGCAACAATGCCAGTGTCACCAAAATCCCCAGTACTCCGCCAAATAATCCTTTTATCAGAGGAGCCGCAAAAACAAGAACGATAAGCGCAAGAATGATCCCTGCCTTATTCTGCTTTTTCTCTGCGTGATAGCCGCGCTGGGCACGTCTTTTCCTGCGGTCTTCAAAATTTTCTTTGCTTCCCGTATCACGATGGGACCCTCCCTGTCCATTTCCGTATACGGTTACTTCTGTATAATGGTCCGGCATTTCCCCGTTCTCTTTCACACGGGTATCCTGATATCCGTTCTCTGTGTATTCCCCGTAATCTTCACTGTTCTCCTGAAGATCTGCCTTAATGATCGCAGCAACCTTCCCCGGATTTCCCAGTTCCCGGATCACTTCTCCTTCATTCTCAGGACCTGCATCATCAAAATATCCCTCATAATATTCCAGTGCTTCCTGTCTCTCTGCCTCTGAAATATCGGAAAGCAGCCGTTCAAGCTGTTCCATAAACTGCTTTCTGTTCATGATCAAACTCCCTCCTCAAACATCCTGGTGATCTTAGATGAATAGATCTCCCATTCACTTCTGTAAAGATTCAGCTGCGCTGCGCCCTTATCTGTCAGCTTATAATATTTCCGGTTTCTTCCTGCATATTCCATATTGTAGGCTTCCAGACATTCATCCTTCTGAAGCCTGCGAAGGACCGGATACAGCGTAGATTCTGAAACCTCCAGAACACTTCGCACATCCTGGGTGATCTTGTACCCGTAGGTACCGTCCTTCTCTCTGGAAATAACAGCCAGGACGATCGCATCCAGCAGGGCTGCTCCTGTATTAAATACCATCTGCTCACCTCTCTATGACCTGTAAAACAGACATTCACATTCCGTCTTACTACATGCTGATGAACGCGATCACTTCACGATCCAACGCTCACATGATAAGTCATGTAATATTGTTCTGTGAATAATACTATATATCGTATAATATAGTTTTGTCAATAGTATTTAGAAAAATCCCTCTATACTTTATAATATTTTCGGAAACCACTCTTTTCACACAATATCCGAGAGAGTCAAGTTTATATTATGGAGGAAATTATGACAGATTCAGATAAAATACAGACATTACCGCTTCCTTTTCTGAAGCGTATGAAAGAAATGCTGGGAGATGATTATGATGCTTTCCTGAAAAGCTACAAAAATCCCCGCACTTACGGTCTACGTGTAAACACCGCCAAGCTCTCCTGCCAGGACTTTCAGACGCTTTCCCCTTTCCCCATCCGGCCGATCCCGTGGATCAATACAGGATACTTCTACGAGGAGGAAAGCCGCCCTGCACGATGTCCTTACTACCAGGCAGGTCTTTATTATCTTCAGGAACCAAGTGCCATGACACCAGCTTCCAGGCTTCCCATCGAACCTGGAGATTTTGTCCTGGATCTCTGTGCAGCTCCCGGAGGAAAAGCCACTGCCCTGGGTGCAGCCTTAAATGACACCGGATTTCTCCTTGCCAACGATATCAGTACTTCCAGAGCCAGAGCCCTTCTCAGAAATCTGGAGCTTTTTGGTATGAAAAATATGCTCGTCACCGACGAAAAGCCCGCCAAACTTGCCCAGCGTTTTCCCGCTTTCTTCAATAAGATCCTTCTGGACGCTCCATGCTCCGGGGAAGGCATGTTCCGAAAAGAAGAAGCCCTTGCCCGCGACTGGACACCGGAAAAATCCGCAGAGCTTTCTGATATCCAGAAAGACCTGGTCTTAAAAGCTGCCGATATGCTCCGTCCGGGCGGAATGCTGCTTTATTCCACCTGCACTTTTTCCCCATGTGAAGACGAAGAAGTGGCAGCCTATCTTCTCAGACAACGCCCGGATATGGAACTTATGGAAATGCCAGGATATGAAGGCTTCTCCGGCGGCCGACCGGAATATGCCGGCACAGCAGACACTTCCGATTCCGAAATTGCATTAAACTTAAATACATTTAATCCGGAAGAACTTCAAAAATGCGTCCGAATCTTTCCACACAAAATGGATGGTGAAGGCCATTTTCTCGCCCTATTCCGCAAAAAAGGCGACTCTCTTCCACCTGTTTTCCGCTTTTCCGCAAAAGGGCCGGACAAAAACACCCGGAAATGGCTGGAGGAATTTTTCTCCGAGATCGGCCTGAAAACCATTGGCGCTCAGGAATTTGACTGGAACCGTGTGGAAGTCCGCAAGGATAAAGTATACTATCAACTGCCCTTCCCGCTGGATCTCCGAGGAATCTCATTTCTTCGAAACGGCCTCTATCTGGGTGATCTGAAGAAAAACCGTTTTGAGCCGTCTCAGCCTCTGGCGCTGGCTCTTCACAAAGGAGATGTGGAAGCAGTTATCTCCCTGCCGGTTTCCGACGAGCGGCTCACCCGTTATCTGAAAGGCGAAACTCTTATGATCGAGCCGGAAGAGGCCGCACACAAAAAAGGCTGGCATCTTCTCTGCGTGGACGGTTATCCTCTCGGCTTCGGAAAGCTTGTAAACGGAATCCTGAAAAACAAATATCCTGCAGGCTGGAGAGTATAACCTCTCCGCCGCAGGATATCTGCCCACATTAACATATCTTTTCATTTTCAGATCAGAGACTGAACGCTTCTCCAAGAGTAAACGAATAAATATACCGTTCCTTCACCTTCCGGCCTGTCATCCGTTCCAATGCCTGGGCGTAATCCTCCAGCTGTACATGATAACGGTCGATCAGCTTCTTTTCTTCTCCACGTCTCACAAAGTCCGTTTTATAGTCCACCAGAATGATTTCTTCATCCTCTATAAAATACGCATCAATGATTCCCTGTACCAGAACATTTTCCTCACACTGCCACTGCGGATCAAGCTCCGAAGCTTTTCTTGCGATCACAAAAGGCTGCTCCCGGAACAGAAGTCTCTTCTCTGAAGCTGCTTTCATCCGCTGTCCGAGGGGTGTTTCCACAAAATTCCAGATATCTTTTACCCGGACCGACTCAGCCTCTTTTCTTTCCATCTTCCTGACGTCAACCCATTCTCTCAGCTGTCTGCGGATCTCATCCCTGTTTGCTGTCTTCTGATAGTCCAGGCATTCCATTACACGATGATAAGCCGTTCCACGAAGTGCCCCTGTATATCCTTCCTCTTTCTTCTCCTCGATAAATCGGGGAACCAGCGGCTGAATCTCTTCTTCCGTCTCATAATCCACCGTTTCTTCCAGATCCTGCTCACTGTGGTAGCTTCGCTTTTTCAGTTCTGATACACTGACCTTCACAGGAAGATCTTCCAGATATTGATATGGATATACAAAAGAAAAACGTCTCTGGATCTCCTCCCGGATCTCACTGTCAAAAACTCTGCCCGGATTCCAGTTCTCCAGCGTTTCCTTCTTCATTTCCCGCTCCGCCTGTTCCATAACCTCACTTTCTGTCAGTTCCCGTGCTGTGACTCTTGTAACTATGAATTCTGCCGGATCTTTGTACAGAGGATTTGCGGTATTCATAAAGATGCCATATTCATGAAATAATGGTGCCATGCAGCGATGTCTTACCAGTGCCGGAAGCACATAATCCCAGTAAGTCTTTCCGCAAAGCCTTCTTCCCAGAGAAAGCAATGGTTCCTCACTGTCCCTTAATGCGGACAATTCTTCCAATTCCGGACGCAAGGCTCCAATAGTTCCACTGAGGATCAGTTTTTCCTTTGCACGTGTAAGCGCTACATAAAGTACCCTCAGCTCCTCTCCGAGGCTTTCCATCAGGAGCGCTCTCCGTATGATCTGCCTGCAAAGGGATGGAGCGATGATCCTCTTCTCCGGCAGGATCGCATCCGCACCGATCCCCAGCTCCGGATGGATCAGGATACTTGCGTTCATATCCCGGAAATTAAAGCGTTTTCCCATTCCTGCTGCAACCACTACCGGAAACTCCAGTCCCTTACTCTTGTGGATCGTCATGATCTGTACCGCACTTTCCCCGGTTCCGGAAAGATTTACCTCCCCGTAATCCACCTGATACTGCTGAAGCTTCTGGATATATCTTACAAAATTAAAAAGGCCTCGATAGCTTGTCTTCTCATATTCCATTGCTTTTTCCACAAGCATGTTCAGGTTTGCATTCCTCTGTTCACCATTTGGCATTGCCTTTGCATGGTCTCCATATCCGGTGCGTGCAAGTACCTCCAGGATCAGCTGATGGACCGGCGTGTAAGCCGCCTTGTCACGAAGTGCATTCATAGTGTCCATAAAACAGGACAGCTTCTCTCCGAGGATTTTTTTGTTTTCCTCAAAGCTCCCATGCTCTCTGTAATCCTCCACAAACCTGCACACACATTCATAAATCATTCCTTCCGGATATGCGATCCGAAGCTCAGCCAGCTCTTCTGTGGTACATCCAACGATCGGTGAACGCAGTACACCGGTCATGGGAATATCCTGCAGCGGATTATCCAGGATCCGGAGATAATTCAGCAGTGTCACAACCTCTGTTGCAGAAAAATATCCGGTTCTGGAGGCCGTATATACCGGTATCCCTCTTGCACTCAAAACCTCCCCGAAGGTTTCAGCCCAGCCTGAAGCAGATCGGAGCAGGATCACGATATCTCCATATTGAAGAGGTCGATATTCTCCCGTTTCCTTATCCAGCACCCGTTCATGCCCTACCATAGATCGGATCCTTCCTGCAATGGCAAGGGCCTCCAGCTCTCTCTCATTCTCCGTTACTTCTTCATCCTCCTCTTCCAGCAGCGGACTATATTTATCCACAAGAAGGATCTCTGTTTTTACAAATTCCGGATCCTGGCCTTCCGGAAAAGAAGCTCCGGGATACAGAGCTGCCGCCTCGTCGTAAGCAATTCCTCCCAGATCTTCCCCCATGATCTGCCTGAAAATAAAGTTGACACTTTCAAGGACTTCCGGTCTGCTTCGGAAATTTTTGTGCAGGTCGATCCGCTGTTCCGGACTGTCTTCCAGTGAATAGCTCTTATATTTTTCCATGAACAGTTCCGGACGGGCCAGACGAAAACGGTAGATGCTCTGCTTTACATCTCCTACCATAAAGATATTTTTGCGTTCATTGACCCAGCCGGAAACTGTCTGCATCAGGATCTCCTGGACCAGATTACTGTCCTGATACTCATCCAGCAGGACCTCATCATATTTTTCGGAAAGCTCTCTTGCCGCCTGGCTGGGCGTATAGGTTTCTCCTTCCTTTTTCAGAATGATATCCAGTGCAAAATGTTCCATATCCGAAAAATCCAGAACATTTTTTTCACGCTTCTTTGCCTGGAAACGTTCTGCAAAATCCTTTGTCAGCTTTACCAGCATCTCCAGCGGTGGTGCAGATGCTTCTGTCAGTTCCGTCAGCTCAGCCAGATTTCCGTAAAAATATCGGATTCCCAGTTCCTTCAGATTATCTTTTGCATCTTCGCGAAGAGCTTTTACCAGATTTTTCAGCTGCTCCGATACCCCCTCCATTTTTTTTGAGGAAAGTCTTGCAAACTTCAGATCCCGGAGATTCTGCGCCATCTCATCATAGTCCCTTTTAACGGACAGTTGTTTTAACTGCCGGATCAGTATCATATCTTTTTCCAGAGCCTCCAGATAAAGCTCCGGTCCATCCTGGAGCTGACAGGTCTTCATTGCGGTTTCTGTAAGCTCTTCCGCTTCTTTCAGTGCGCAGTCTGCAGCCTCCCACAGATATCGGAACCATCGCGTTCCCTCAATACCTTTTTCCGGATCCAGATGATAATTCTCCACACAGCTGTCCAGCCATTTTTCGGGCCATGGATTACTCATCGCAGCATTATAAAGCTCCAGCACATGTTCCTTCAGTCCTTCATCCGTTTTTCCTGGCGCATAGCTTTCCACAAATGCAGTAAAATCTGCCTTTCTTTCTGCATAATGATCTTCAAAAAGCTCCTTCAGCACATCTTCCTGCAAAAGCTTCAGTTCACCCTCATCTGCAGTCCGGTAACCCGGATCCAGTCCGATCAGATGAAAATAATTTCGGATCACATAGGCGCAAAAGCCGTCAATGGTAGTGATCTGTGCCGTATGGATCAACGTCATCTGTCTCTGCAGATGCTCATTATCCGGATCTTCAGCCAGTGCCTGATCCAGTCCACGTTCGATACGTTCCCGCATCTCTCCCGCTGCCGCCCTTGTAAATGTCATGATCAGAAGACGGTCAATGTCCACCGGTTTCAAAGGATCCATGATCTTACTTAAGATCCTCTGCACCAGCACTGCAGTTTTACCGGAACCGGCTGCTGCGCTGACCAGAATATTCCGGTCCCGGAGCGTGATGACCTTTTTCTGCTCTTCAGTCCATTTCACTGCCATTCTCTTCCTCTCCCTTCATGATCTTTTTCCACAGTGCATCTTCTTCTATGGACGACAGCCTGTGAAACTCATATCCCGGTATCTTCCTGTCGAAGCCGCACACAGTAAGATACGGACAGTATGTGCAGGCATTCTTTTTTCCAAGTTCATAGGGTTCCACTGCCGCATTTCCATCCAGGATCGCTTCCCTGATGTCACAGATCTTTCTCCGCACATACGCTCCCAGAGCATCAAACTGCTTCCTTGAGGCAACAGAAGATCTTTTGCTGAAGCTTCCGTCCCGGTTCAGGGACACCGGTATGGAGGCCATAGTGCTGTCGATTTTGGTACTCATATTATCATCTGCCTGTACAAGCCCATTCATTTTCATTTTCTTCAGCATCTGCTCATTGATGCTTTCCATATCCGCGTGGATCTTCTCCTGTATCATAGGATCCTTCACATTATAATAAAACACACCGGCCGGAACGATCTCGCGATCCGGATACTTCCGTTTTTCCACCTGTAATGCTCCATCCAGATAGACCATCAGCTGAAGCTGAAGGCCATGATACAACGCCAGCAGATCAAACGAAGTATTTCCGGTTTTATAATCGATCACCTTCACATAGACCCGGTTGTTCTCCGGCTCTTCCATGATATCCACACGGTCGATCCTTCCGCCCTGAAACCTCACCTCAAATCCTTCCGGCCGGAATGCTCCATGCTTCAGCTGTTCCTGCAAAGCCCACACGGTACGCCGCAAAATACGTCTGGTCCGTTCGATCATATATTCATTTCTCGCACTGCTTTTAAGGATCGTATTTCCGTAATCTGCGGAAACCTGATCCAGACAGCTGTCTATGATACGGTTTCGCTCTTCCTCCGTAAGCTCTGCCCAGTCCAGTCCCTCTCTTCGGACTTCCGCCGCAAATTTTTCCAGTGCCATATGCATGACATTTCCCATATCCATAGCCCGGAACTCATACTCTGCACGTTCTGTAACCTTCAGGCCATACTGCAGAAAATGTGCAAACGCACAGGCCGCAAAACGCTCCAGCCGGGTAGCACTGTACGGGGAAATTTCTCCATAGAGGATCTTTGCCACTGTTTTTCCGATCTTGTCTGACGGTCGTTCTGAAAAAGATGCCTCTGTAAGTTTTTTTACAAGGATCCGGTATTCCGGGCTCTGAAGATACCAGCTGTACAGTTCCTGGAAGACCGCATTATCCTGGTAAGCTTCTCCTGCAAGCCCTCTCAGGAAATAATCCAGGCTGATTCCCGGAAGCTCCAGTAATTCCATAGGTTCCTGCATATCTCCGCACTGCCGGATCTCCATTTTCGGAAACATCTCCCGGATATTACTGACAAGAAAGGCCGGACTCAGGGCTTTTCCCTGGCTGTCAGACTGACAGAAGGACAGACAGAGCAGCTCTCTTGGCTTGGTCATGTTCAGATACAGATAAAACCGCTGCATGTTCATCAGTTCCTTTGGCCCCGGTGCAAGCTGGATTCCCTGATCTTTAAAAAATTCTCTGTCAATCTCCGTGAGCATTCCTCCGCCGGATGTATTCTTCGGAATATTCCCTTCATTTACTCCCACAAAAAACAGTGCACGGATATCCTTCAGCCTGGTTCTCTCCATATCTCCCACAAGTACCTGGTCCATACTTGGCGGGATCAGAGCCACCTTGGCCTGGTTTAATCCTGTTTCCAGAAGCTGTCGGAAATCCTGACGGTTCACGGTTTCCTCGCCCAGGATCTCCACCATATTATCCAGAAGTTCCATAACAATTCCGTATATCTGGGCATATTCCTTTTCCATGGCCTTGTCGCCCTGTTTCTTGAATTTCAGTTCCTGATGCTTCAGTTTCTGCTGCACCTGGCTCCGCACTGCAAACTCGTAGAGAAAAGTACAGTATTCCCGGACCGTCTTTTTCCCGCCTTTAAAGCTTAGCGCAAGCTCTCTGGTCTCATCTGCGAACCGCTTCCGGATCTCATTAAGCCTCTGAATGCTTTCCGGCGGCATTCCCCGGTAAATACGCACCCACACTTCATCCCATCTCTTAAATCCACGGATACCAAGAGCCAGCACATAATTCTCCAGAAGGTCTGCTTCCTCCCTGGTCACACAGGACATTCCGCAGCGGAGATACCGGAATACACTCTCATAGGAAAAATCCTGCACTGCCATCTCAAGTGCTGCCCGGAAATATTCTACAAACGGATTCATCAGGACCGTATGCTTCTCATCAATGAAATACGGGATCCCTGCTGCTGTAAATACCTGCTTTGCAAGATTGCCATACTCCTCCAGATTACCTGTGATCACGGCGATCTCACCGTAACGGCAGCCCTTTTCCCTTACAAGTCTGGCGATCCGGCGGGCAGCTTCTTCCATTTCCTTCTGCGGGTTCACTGCCGAGAACATGCAGATCTCATCCTGCGCTTTTTTATATATATTTTTTCGGTAACGGAAAATATTTTTTTCAAGGAAATGGAGGGCAGGTGCCTGGGAAAAGCGGGATTTTCCCACATCCTTCAAAAGAACCGGCGTCTCGATCTCCCTGGTCAGCTCCGAAAGCCCATGGATCATCTGACGGCTCATATAAAAAAGCTGATAAGGTTTTCCTCTCATGCTCAGATTCTCATCCGCATCCATAGTCACCGTTACCATCACCTTTTCACAGACAGCAAGAAGTTCTCCCACGACACGCATCTGAATAGGAGTAAAACCGGTGTAACCATCCAGAAGAAGTACACTGTTTTTCATTTTTTCAGAAAACGGAAGAGCTTTTTCCAGCGCATCCATTACTTCTTCTCCCGTCATATAATGATCCTTCAGATATCCGGTAAACGCCTGGTAAAGAACAGCTACGTCTTTCAGCTTCATCTGAAGTAACGCTCTGTCACCGGAATCCTCGATCATCTCCTGAATCTCACTGTCCCGGATATCGTACTGCATAAACTCCGACAGGATAGACTTCACTTCATCCAGGTATCCCGCTTTACGCATCTGACCTCCCAGATAGGAAAGCTCCTTTCCATGCTGCTGTACCATCTTCTGCAGCACCATACTCTTACCGGTTTCTTCCAGAAGGGTGCGGCTGTCTCCTCCAACTTCCTCCAGAACACGGTATGCAAGACGCTCGAAGCTCAGGATATCAATATTCAGGATTCCTTTGCCCGGACTCATCTCAACCAGTGTCTTCTGGGTCTGCATGGTAAACTGCTCCGGCACGATCACATAAAAAAGCTTCTCAGGGTGCAGCCCTGCCTGTTCTATTATATTCTGATAAACATAACAGGATTTTCCGCTTCCGGAACTTCCTATGATAAACTGTAATGACATCTTCATCCTCCCGATCACTTGCAGATTTTCAGTCATTCCGGCGCCCTCCTGCGCCTGAAGTATTCCTATCATACCACAAATTCTGCTCCTATAGAACGGTCGTTCTCCATATTCTGAAATATCTGCTTGCTCTTTTCCTTATTTTTCCAGACACGGTATCGGATGGTCTGCGCACAGCTGTGGCATAAATCCTCCATCCCGATAATAAACTATACAAAAAGCTTTGGGAGGCGTGCGCCATGAGTTCCAAAACCAGGATCATCGTTCTACATATGAAAGAGATCATTTACACAGCTGTCTTTCTGGCTCTGGCTGTTGTTCTGGCTGTCGTTCTTTTCTTCATGTTCGGTCCCGGAAAAAATGCCAGTCATACAGCCGGCGAAAAATCCCGCTACAAGCCGGGCGTCTATACCTCTTCCATCACTCTGAATGATAATACCTTCGATGTGGAAGTTACTGTAAATGCTGACAGGATCAAGGCCATCCGTCTGGTGAATTTAAATGAAACGACAAAAGCTTCCTATCCTCTTATGGAACCGGTTCTGGATTCTTTGGCAAGTCAGATCTATTCCAGTCAGTCCCTGGAAGACATTCAGTATGCAGGAGACCGGAAATATACCTCCCAGGTGCTCCTTTCAGCTATCACGGACGCAATAAAAAAAGCGGAGAACACTTAAGCTCTCCGCTTTGCGATCTACGTTCAGATTTCAATCTTCTCCAGCACATCCTGCCAGATCCTTGCACTTGCATCACTTGGCATTCTGAGATCTCCTCTTGGAGAAAGTGCCACACTACCTACCTTCGGGCCATCAGGCAGACAGGAACGCTTGAACTGCTGGGCAAAAAATCTCCGATAGAAGGTTTTCAGCCATTTCAGGATCGTCTCTTTATCATAAATCCCGTCAAAGGTCAGGCAGGCAAGCCTGTAGATCTTATCCGGTGTAAATCCTGCACGCAGCATGTAATACAGATAAAAATCATGAAGCTCATAAGGTCCTACCAGATCCTCAGTCTTTTGAGCGATCTTGCCATCCTTAGGAGGAAGAAGCTCCGGGCTTACCGGAGTATCCAGGATATCCAGAAGAACCTCCTTCAGTTCCTCATCTCCGCAGGTATCCGCATAATAACGTACCAGATGACGTACCAGTGTCTTTGGAACAGAAGCATTCACACCATACATGGACATGTGATCGCCATTATAGGTCGCCCAGCCAAGAGCCAGCTCGGAAAGATCTCCTGTTCCCACAAGAACGCCGCCTTCCTTATTTGCCGTATCCATCAGGATCTGGGTGCGCTCACGTGCCTGGCTGTTCTCATACGTCACATCGTGGATCTCCGGATCATGTCCAATATCCCGAAAATGGATATTTACCGCCTCTTTGATATTTACCTCGGTAAGCCTTGCACCAAGGCAGCGGCTTAACTTGCAGGCATTCTGATAGGTTCTGTCTGTGGTTCCAAAGCATGGCATGGTCACACAGTGGATCTGCTCTCTCGGCATTCCCATCCGGTCAAAGGCACGTGCCATTACAAGAAGCGCCAGGGTAGAATCCAGTCCTCCGGAAAGTCCTACCACCGCACTCCTGCTGTGAATATGCTCCATACGTTTCTTAAGTCCCATAGCCTGGATGTTCAGGATCTCCTCGCAGCGCTCATCACGCTCTTCCTTCACAGACGGAACGAAGGGATACTGTGGATATTTTCTGGTAAGTCTTGTTTCCTCCTCTGCTACGGAAAAATCAACTCTTGTATGACTGCAGGTAGAAACTGCCGGATACGTGGACATTCTTCTTCTCTCATCAGCCAGTCTCTGCACATCGATCTCACTGTAAATGATGCTGTTCTCAAAGCGTCTGCTTTCCGCAAGCATGGAACCGTTCTCTGCGATCATATTCTGTCCGCCAAACACGAGATCCTGGGTAGACTCCCCTTCCCCTGCACTGGCATAAATATATCCGCAGATCAGTCGTGCTGACTGCCCGCTTACCAGAGTTCTCCGGTAGGAATCCTTACCTACCATCTCATCACTGGCAGAGAGATTAACGATGATATGCGCACCGTTGATGGCATGACGGATACTTGGCGGCGCAGGGACCCAGAGATCCTCACAAAGCTCTGCTGCAACGGTGAATTCCGGAAATTCCTTACATTCAAAGATCAGCTCTGTTCCAAAAGGAATTTCATCCCAGAACTCATCCTCCTCATTTTTCTCGCACTTCAGGAAGTCCACAAATTCCACATCTTCTTCCTCTGCACCTGCAAACTGTCTCTGCTCATAAAACTCATTATAATTCGGAATATGAGTCTTCGGCACAAATCCCACGATACGGCCATGATTCAGAGCTGCTGCCACATTATAGAGCTTGCCTCTGTGACGCAGCGGGAGTCCCACAAAGATCAGGGCGTCCGTCTCCCTTGTCTCCTCCGCAATATGCAGAAGCTCATCCCACGCACTGTCCAGAAGACATCTCTGGAGAAAAAGATCGTGACAGGTATATCCAGTGATACAAAATTCCGGAAATACCATCAGCTTGACATGTTCCTTTTCCATTTCATGAATGGCCTTAAGGATTTCCTCTCCGTTTGCCTTGCAGTCTGCAACGGTAACTCTCGGCGTTGCCGCTGCCACCTTGATAAAACCATGCTTCATTTTTTCTTCCTCCCGAGTTTTATCGCTTGCACTCTCTTATGATCCTCTTAAGATCTTCCACGGTAAAATTATAATTCTTATTGCAGAAATGACAGTTCATCTCAATGTCCTTGCCTTCCTGGATCATCTCGTTAAGTTCTTTTCTTCCGATGCTGATCAGCGCTTTTTCCACACGCTCTCGGCAGCAGTTGCAATGGAACTGTGTGGGCAGTGTATCATTGATCTCTATGTCAAAGCCTTCCAGTACTTTTTCAAGAAGACTTTCCGGTGTGTGCCCCTGCTCCAGAAGATTGGTAACAGAATCGATCTTTGATACGTTTTCCTCAAGCTTTGCGATCACCTCTTCCTCTGCAAAAGGCATCAGCTGTACAATAAAGCCTCCCGCCTGACGGACTGTATTATCCTTATTCATCAGCACACCCAGTCCTACCGCAGACGGAACCTGCTCGCTGGTTGCAAAATAATAGGTGAGATCTTCTGCAATCTCGCTGGTCTGAAGAGCAACCTGTCCCACATATGGCTCTTTCAGTCCCATATCCTTGATCACATCCATAAAGCCTACGCCGACAGCTCCCGCAACATCCAGCTTGCCTTTGCTGTTTGCCGGGATACATACATCCGGATTTCCCACATAACCCTTTACATTTCCGTGAGAATCTGCAGTTACTGTGATTCCCTGCAATGGTCCGCCTGCATGGATCCGAAGTGTAAGGAGATCCTTTTCTCCTTTCATCATAGCTCCCATCATAGCACCGCCGGTAAGGAGACGTCCCAGTGCCGCTGTTGCCACCGGACTGGTGTTATGATTCTTTCTCGCTGTCTCCACCATATCGGTTGTAACAGCCGCAAATGCACGGATCTGGCTGTTTGCCGCTGTTGCTCTTACAATATAATCACTCATATAAAAAAATTTCCTCCTTTATTTCTTTTCTGACGGAATTTCTTTTCCATGTTCTCTGGCCACAAAAGTCAGTCTTCCGCTGTCCGGCTTCGGCACATCCTTGGTGTATGCGTCATAAACCGCCAACGGGATCAGGCCTGCCTTTTCAAGAAGTTCCCTTACTTTCTCTGGATCATAGGCCTTCTGGTAATGAATTTCCTCGTCTCTCTCATAAAGACCATCTTCTCTCGGAAGAAACAGAGTCAGATCATACACATTGATCCCGGTCTCCTCATCAAATTCATTTTCCCAGATAAAGCTTCCCTCTTCCCGATTCTCTGCAATAGTCGTATTTCCAAGCATTTCCCGGTATTTATATGGGGTGTTCATATCAAATATGAAAATTCCATCCGGATCAAGATAATTGTTCACCAGTTTAAATACAGTAAGCAGATCATCCTCCTCTGTGATGTAATTCATACAGTCACAGACGCTGACGACAGCACGTACCGTTCCATAAAGTTCAAACTCCCGCATATCCTGTTCCAGATAAAGGATCTCATGACCGGATTCTGCACGTTTTTCCATAGCTTCGCCAAGCATTTCCTCAGAATTATCCACGCCTATCATATCATAACCGGACTCAGCCAGAAGCTCTGTCATCACTCCGGTCCCACAGCCAAGTTCCAGCACGATCCCGTCTTCAATTCCGTATTCTTTAAGACTTTCTATAAGATATTCCGCCCATTTTTCATATTCCACATTGTCCATGAAAATATCATAAACTCTGGCAAAATCGCTGTATGCTTCCATAAAAACCTCCAAATATTTTTCGGACGTTCCATCGCCCGCAGCGTTCACATTATACCATGTCTTCCTGTATAAGTATACGCCTCTGACATAATATGACACAAAAAATCCGGGACCGCAGCCACAAAAGCTGTGATCCCGGAATTCTTATCTAACCGAATCTCCTGCTGCTCCAGGCTTTACTGTACAGGCATATAGTATACGTCTGCAGCCTCACCGTGCCAGTAGAAGCTTGTTCCATCCTCTTCATATACATCACAGTCATACTGAGAAGAGAAGGTGAAACGGTTTCCTTCGTTATCCATCCATGCACCGTTTCCGTCCGGAACGATAACACGTGGTTTACCATCGGAGTTTCTGTAAATAGTTCTTGTCTCATCTGTGTTGCCAAGCTGCTCATCTGTAAATCCGCCATTTACGATAGCACCGGAGGAGCTGCTGTCAGTGGATGCAGTTCCATCGGAAGAACCGTCAGATGTGCTACTTCCGTCAGACGCTGCACTTCCGTCGGCAGATGTGCTTCCGCCGGCAGCTGTAGTTCCATCTGCTGCTCCGTCAGTAGAAGCTGCTGCATTACCATCTGCAGATGCATTTCCGTCAGAGGAAGCTGCTGCATTATCTTTACCGGCAGTCTTGGCTGCGGAACCATTTGCCGCACTCTTCAGAGTGGAATCACCAAGGATCGCAAAGCTGTCGACAGACTCCTGAACCTTTTTCAGAGCATCCTCTTTTTTAACAGAGGCCACAATGCTGTAATACTCGCTGTCACTTACAAAGTATTTATTGATAGCATATACATAACCGTCACTCTTGGTCGTATCCTTATATTTCACAGTATAAGAATAAATGTTGATTCCGTCTTTCTGATCTGCCTTGTAATCCTGGATCTCAAAATCGGTTCCATTTACCATGTTCTCTGCCTGTGTCATGGAAACTGCCATATCCTGGGAGTTCGGGATCACTGCGGATTCCAGGTCAGCACCGGAGCCATGAAGGATCAGGATCCTGCCCTGGTCCGGAGACTCGAAGCTCACCATATCTGTCTCATCGGACTTGTTGGCCCAGGTTGCATCCGGAAGCTTGATCGCTACAGATTTATCCTTGGATGTATAGGTTGTATTCTGTGCATCTGCTGCAACAGTCGGTGTAACCTTCGCTTTTTTCGCCGGTGTCGGAGTAGGAGTAGACTCCACAACCACGCTGTCCTCTTTTCCTCCTCCGAAACTACATGCCGTCATGACACCAGAAAGAGCAACAGTCATAGCTAAAAGTGCAATAAATTTTTTATTCTTCATAGTATCCTCCTCATAATCATCATCAGTCACAAAGTGTGTCCGGAACATTCACTCCTGAACACACTCTTTGCTATAGTTTACGATTTTATTACAGCTTTGTCAATTGATTTCTCCCTGTACTTTATGAATATATCTCGGGTTTTCTGTGACCTTCACTCACAAAAAACACCTCGCGGGACATTGCCGGTGAACCGTAAGCAGACATCCTGCTCCGTACAGGATTTTTCTAACATTATAATCTTCCCAGATATACCTATCTTATTCTCTTCCTATGCTGACCCTGTATTTCCCGTTTTACGCCTTCATTACGAAAACTCTGTTTTATTCCCCACCAGGTAAACCTCCTGTTTTAATGACAAATATCCCTCTCAGATCTGTCCCCTCTTTTTTTTCTATAATTGTGTCTTTATTCATGTACACTCATGTTGTAAAGTATACCCAACCAAAAATATATGAAAAGAGGACATCAATACATCGATGTTTTCGGGAAAGGATCTATCACTATGGAAAAAGCAGTTCAGACATCTCAGAGAACTGACCAGGAGCTTTCATCTGTTCAGTTTCTCACCATTACAGCCGCATTTGTTGCACTGACTTATATCTTCACCGCATTTATTAATGTTAAGCTTCCGATCGCAGCCAACGGCGGACTGATCCACCTTGGAAATGTGCCGTTATTCATCGGTGCCATTTTATTCGGAAAGAAAACCGGAGCCATTGCCGGTGGGATCGGAATGGGGCTCTTTGACCTTCTCTCCGGCTGGACCCTGTGGGCACCATTTACTCTTATTATTGTAGGGATCATGGGCTTCACAGTAGGTAAGCTCACAGAAGATCACCGGCACCAGAACATGAAATGGTATGTGATCGCCATTGCCGCAGCCTGCGTGATCAAAGTAGTAGGATACTACATTGCAGAGGTTATCATCTATGGAAATCCACTGGCACCGGTATCTTCCATCCCGGGAAACCTGGTCCAGATCGGTGTTGCAGCTGTCATCGTTCTCATAGTGATCACCCCCTTAAACCTTGCAGCAAGAAAAACCGGATTAAAAAAACAGCTGTAACAGCAGCCGTAATTTACGGAAATAATATAAAGATCAAGAGGTGAGCTTATGTATAAGATCATGACACCGGGACCTACACAGGTCGCAGAAAATGTCCGTCTGGCAAGAAGCATGGAATGCACAAATCCAGATCTGGACGAAGATTTTGTCGAATTTTATAAAGAAACCTGCGAGAAGATCAGTTCTCTTCTCCATACCTCCAACGAAACCCTCATCTTAAGCGGTGAGGGTATCCTTGGACTGGAGGCTGCCATTGCTTCCATGACTGAGCCCGGAGATAAGGTTCTTGTTCTGGACAATGGTATCTACGGAAAAGGCTTTGCCGATTTTGTTTCCATGTACGGAGGCAGACCGGAGCTTTATACCAGAGATTATCAGAACACTCTCGATGTAAAGGAACTGGAAGCTTTCCTTGCGGATAACCACGACTACAAATATGCAACCGTAGTACACGGTGATACTCCAAGCGGCATGCTTAACGATGTAGCTGCCATCTGCCCGCTTCTAAAAAAATACGGGATCCTTACCGTTGTAGATTCTGTCTCCGCTTCCTTCGGCGAGCCTCTGAACATTGATGTATGCCAGATCGATATCATGTGCGGCGGATCACAGAAGGTGGTATCTGCACCTCCGGGACTTACCTTTGTTGTAGTCAGCAGTGATGCAAAGAAATCCATGGCAGACCGTAAGACACCAATTGCTTCTTTCTATGCCAATCTTACAGCTTTTGCACATTATTACGAAGAGAAATGGTTTCCATATACAATGCCGATCAGCGATATCTACGGACTCCGCGCTGCCATTGACAACATCGCAGCAGACCCTGCCATCCTCTCCCGCCACGCAAAGATCGCCAGTGCCTCCAGAAAAGCCATCACAGGCGCAGGCCTGAACCTTTACCTGCACAGCGGATATTCCAATACAGTTACTGTTTTTGAAGTACCGGAGGGCACAACAGCCGAAGCGATCCTTGATGGAGTAAAAAAAGACTACAACATTATGCTGGCAGGTTCCTTCGATGTCCTGGCTGGCAAAGTGATCCGCATCGGACATATGGGAAACAACGCTACATTCTATAATGTAAGAGAAGTTTTCGCTGCCCTGGACGGAACTTTACGCAGGCTTGGCGTTCCGCTTAAGGCTTCCATGGAGGAGATCTTCTGCAAAAACATGCAGTAATTTCTGAGATTTCAATAGTAAAAAGCACTGTAAGATAAATCCAACTTTTCATCTCGCAGTGCTTTTTTATAATTCTTATAATATTTTTCTTTATTCTTTTACCGCACCGGATGTCATACCACCTACGATGTATTTCTGGCCGATCATGTAAACAATGATAACCGGGATACAGGTAAGTACGATATCAGCAAAAATATAGTTCCAGTAACTCTTGTTCTTTCCGAAGAACTGATATACAGCCATTGTCATCGGGAAGAGACGGCTCTTGCTTGACAGATACAAAGGTGTGAGGAAATCACTCCATACTGTCATGAACTGAAGGATAAAACATGTTACCATAGTTGGTTTCAGAAGCGGCATGATGATCTTGAAGAACAGGCTTAACGGGCCTGCGCCGTCGATAACAGCAGCCTCGTCCAGCTCAACCGGGACAGAGATTACGAAGTTACGGATGGTAAATACACAGAACGGAATCATTGCACTGGTAAATACCATGATAATGCCAACTCTTGTATCGTTCAGGTGCAGTGTACTGAGTACACGTACCAGAGTTACATAGTTGACCGGAAAAAACAGTCCACAAAGTACAAAATAATACAGAAATACATTTAACTTTGTTCTCTTACGGCACATGACAAATGCAGCCATTGCACAAAGTACAACGCCAAGTGTTGTAGCGATCAGCGCATATGCAAAACTGTTCAGGAATCCCTGGATCAGGCTTCCTTTTTCAATAACCTCAGAGTAGTTGGAAAATACCCACTCTGTAGGAAGTGCCAGACTCATTCTGGCTGCCTCTGCTTTTGTCTTAAAAGAGTTGATCAATACCATATAAAATGGAAGCACGACACATAAGCAAAGCAGGATACATACAACATGTTTTAATAAATTCTGAATTCTTTTTTTTGCCATTACTGCTGTACCTCCTGTTTACTTAATGTCTTAACAATAAATACACCTATGATCGCTGTAATTACAAGAAGAACAGTATTCAATGCAGAAGACATTCCATACTGGCCTCTGGAATAGAGCTGGAATGCATAAGTTGTAAGAACCTCTGTTGCATGTCCAGGACCGCCGTTTGTAAGTACATAAACAATATCGAATACTTTCAGACCATATGTAATACCAAATACAAGGTTGATCATGATAGCACCACTCAGCATCGGAAGTGTTACATACCGAAGTCTCTGCCAGAAGTTTGCACCATCGATCTGCGCAGCCTCATAATAAGATTTCGGAATCGTATTCAGACCTGCAAGGAAGATAGTCATGACATAACCAATGCCTCTCCACGCATCTACACCATAGATGGATTTCCATACAATAGCCAGATCAGACAGCCATTTCTGTTTGAAGATTCCAAGATGGAATGCATCAAGAAGTGTGTTTAAAAGTCCGTTATTATAATTCAGGATGGATTTAAATACAAGACCAATGATTACAAAAGGCAGAATAGACGGCAGGTAGAGCAATGTTCTGTAAAGCCCTTTGCCTTTAAGTCCCTCCTGAAGCATAATCGCGATCAGAAGAGCCGGGATCAGCTTAACGATGTTGGAAATGATAGTAAACTTCAATGTATTGCCAATACCGCTCAGATAAGACTTATCTGATGTAAAAATCTCAGCAAAATTCTGCAGTCCCACAAAATGAGTACCATTAAGAACACTTCTGGAGTTCCAGTCTGTAAAGGAGTAACCAACACCCATTACACTGGGAAGCAGGAAAAAAATAATATATAATGCCAACGGCAGTATCAGAAACCACTGTGGATAGATTCTCTTCTTATTCACAGAAAGCACCTCCTGTTTTAAGTTAAAACAGAGCCGGCAAATACCGGCTCTGCCTTCGGGTCAACTAGTTTTAAGTTCTGTTATTTATTTCCAGTTCTCGTCGCCTACAGTTTTTGCTGCCTCAGCACGGTTGGTATCCATGTTCTTAAGAACATCATTTGCTTCCATCTCGCCCTGGCAGAATGCAACCATATCCTGACCAAACTGTGTCCAGTAATCGTTTGTATATTTTGTACCTGTCTGAAGTGTTACAACAGCCTTCTTGTCATCCGGAACTGTTTTAAGGAACTCCTGCTCCTCCGGCAGCCAGTGCTGCTCAAGCTTGTCATCGTTAACGTCAAGGTTTGTGTATGCCGGAGAGTTATCAAGAATTTCCTGAAGGCTCTCTGTTGTTGTAACGAAGTTGAAGAACTCTTTTACAAGATCCTCATGCTCTGTTCCCTTGTAACCAAACATTGTCGGGCCGGAGTTGCTGCTTGGATACCAGGTATTGTCGCCAAGTGGCTCAAGGAACATTCCAAACTCATCAGATGTGCCTGTGTCTTCCTGGATCTGTTTGATGAAACTGGAATTTGCAAGTGCCATTGCACAGTTTCTGTCACCAAATTCGTTGGACATGTTTGTACTGTCTGTTCCGATCCAGTCTTCTCCGAAGTATCCTGCATCAGAGAGTTCTTTGAACTCATTCAGAACTTCAAGCATCTTCTCGTTATCTGCAAATGTTGCTTTGTTTTCATTTAATTCGTCATAAAGACCAGGTGTTGCTTCTTCATAAACGCCGCCGATCTGGAAAAATGCCAGCTGATGCTGCCATCCATCTGCACCAGGCATGAACCAAGGTGTGATTCCTGCATCCTGGATCTTACCGCAGAGTTCTTTCAGCTCATCATATGTTGTCGGTACTTCCCAGCCGTTCTCTTCGAACAGTGTCTTGTTGTAAACCATTACATACTCCGGAGATGCGTTCCAGATCTGAAGTCCGTACAGTTTGTCATTGTATACGCAGGACTCTTTTCTTGTCTCCGGCATAACATTCTCCCAGGAAGCTCCTGTAAAGTCGATGCAGTATTTCTCAGGATCAACGATGGTAGATTCAATTGCAAACGGGTTGGACTGGATCCAGAAGATATCTGCACAGGAATCTGTAGCAAGTTTGGACTGAAGAAGATCTGAATACTGATCAGCCGGAATTGTCTGAAGGTCTACGGTAACATCGTAGGTATCCTCAAAACGTTTAATTGTCTCATCGTAACGATTGTCCATCCATCCTGCTGAAACCAGGATGCTGAGCTCCTCGCCTGCGAAATCGCTCTTCTCATCCGCTGCAGATACGTTCACTGCAAGTCCTGTCGTCATGGAAGCGATCATTGCTGCTGCACAGGCTACTGCCAGAAATCTCTTTCTTTTCATTAATGTTTCCTCCTTTTTTGAACTGATTTTTCGTTCTCTCTTGATGATATTAGTTTATCATCTGATCATTTTAAAAGCCATGGATATTCCTGCCCTGTATTTGTACTTTTTTCACAGTTTATTATACTTTTTTCATATTTTCCGTAACTATACACAAGTTTCTATTGACATTTTCAAGCACTATTTCAGAATTACATTTTTACGGTTTGTACTTTTTTTACAAATGTGCTATACTTTTAGCCAATGTTTTGCACGACCATTTCACACACAGGGGGCTTACCAATATGAAAACACGCAGTCTGCAGTCCAAACTTTTTATCGCCTATCTTGGCATGGCCTGCCTGATCCTTTTTTCTTTTGCCATATTCTTTTATGTTTTTTCATCCGGGCAGCTGAAGAAAAGCCAGATCAGTGCCATGAGCACCTTAAATTCCACATTTCAGTCCCAGGTAGACTCTGCAATCCAGAATCTTGACACTGTATCTGTAAACATCAATTACAGCAACATGTCGAAATCCGTTCTCGACCAGAAATTTGACCTTAATATTTCCGATGAAATGCTTTCTGCCATGTCCGATCTTTTTATCTCCTTAAGCGGCACTGAATTGAAAGCAGATCAGGTAAATCTTTATGATTTCTCCGGATATGTGCTCCAGGCCGGCCTTTCCACCATGGTCAAAAAAAGCAACGACTCTCATAATGAATGGATCCAGAAAGCCCGTGAAGCCAACGGAAAAAAAGTCCTGACAGCTCCTTACAGCACTTACGTCTATTCAAAATCTGCCCGCTATCCCCAGTGGTTCATCTCCCTGTACCGCTCCTTCACCAACCAGTACGGCCGTGGTGTCGGCGTGATTGAAACCGCCAAACAATGTAAATCCATCTTTAAGAGCATCATTTCCTATGAGAAAAAAAATCACGGAAATGCTGCCAGTGTCTATGTTTTCAATGAGTCCGGCGATCTTATCTATCCTTATGATATCACAGCCGACGATACCAATGATATTTCAAAATATTACAAACTTACTGATTCTGACCAGGATACCCTTACCATACAGAGTCCCGTCACAGATCAGAAAGAATACGTCTCCAGACTGAATTCCGCATATACAGGCTACACTTATCTGACTATCCAACCGGAATCTGTGATCCTTGCCCCTGCATACAAAATGCTGAAGATCCTTCTGGCTGTTGTTGCTACTTTTCTTGCCGCAGCAGTAATCATTTCCTACAGGCTTTCCCGCTCTGTAGTAAAACCGGTGAAACACCTGAAGCACATTATCCAGCGTATGGAACTGGACACTCTCGGCCAGGAAAAAGTCACTTCCTATCCGGTTTCCGTCAATGAACTGGAAGAACTGTATCAGGCATTCCAGCTGATGAGCGATAACCTAAAAGATTCCATGACTCAGCTTAACGAAGCCAAGGAGCAGGAAATGAAAGCACGCAGCATGGCTTTGCAGAGTCAGATTAATCCTCATTTTTATTACAACTCTCTTTCCAGCATTATGGTGCTTGCAGAAAACGGAGATACGGATACCGTGGAAAAAATGTGCCGCAATCTTTCCAGGATCATGCGTTATATTACCAATACTGCTGAAACAACTGTAACACTCCGCGAAGAGCTTGATTATGTCCAGAAATATCTCTACTGCATGAAGGTCCGCTACCAGTCCAGTCTGAATTATTCCATTGATGTAGATGAATCTCTTCTGGATCAGCCGGTTCCGAAGCTGATCATCCAGCCTATTGTGGAAAACGCTATCAAATATGGTTCTGACTGCGAACCGCCATGGACTATCACAATCAGCAGTACAATAAACCAAAACAGCTGGCAGATCGATGTTACAGACACCGGACCGGGATTCACTGAAAAAGCCAAGAAAAAAATAAATTCAGATATCATGAATGCCATTCGAAATCCCGGCATGCCTGCTTTGAAGATCAACGGTCTTGGCACTGTCAATGTATTTCTCCGCTGGAAACTCTTCTGCAAAGATGACATAATTTTCAGGTATGGAAATACAGCGGACGGCCACGGAATTGTTTCTATTGGACGGTATTTTCAGACAGATGCGGAGGAATAATACTATGAACTATACTGTTATTGTGGCAGAAGATGAAGAACTTCTTCTGAATAATCTGGTACATAAGATTGAAAAAGCAGATCCTGATTTTCAGGTGATCGGCACAGCACAGACAGGTGCACAGGCCCTCTCGCTGGTGGAACAGATGAGCCCGGATGTGGTATTTACGGATATCAAGATGCCCGTCATGGACGGAATCACCCTGCTCACCAGGATCCGTGATCAGTTTCCCTTTACGAAATTTGTGATCACCAGCGGATTTTCTGATTTTAAATATGCAAAAAAAGCCATCACGCTGAAGGTTTCTGATTACCTTCTGAAGCCTGTAGATCCGGACGAACTCCAAAATGTTCTCCTTAAGATCAAACAGGAACTTCAGATCAAACGTGATGACTACGAAACCGTATTCGCCCCAGGTGCTTCCTGCATGTCACCGGGACAGATTGCAGAGCTTCTCAAGAACTTCATGGTACAGAATTATGCAGAGGATATCAACCTGAACCTGATTGCAGGAACCATGAACTACAGTCCCAGCTACCTGACCAAAATCTTCTGTCAGGTCTATGACTGCACCCCTACCAAATATCTGATCAATCTCCGGATGAGCCATGCACAGAAGCTGCTGATCCATGAGCCTTCCCTTTCTGTAAAACAGATCGGTGAAATGTGCGGCTATCACGACCAGGGATATTTCAGCAGGATCTTTAAGAAACATACAGGGAAAAGCCCTCTGGAATATAAAGATGAGGGAGAGAGCCAGCAGATCAGTTAATAAATTTTCCAGGTATATATAAACAAAAAAGTCATTTCACGACGTCCGGTTATGCTCTGTTCCCAAAGCATCCGGCTTCTGAAATGACTTTTTATATTTTATTTCACAACTTCATACATATACAATTCATGAAGAGCTCTCGTCGCCGCAATATATCTCGCCCGCTCCACGATCGGACTTCGGTCTTCCCCAGGAAATACAGAAAATACCTGATCAAACTCCAGACCCTTTGCCATGTAGAATGTTGTGACAGTCAGGCCTTTTTGGAAGTTTGTGCTGTCTCTGTGAAGAAGGGACAAACGCTCCTTGGTATCAAAGCCTTCTGCTTCCAGCTTCTCCTTCAGAATGTAGTAAGTTTCCCTTGCTTCATCTGCAGTTCTTGCGATCACTGCTGCTGTTTCATATGAAATAATATCTTCAACACCTTCATCTGCATTCTCAGCTATGACTGCCTGCTTCTCAAGCCGCAGCTCTCTCACTACGCTCTCCAGTGCCTCCTCAAGCCCCGGAAATTCTTTTTCCACAACAGGTTTTCCATGACGTTCAAAAAGCTCCACTTCCGTAATTCCCGCCAGTTTATTGGCATAAGACGCAATCTCAACAGTATTACGGTAGCTCTTGTTCATCACGATCCTGCGTATATCTTTTCCAAATATCTTAGGCAGAAATGTCAGCACATCCTGTTGCTCGCCGTCCATAGTCTGTTCTCTGTCCCCAAGAATAGTCATCCTGCATTTAAAGAGTCTCTGAATGATCAGATACTGGATCATGGAATAATCCTGCATCTCATCCACGATCAGATGGCGCACACCGGAATCCTCCTGCTGAGTTTCCAGCCGATATTTCAGATACAAAACCGGATACACATCCTCATAGCGCAGCTTTCTTTTTTCATACTGAACCTGTGGAAGAGAAGGAAAACCCTCCTGTCTCAGGAAACGGTTGTACAGCACATAGAGATCTCTTGTCTCATACATCCTGTAGAAACGGTTCTTCACAGCCTCCCTTTCCTCATCCGGAAGATCGAATCCCTTAAGAGTCTCCACCTCATCAATGAAATATTCTGCTACTGCATCCATTCTGGAAAGCAGCGGGATATCCATGAATTTAAAGTAAAAAAGCTCTATGATCTCCTGCTCTTTTTTGACCACGCCTCTGTGTTCCACATCACGGAAGTTCATAAGGCTGTCCTCAAGCTCCACCAGATATCCTTCCATACGATCCAGAAAATCCCGTGACAGTTTCTCTTTCAGAAGCTTTTCATCGCATAATCCTGCAATCTGACGCTCGATCAGATCATATCTGTCTTCACAGTCAGAAACAACATTTTTCAGTCTCTTGTATGCAAAAAGGTCAAAGCTCATCTCCCGGATATTCTCCTCGCCAAGCTCCGGCAGGATATGGGAAATATAGTCCGAGAACACCCCATTCGGTGAAAGCACCAGCACAGAAGAAGATTTCAGATTTTTCCTGTCATGATACAGGAGATAAGCGATCCTGTGAAGGGCAATGGAAGTCTTTCCGCTTCCTGCTGCTCCCTGGATCACCATGATACGATCCGAAGTGTTTCGGATGATCGCATTCTGCTCCTTCTGGATCGTGCGGATAATATTCTTCAGCTGTACATCACCGTTGCTTCCAAGCTCTGCCTTCAGGATCTCATCGTCGATCTTCACATCACTCTCAAACTCATAGATCATTTTTCCACCGCGGATCTTGTACTGCCACTTGGCAGCAATATCCCCGTGGATCTCGCCAAGCGGAGCCTGGTAGGAAGCCGGTCCCTTGTCAAAATCATAGAACAGTCCGGACACAGGTGCTCTCCAGTCATAGATCAACGGAAGTCCGCCGTTCTCCTCAGCCAGGTTCGCAATTCCGATATAAAATATCTCCGGCTCATCTTCTCCTTCATAGCAGAAATCCACCCTTCCGAAAAACGGTGAATCCATCATCTTCCTGAATCTCCGACGCAGTTCGATCTTCTCATTGCTGGCATTGATCTCATGGAGAAGTGCCTGCTGGTTATCAAAATTCTCATATCCGTACTGGTCCATCTCTGTATAGTTTTCCCAGTAGTACTCATGCATACCTTCGATTTCTTTCTGCCCGACCTCTATGGATTCATCCAGCTGTGCGATCCTGTGCTTCAATGTCTCTGTCACATGTGAAAGGTATTCACGTCCGTTTTTTACCGCTGCCATAAGCCTTAATCCACCACTACAGCAGTTCCACTTGCTGTTACCATCAGCATTCCATTATCTGCACCAAGCACTTCGTAGTCAATATCCACACCGATCACTGCATTAGCTCCCATTGCACCTGCACGCTGCTCCAGCTCTGCCAGGGCTTCTCCTCTGGCTTTCTGAAGTTCTTCCTCATAACCGGCGCTTCTGCCGCCAAAGAAATTCCGAAGACCTGCTCCAAGATCTTTCATGAAATTTACTCCTGTGATCACTTCTCCGAATGCGATTCCTTTATATTCACGGATTGCTCTTCCCTCTACAGATGGCGTTGTTGTTATGATCATGGTAAAATCCTCCCGTTTCTGTTGTTTTTTCTCAGGCATAAAAATGCCTTATTACAGAATTATACCCGAAAGCCGTCACGATGTATAGAGTAAAAAAAGGCTGCCCAAAGAGATGCCAGGCACCTTTTCAGACAGTCTTTCCTTATTATCGCTTATTTATTTTACAACTTCAGTCACATAGGAAACTTCTTCCATTCCCGGATAACTTCCCTGACGCCCGCCAACAGTCAGAGTTCCTGTTTTATCATCCCAGGTAAGCTCTGTTGTTGCATAAGCACCGTTTTCAAAATTGTAGTTATTTCCCTCATCCTCATAAATAGTGAACTTGCAGTCTTCACCTGGATATACCATAAGTTTCACCGACTCCTCAGGTTTCTGGGAAGCATATACAAGTCCCTCTGCAACAGGAAGGATACTTCCTGCTTTTACAAAGATCGGCATCCGGTCGATCGGAGCATCTACGGTTACGTACTGGCCGCCTTCATACTCCTTGTTTGTCCAGTAATCGTACCATTTCGTACCTGCCGGGAGATAGCATTTCCATGTTTTCTCTCTATGGAGCTCAGTACTCTCCGGTCCGTAATACATCGGCTCTGTAACAGCACAGATCAGAAGGGACGGTCCGAACATAAACTCATTCTCAACCTTGCGTGCTTCTTTATCCTCCGGGAAGTCAAAGAGAAGGCTTCTCATAATCGTATAATCATTAAAATGTACAGCACCTGCAAGGGAATAAATATACGGCATCAGATGATAACGGAGCTTGATAAACTTCTCGATGGCATCATAGAACATGGTTCCTTTTTCACCAAAGTTCCAGATTTCTCTTGGTGTATCAGTTCCATGGGAACGGAACATCGGAAGGAAGGTTCCCATCTCCAGCCATCTTGTATACAGCTCACAGTATCCTTTATCCTTCACACCTTCGTTATATTTGCCCTGCCAGAACCATTTCGGCTCCGGATCTGTGTTGCAGCCGCATCCACGGTTCTGCCACTTATCAGCAACTGTAAAGAAAGCGCCGATATCCAGTGTCCAGTATGGATATCCACTCAGTCCCATATTCAGGCCTTCCACGATCTGTGTCTTAAGATTATCCCAGGATGCACAGGTATCGCCTGACCACAGCATTGCAGAATATTTCTGGCCGGAAGCATAGCCGGAACGTGTCAGGTTAAGAACTCGTTTCTCTTCTGTAGTTTTTCTCTGATTCTCATAAATTCCCTTTGCATGCATCAGTGCAAAAGCATTGGCAACAGCAGGATCCAGATATTTCTTGTGCTCACCGCCGACAAGCTCATATCTTTCCCATGGCTCTCTCTTTGCTGCACCATTCCAGTCAGGACCGGAAAACGGTTCTGTGGAATCGCACCACCAGGAATCAAAGCCCTGGTCAAAAAGTCCTTCCTGTGCCTGTTTCCAGTACATTTCTCTCGCTTCTTCATTAAAAGCATCATAAGTCGCATAATCATAAAGAAGATGACCAGTCTTAAAAAACTCTGTATGGTTCTTGCCGCCTGCATTCATATTCGGCCATACGGAAACCATGGTATGGGCATTCAGTTTGTGGATTTCCTCCGCACATTCTTTCATATCTCCGTAACGCTTCTGATCCAGGATCTTCTCGCCCCAGTTTCCAGGATCCCAGGTATTCCAGTCCTGTACCACACAGTCAAGCGGAACCCCGATCTTACGGTAGTGGCGAACAATCTCAAGAAGCTCTTTTGCCGTGTAATACTGCTCTTTGGACTGTACATAGCCATAAGCCCATTTCGGCAGCATCTGCGCCTTGCCTGTAAGATAACGGTAATCATGGATGATCTCATCCATAGTATGACCGCCCATAAAATAATAATCGATCTGATCTACAGTATCCAGAAACAGATAGGAATCTTTCAGATCATCATTAAAAGTCATAAGTGAACAGCAGTCAACAAGAATTCCATATCCTTCTGTGGAAACCAAAACCGGCATCGGGATACGCATGTTATGCTGATATAAGTACTGGCAGTGACCTCTGTAATTGTAAATACCTTCCTCTGCCTGGCCAAGCCCATGGATTTCCTCATCCTCTTTCCATGTGAAGAACAGTTTTCCACGATATGCTGTTCTTACTTTCTCAGCTTTCAGATTCTGGATAAAATTCCTCTCACCGTCAACTGTCTTTACACGGTTGATGATCGGCTCCTCATCGCCTGTATTATAGTGGATCACATCTGTTTCAGTCAGTTCCGGTTTCTTCTGGGAAAGCCACTTGCTTCCGTCTGCATGCTTCCAGATGATATCACCGGATGCAGTGTTGATCTCTGCACAAACTTTCACAGTTTTCACAATGATACTTCCTGCATTTTCCTCTGCTGAAAAATCAACCTCAGGATATTCTTTTTTCTCAATGATCAGGGAGTCCTGTGCCTCTTTGATCTCTTTTCCGGAAACGATCATGCGGATGATCTCCTCTGTCACCGGAACCACCCGGTATGTCAGCTTTCCTGCTTCAAACTGTACATAGCTATCTGTTTTAACCATAATTTCCCTTCTCCTTATCTGTCCGGTAAATCAGACATTAATATTCCGTTTCTGATATCGGAGCCTTTCTAATAAAAAAGCTCCGATATCAGGACAAAATTTCTTACTTTTATCCTAACATCGAAGCCTGATTTCCGTCTATGACTTATCCGCTCATGAATTTTAACTATTTTTACTGTTTCTTCTGCTTCTCATCTTTCGGCGGTTTCCCCACGTGTTTTTTGTAAAGTCTGTAAAAATTGGAAATATTATTAAATCCGCATTCCATGGCGATTTCCGTAACATTTTTATCTGTTTCCCGAAGAAGCTCACGCGCATGGTTGATCCTCATCCTTGTGACATAATCGCTGAAACTGATATTTGTCACCTTACGGAAATAAGAAGAAAAATAGTTGGAACTCATATATACGGAAGAAGCAACTTCTTCCAGAGTGATCTTCTCACAGTAATGATCATCTATGTAATTAAAAGCCTGCTCAAGACGCTTCATTGCATTTTTCTTCTCACGGAGCATTTCCCCTGACTTGCTCTCATCCTGATAAGCCCGGATCAGCATGGTAAGGATGCGAAGTACATTCGCCTTGATCATCAGCGGATAGCCTTCTTTTTTCTGCTGCCATTCGTGATAGATCTCCCAGATACTGGAACGGATCTCTCCGCTTACCTCTTCTTCCCTGCCGATACGGTTCTTGAAATTACTTCCTCTCTCAACAAACGGCTTCAGATATTCCGTATCAAAAATACTCAGCTTTTCGGCCACGAATTCCGGTGAAAAGATCATCACAAGAAGCTTCATGTCTCCACCGATCAGCTTCCATCCATGAGGCTCCACATTATTGAAGATGATGATGTCATCTTCTTCCATTGTATATTCCTGCCCGTTTACAAAATAATTTCCCTTGCCCCCCAACACACAGGTGATCTCGAAATAGCTGTGCCAGTGATAACTTCCAGGCCGACTGTTCTCCGGTGTCAGTTCCACCTCTGAAATCTGAAAAGGAAATTCTTTGTCAAGGGGTATGTTGTCTCTCTCTAATCGCAAATTCTGCCTCCTGTAAACGCAGACACTGTCATCGCATCAGCTGTTTCCGGCAGGACCGGCAGCTTTTCCAGTGTCTTCTTACGCTCACAATATTATAGCAGATATTATTTTTCCATGCAATCTGTGATAGTTCGTTCTAACTCTTCCAGCTGATCTTCGTGCTTCCCATGGACAGCAATGCGGAAATAATCATTACCCTGAATTCCTTTTATCATATAGTAATCGCTGTCAATCTTAAAAAACGGCTGTTTCAGCATATCAAGATATGTGAATCCACCCAATGGTCTCAGCTTCAGAATGAATTCCCGCTCTACCGGTTCATCCAGAAGATAATCCCAGGCAAACCAGCCGGATTCTGCACATTTTTCCCTGGAAGGCTGTTTTCCTATTATTTTCATAATCGTGTATTCCCCTTTCCTTTACAGGCAGATTTCCCGTGGATCTACTGTCTGCCCTATATGACTGATTCCTGTGATCGTTCTTCGTAATACATCCGTATAAATTTGCTCTGTAACTTGCCTGCTAAATATTCCGTGCCACAGATGCTGCTATTTCCTTCGCAGCTCCTAAAAATTCCTTTATATCCTTCTCCTCCGTAAACCACGAAACACTTACTCTCACAGTTCCGCCCTCTTCTGTTCCCATTGCCTTATGGATCAATGGCGAACAGTGAAGCCCTGAACGGACAATGATCCCATATCCGCTTTCCAGAATATACGCGGCATCCGAAGCTTTCAGTCCCTGAAAATTCAGGCTCATCACAGGTCCTCTGCATACGTCATGGTTTCCGTAGCTCCTTACACCCTCTATCTGTTCCAGACCACAATAAAGCATTTCCATTAGACGAGCTTCTTTTTCCATAATTGCCGCAAGTCCTGTCTGCTCAATAAACTCCGCCCCAGCCAGAAGTCCTGTGATTCCCGGCATGTTCTGAGTTCCTACCTCATACTCATAATCTTTGTTCTCGTAGGTAAGCTGTGCGCTGTTTCTTCCGGTTCCCCCATATTTCAGAGGCTTCAGCTCAATTCCGCTCCTGACATAAAATCCGCCGGTTCCCTGAATTCCCATCAGACTTTTGTGGCCTGTAAAAATAAGCGCATCTGCTTCCCATTTATCTGCATCAACAGGGATACAGCCAGCACTCTGCGACACATCCACGATCAGGATCAGTCCATGTCTCTTTACAAATTCCCGGATCATCTCCATATCCTGCACACAGCCTGTCACGTTGGAACAGTGGTTCACGATCAGCACACGGCTGTCCGGTCGTACTGCTGTTTCCAGGGCTTCTTCCGTCACTGTCCCGTTTATCATACACTTCACTACCAGCACCGGATGTTCTCTCAGCTGTTCCAGATTATATACCGGACGTAGCACACTGTTATGCTCTGTCTGCGTTACCAGGATGCTACTGCCTTTTTCACCGTAGTCCAGCCCCCCAAGGACTGTATTCATGCTTTCTGTTGCCCCTGATGTAAAAAATATTCTCTCTGTTTCCCTGATTCCAAGGAGCTGTCCCAGTTTTTCCCGGCAAAGTACTTCCACATCTTTTTTCATGATCGAGCTGCCGCCCCGGAACTGCGAAGCAGGCGTGCCGCTAAGGCACGCCTGCACAGCTTCCAAAACAGCAGGGGGCTTCGGCCAGGAAGTTGCCCCGTTGTTCAGATATATCATCCAATCATCCTTCCAGAATATTGAAGTTCATAATTTTTGCAATCTTCTTGATCATCTTTGTGTAATCACCGAAGATCAGCACCTGATGATGTCCGAATCCTGCAAGATTGTGCATGAATTCTCTTGCATCGTCCATCTGGATGTAGTAGAACGGACTGCAGTATGTATCTGCATATTCAGAACGGATAACCTTGCCTTTCTTGATGCACATGGTATCGCCTGCCGGATTGAAACGTCCAAGTGTGATATAATCATCATCGTTCTCTGTGAAGTCAACCTGCAGTTTTCCACCGAATCCCTGGCCTGTGAATGCCCAGAGTTTGTATGCCAGCGGTTTTGTTCCATAACCGTTCATCTGAAGAGCCGGTACTGCATGGTGGATGCGGAGAAGCTCGTCTGTCTCGTGGTTCGGGTTACCCATGAATGCCGGACGTTTTCCGGCATACTGCATGATCAGCATGGCCATCAATGCGTTAAGGTCTTCCTCACATCCGCTTGGAATTCCCTCGTCTTTCATGATGGAATGACACATACATGGTGTGAATTTACGGTTCTGCGGGATTTCTGTTGTACAGAGCTCATGACATGCGGTTGAGAAAGCGTTGCAGTCATAAATATCCATCATCTTTTTGGCAGCCAGATAATATTTCACGTCATTGATAAACCAGTCTGTGTTTACCTGTGTATCAGTAGATCCAGCAATGATCTTATCTGCAATCGGCTTTGCTTCCTCATCTGTGATCTCATCCATATATTTGAAAATGGATGTAAATGGAAGCTTCACCACTTCAACTCCGTAACGCTGACGAAGGATCTCCGGATCGCGGATCAGACTCTGAATTCCGAATGTAGGCTGAGATCCTGCTGTCAGTACAAGCGCCCTTGTATTGCGAACTGCTTTTCTTACCCAGAGAATATGCATGATCTCATTCACATCCTGAAGATCCATACATACATATGCCTCTACTCCGATGGAACGGCAGTATGCTGCAAAATCAATTCCTTCGTTTCCGTTCTGCCAGATAACGACCGGCTTTCCGAAACGCTCAAGCTTAGGAATTCTCCATCCCATGCAGAGGAAGCAATCGATCTCATCAACATCCTCTCCGATTTTTGCAAAAAGGTCTTTATCTACAACAAAAGACTCATTATAGCGGACATCCACAGGCTCCGTGAATTCTACCTCATCAATAACCCCTTGTAATCCCTTAACTGAATTTTTGAATGCCTCATCAGCTGCTTTTGTCTCAGCTTCAACAGTCATATCCTCTTTATGTCCGGCACGACATGGTCCCTCCCAGAAATGTGTATGTGTCAGACATCCAACCAACGGTTTTACTACAAGTTTCATATCCATTGCTTTCTGTTTCATAATAAAAATACCTCTCTTCTCTTTAACATTCCGCATTTTCCAGTTTGTAGTTTTTCCACACACTCGATATATCCTATTATACTGTATGAATCATGGAATTCCTCTTTATTCTTCCGAACAGACTGTACTTTCTTACGATTTTGTGCTATTTTCATATAATTTATATTATTATTCCCATCATTTTTATATGAATTATACAATATTTATTCACCACATTAACCTGAAAAAAATCCGCAAAAAAAGCACCGGAAACGTGGCCGATCCGTTTTTCGGATGGAAGTACATTTCCGGTGCTGTAATCCTGCCCAATACTCAGGTTATCTTATGCCTGAGCCTCTTTTTTCTCAAACTGACTGTTATACAGATCCGCATAAAATCCCTTCCGTGCCAGCAGCTCTTCATGATTTCCCTGCTCAATGATATCTCCGTCCTTCATCACCAGGATCAGATCTGCATCCTTAATGGTAGAAAGTCTGTGGGCGATAACAAAGCTGGTTCTGCCCTTCATCAGGTTATCCATAGCTTTCTGGATCTGCATTTCCGTTCTTGTATCAACGGAAGATGTGGCCTCATCCAGAATCAGGATCTTATTGTCTGCCAGGATCGCTCTTGCAATGGTAAGCAGCTGTTTCTGCCCCTGAGAAACATTGCTGGTTTCCTCATCCAGGACCATCTGATAGCCGCCAGGCTGCTGCATGATAAAGTTGTGGATATGGGCCGCTTTTGCTGCTGCGATCACCTCTTCATCCGTTGCGTCCAGTCTTCCGTAGCGGATGTTTTCCATAATGGTTCCGGAAAACAGCCAGGTGTCCTGCAGCACCATTCCGAACATCTCACGGAGATTGCTGCGGTTGAAGTTCCGGATATCATGTCCGTCAACCTTGATGCTTCCGTCATTTACATCATAAAAACGCATCAGCAGCTTTACGATCGTCGTTTTTCCTGCGCCTGTAGGTCCTACAATGGCGATCTTCTGACCGTCATGCACATCTGCGGAAAAATCATTTACAATGATCTTATCCGGATTATAACCGAATTTCACATGCTCAAACTGTACATTTCCTTCCAGTCCCTCAATGGAATCCGGGTTCTCCGGCTGAAGCTCTTCCTCCGGCTCCTCAAGAAATTCAAATACCCGCTCAGAAGCTGCCGCCGAGGACTGCAGAAGGTTTGTAACCTGGGCGATCTGCTGGATCGGCTGTGTAAAGTTACGGATGTACTGGAAGAAAGACTGGATATCTCCAACCTCGATAGTTCCTTTGATGGCAAAAATCCCTCCGAGAAGTGCCACCATCACATATCCCAGATTTCCCACAAACTGCATGATCGGCATCATCATTCCAGAAAAGAACTGTGACTTCCATGCAGATTCATAAAGCTTCTGGTTGTCATGCTCAAATTCCTTCAGCACATCCTGCTCTTTGTTGAATACTCTTACCACATCATGGCCGCCGAAATTCTCTTCCACCTGACCATTTACTTTTCCCAGATACTCCTGCTGTGCCTGAAAATATTTCTGGGAATGTTTCATTACTTTATTAATGATAAACATGGAAACCGGCAGGATCAGCACTGCTGCCAGTGTCATCCACACGTTGATGGAAAGCATCATGATAAATACACCGATCAGTGTTGTTACGGATGTGATCAGCTGTGTCATACTCTGATTAATGCTCATCTGCAGGGTATCCACATCATTTGTCACCCTAGAAAGGATCTCACCGTTTGTTCTACTTTCAAAATAATTCATTGGCAGACGGTTGATCTTCTTTGAAATATCCTTTCGGAGATTGTATGTGACATCATTTGAAATCCCCGTCATGACAAAGCCCTGGATCAGGGAAAAACATGCACTTGCCACATACAGTCCCAAAGTCCACAAAAGGATCATTCCGATCTTACCGAAATCAATACCGCCTGTGCCGTTTACCTTGGCAACCAGACCATTGAACAGCTCTGTGGTAGCTTTTCCAAGTATCTTCGGGCCTGCAATATTAAACGCTGTACCTGCCACTGCAAAGATAAACATCAGGATAAAACGGAATTTATATCTGCCCATATAGCCAAAGAGCTTTTTCATGGAGCCTTTGAAGTCCTTGGCCTTCTCTGTTGGCTGCATTCCGTGTCCGCCCATCGGGCCTCTTCTTCTCTGCTGACTCATGCCAATTCCTCCTCTGATAACTGACTCATGGCAATCTGGCGATATACCTCGCAGGACTTCATCAGCTCCTTATGGCTTCCGATCCCTGCCATATGTCCATCGTCCAGTACAAGGATCTTATCTGCATTTAAGATCGTACTGATACGCTGTGCCACGATAATGGTTGTTGCTTCTTTTGTATGTTCTTTCAGCGCTTTTCGAAGTGTGCTGTCTGTTTTGAAATCCAGTGCGGAAAAGCTGTCATCAAAGATAAATATCTCCGGATCTTTTGCGATAGCTCTGGCGATGGAAAGCCTCTGCTTCTGTCCACCGGAAACATTGCTTCCCCCCTGTGCGATCGGAGTCTTATATCGCTCCGGCTTGGTGTCGATAAATTCCGTAGCCTGTGCAACCCCTGCTGCTTTTTTCACTGCATCTTCCGAAATCTCTGTCTTTCCGTAACGGATATTGGAATCAATGGTTCCTGAGAAAAGTACACCCTTCTGCGGAACGTAACCGATCCTGTCACGGACATCCTTCTGTGTCATTTCCCGGACATCCACGCCATCCACTTTCACAGATCCTTCTGTTGCATCATAGAAACGCGGGATCAGATTGATCAGTGTACTCTTACCGCTTCCTGTACTTCCGATGATTGCTACTGTCTCACCTTTTTCTGCCTTGAAAGAAATGTCTGTGATAACATTCTCTCCTGCCTCCGGATATGCGAAGCTTACATGATCAAATTCTACAGTACCCTTCACATCCTGGGAAGGCTGTACCGGATCCTCCGGATCCTGGACACTGACTTCTGTCTCGAGTACCTCGTTGATACGGCGTGCAGATACATTTGCTCTCGGCAGCATGATAGACATTGCTGTGATCATCAAAAATGACATGATGATCTGCATTGCATACTGGATAAACGCCATAACATCACCAACCTGCATGCTTCCGCTGTCTACCGCATAGGAACCGCTGTAGATAGTCAGTACAGAAACTGCGTTCATGATCAGCATCATCACCGGCATCATAAATGTCATACAACGGTTTACAAAGAGGTTTGTCTTCGTCAGAGTGATATTTGCATCCTCAAAACGCTCCTCCTCGTGTTTCTCCCGGCTGAATGCACGGATAACCGGAATACCGGTAAGGATTTCTCTTGTTACCAGGTTCAGCTTATCTACCATGGTCTGCAAAGCTGTAAATTTCGGCATTGCGATCCTGAACAGCAGTCCCATAAATGCCATGATCAGTACAATGGCCACCCCAAGGATCCATGTCATGGAGGAATCTCTCTGAAGCACGCGGATCACACCACCGATTCCAAGGATCGGCGCGTAAAGCACGATACGGAACATCATAGCCATTACCTGCTGGATCTGCTGGATATCGTTCGTGCATCGTGTGATCAGGGACGCTGTTGAAAACTTATGGTACTCTCTGCTGGAAAAACCTATGACTTTGTTATAAACCAGCCCTCGGAGATCATGTCCGAAAGATGCCGCAACTCTGGATGAAAGAAATACCACACATACTGCAGCCATCATAGTGACAAATGCCATAAGCACCATGCTGATACCTGTTGACTTCATGTAATCCATCTGTATGGCGTCCACATCTTCACCCATAGCTTCATATTCTGCACGAACATAGGAAACACCTGCCTGTGTGATGATGGATTCCTGCATCTTGTCGATCTTTTCTCCGACCTGCTCCTTCATAGCAGCCAGAGCCTCTGCAGGCATCTGAGAAAGAGCCGCCAGCGGATCAGTCCCTTCCGGGATTCCCATTTTTGCAAGAGCTGCCTTTGATTCTTCATTGTCGGACGTCAGAGTAGAAACGATCACCATCGGTTTGCCAAAGATATCGTTGAGTTCTTCTCTGTCTTTTTTGGAGATTTTATCCTTTAATACCAGATCATCTCCCTCTTCCTCATAAAATCCATCCACAGTTTTCGCATCATCCTCTTCCATAAACAGCTTCAGACTGTCCATGGACGTCTTTCTGATCTTCTCAGGAACACTGTCTTCAATACCGTTCTGCTGAATTCCCACATTAATGATATTGGATGTGTAATTCGGCAGGGACAGATCACAGTATGCCTGAAGAAAAAGAAGCGCAATGATGAGTACGATGTAACCTGCAGATCGTTTCAGATATTTCATCAGTTTAATCACGTTTCTGTTCCTTCCTTTCTGTCATTTCATCCGGCTGAAGCTTTTCTATGGCTTCCTCCGGCTGGATCTTTTCGATATTTACAAGGATCTGCTCCAGAAATCTCCGAAGCAGGCACTGTTCCGCCTCACTGAAGCCTTCCATCATTACAGCCTCATTTTTATGGATCCGTTCCAGTGCTTTTGCCTTGATTTCCTTTCCCTTTTCTGTCATGTAGATCCTGGTCACACGCTGGTCCTTTTCATCCGGTTTCTTATAAAGAAAGCCTGCTTTCTCCAGTCTCTGTATCGATACATTTACCGTAGGCGGCTTGATATGCAGGATCTTTGCAATTTCCCGCTGACTCAGGCCATCCCGTCCGGACACAAGCCCCAGAACCGGGATCTGTCCCGGATAAATCCCAAGCTCCTGCATCTGACTAAAGCATTTCGTCATAAAATGACGGTCTACCTTCATAAACAGAGATAAAAAACTGCTCTGCTTTTCTTTCTCATCTTCCTCCTTACAAAACATGCTGTCACTCCTCTCTCATCCGATCAGACACCTGCTCCCTGTTAATGATACACGAAGCAGTGGCCATTTCCTTTTAATTAGTCGGCTAACTATATATGATATACATCTGCACAAAAAATGCAACTGGTTTTTGTGGATTTTACACTTTTTTAAGATTTATAGCTTCTTTAATTCCCAACTGAAATCTATTAATTAATTTGTCAAACTAATTTATTTTCTGCTGTTTTTTCGCAAAAAAATACCCGCTTCATTTTTTTATTCGAAACGGGTACTTCTTTCTGTTCCTGATTTTCTTATACAAACTGGTTCACAGCCGAATCATAAGCATAATCGATTATATCAAGCTTATCCTCCAGTTCTTTCCGGTTAAGTCCTCTGTCCTCGCAGAAGGCATCCAGGGATCTGTAAAAATCCCGCAGCTGTGTATTTACGTAACTTAAAAGCATTACCGGGTCCTTTGGTATCATAATCTGTTTCCATCCTTTTATCTGATATTTATCCAATATCCCAGATGCTGCTGGAGAGCTGCCTGATCTGAAATATCAGATTTACTATCTTACCAATTTTATTTTTTGTCAAGAGCCAGAGCAGATTTTTCAGGATTTTTTATTTCTTCAGTATCTGATAAAAATATCCCATTCCCTGTCCAGAAAAAAACTGCCTGGTTCTGATTTTCATCCTGAAATGGATTCCCATCAGAACCGACAGTTCTTTTCCTTGTCAATCTATCATAAATTTATGGAGTTATTTTTTACTTCGTGCTGACAGTAAACTCTCCGTCCCTCACATCCAGCACAATGGTATCTCCGGCATGTACATCACCGGAAAGGATCTTCTTGGCTGTCAGTGTCTCAACATAATTCTGGAGATAACGCTTCAGAGGACGTGCGCCGTAAACCGGATCATAACCGTTATCCACTACCATCTGTTTGGCAGCATCTGTAAGTTCCAGAGAAAGCTCCTGGTCGGCCAGACGGTCGCTGAGCTCCTTGACCATAAGATCTACGATCTTACCTACATTATCCTTGGTCAGCGGCTTGAACATGATGATCTCATCCAGACGGTTCAGAAATTCCGGACGGAAGTGACCACGAAGATCATTCATAACCTGTTCCTGTGCTTCCGGTTTGATATCTCCCTTCTCGTCGATACCGTCAAGAAGGTATGGAGAACCAATGTTGGAAGTCATGATCAGGATTGTGTTCTTAAAATCAACCGTACGTCCCTGTGAATCCGTGATACGTCCATCGTCCAGTACCTGCAGAAGTACATTGAATACATCCGGGTGAGCCTTCTCGATCTCATCAAAAAGAACAACACTGTACGGTTTTCTTCGAACGGCCTCTGTCAGCTGTCCACCTTCCTCATATCCAACATATCCTGGAGGCGCTCCGATCAGACGGGACACAGAATATTTCTCCATGTACTCACTCATATCAATACGGACCATATTCTGTTCATCGTCAAACAATGTGGCAGCCAGAGTCTTGGCAAGCTCTGTTTTACCAACACCGGTTGGTCCGAGGAACAGGAAGGAACCGATCGGCTTTGTGGGGTCCTTGATTCCGGCTTTGGAACGAAGGATCGCATCTGTTACAAGACGAACACCCTCATCCTGTCCTACTACACGTTTGTGCAGCTCATCCTCAAGGCCCAGCAGCTTGGTTCTCTCACCTTCTGTCAGCTTGGTTACCGGAATACCGGTCCATCTGGAAATGATACGGGCAATCTCATCATCTGTGACAGCCTCATGTACCAGGCTTCTGTCACTCTCTTTAACCTGCTTCTCCTCAACCTCCAGCTGCTGCTGAAGCTTCGGCAGCTCGCCGTACTGCAGCTCAGCTGCTTTCTCCAGATCGTAATTCTGTTTTGCTTTCTGGATCTGTTTATTGATATCCTCAATCTGCTCACGTAATTTCTGGAGCTTCTCTACGGAATGCTTCTCATTATCCCACTGAGCTTTCTGGGTATTAAAAGTATCTCTCAGCTCTGCAAGTTCTTTCTGCAGATCAGCCAGACGCTCTTTACTTAAGTTGTCAGTTTCTTTCTTCAGGGCAGACTCCTCAATCTCCAGCTGCATGATCTTACGTCTCTGCTCATCCAGCTCTGTCGGCATGGAATCCAGTTCCGTCTTGATCAGCGCACAGGCCTCATCAACAAGGTCGATGGCTTTATCCGGAAGAAAACGGTCTGTAATGTATCTGTGTGAAAGTGTGGCAGCGGCAACCAGGGCACTGTCTGTGATCTTAACACCGTGGAATACCTCATATCTTTCCTTCAGGCCACGGAGAATGGAAATGGTATCTTCCACTGTCGGCTCATTTACCATAACCGGCTGGAAACGACGAGCAAGTGCAGCATCCTTCTCAATGTACTGTCGGTACTCATCCAGAGTTGTTGCACCGATACAGTGCAGCTCACCTCTGGCAAGCATAGGCTTCAGCATGTTTCCTGCGTCCATGGCGCCGTCTGTCTTACCTGCACCCACAATCAGATGAAGCTCATCGATAAACAGAATGATCTGTCCTTCGCTCTTCTTCACTTCCTCAAGTACTGCTTTCAGACGTTCCTCAAACTCGCCACGATACTTGGCACCTGCAACCAGCGCACCCATATCCAAGGCAAAAATCTTCTTATTCTTAAGACCTTCCGGTACATCTCCTGCCACAATACGCTGTGCCAGTCCCTCAATGGCTGCTGTTTTACCAACGCCAGGCTCACCGATGAGAACCGGGTTGTTCTTAGTCTTACGGGAAAGGATACGGATAATATTCCGGATCTCCATATCACGGCCGATCACCGGATCAAGCTTCTGGTTCTTCGCCTTATCCACAAGATCCTCACCGTATTTATTCAAGGTATCATAGGTTGCCTCCGGGTTGTCACTGACAACTCTCTGGTTTCCTCTGACTGTAGATAATGCCTGAAGGAAACGCTCTCTGGTGATTCCAAACTCCTCAAAGATCTTCTTCATGCTTGGGCTTTGGTATCTCAGCATGGAAAGAAACAGATGCTCTACAGAAACATACTCATCTCCCATAGCCTTGGCTTCATCCTCCGCACTGACCAGTGCCTTGTTCAGATACTGACCAAAGCGAAGTTCTCCGCCCTGAACCTTAACCTTCGCATTCAGAGCTTTCTTAACAGTGTCAACAAAATATTCCTTCTGAATCTCCATCTTCTCGATCAATTTGAGAATCAGGCTGTCTTCCTGTGTAAGTAAAGTATACAGAAGGTGTTCCTCTTCGATCTCCTGATTGCCATATTCATAAGCAACCTTCTCAAGATCCTGGACAGCCTGTACGGATTTCTGTGTAAATTTACTGATATTCATAGGATTTCCTCCTATTCCTGAAAAAGCACTTCCGGCACTTTCGTTTCGGAAATGCTGTAGCTTTTTTCTTGTTCTAGGAGAAATATAACACGATTTGTTAGCACTGTCAAGAGGTGAGTGCTAATTATTTTGTGAAGATTTTGTGACCTAAAATGAAAAACTAATTTCCATTCTCAGCCCTTTATGTTCTTTTGCTGAAATTAGGGGTGGAACTTAGTCCTGCAATAAGCTATCCTATAACAAATGCCAGGGTACACTGGCCCATATCCTCCGATCACCGGAAATGATCCATTTTTATTACAAAGGAGGATTTACTTATGGCTACTAATAATATTGGGAATCACAAACACCTTACTCTCGCTGACCGTGCTGCTATCGAACATGGTATACAGATTGGCGAAAACTTTACACAGATCGCTCAGAGGTTAAACAAGGATTCATCTACCATCTCAAAGGAGATACGGCGGCATCTCATACATGTTCCTCATTATCAGGACGACCTACAGAAGAAACGCTCAGAATGCCAGTTCTTTCATTTCTGTGAAAAAAGAAATGTATGTGGCAGCCTTTCCTGCCAGTCATTATGCTTTAAATGCCGTTCCAAACGCTGCGCCGTGTACTGCCGTGATTTTACTCCTATACTTTGTGACAGACTTAAAAAACCACCTTACGTCTGTAATAACTGTAAACAGATCCGGACCTGTTCCCATGACTTCTATTTTTACCGTGCCCATTATGCCCATGACCTTTATAATGAGATCAAGGTTTCTTCCCGTTCCGGTATCAATCAGACTCCTGAATCGCTGGAACAATTGGATCAACTGGTTTCGCCTTTTCTCCTTAAAGGGCAGCCATTATCTCATATTTACGCTTCCAATCAACATCTTATCGATTGTTCCATCCGTACATTGTATAACTACATTGATCATGGATATTTTACTGCTATCAATTTGGACCTCCCCCGCAAAGTACGCTATAAAAAGCGTCGCAAGACCAGAAAAGCCCCTGAAAACACCGGCTACCGGGAAAACAGGACATACCATCATTTTGAAAAATATCTTGAAGAATATCCAGACACAAATGTTGTAGAGTTAGATGTTGTGGAAGGAGCTGGTGGAAAATCTGAGAAAGTCCTTCTGACTATGTTATTCCGTAACTGTAACCTTATGCTCATTTTTTTGCTTGAAGCCGATAACCGTAAAAATATCAGGGAAGTTTTCCTTTGGCTGTATGAACAGCTTGGAGCTGATCTATACCACAAGTTATTTCCTGTCATCCTCACAGACAATGGCTCCTCTTTTAAAGACCCTGAAATATTTGAACGTCCTGGAGA
>NZ_QUGH01000012.1:0-141534 GCF_003478985.1 Ruminococcus sp. AF20-12LB | reverse complement strand
AGAAATCCCTTTACTTATCAGTACTAGCACATGGTGGAAGTTACTTTTTCATTCAACCAGAATTTGTGTTCCGTAAAATGAAAAACTAACTTCCGCCCTTACGTTCTTATATTAAAAAACGGATCGGACAAGGACTGAAAAGCTTATGCAGATTGAACATTCTGCAATGTTATAATAACTTTAAAGCATAGAAAAAAACAAAAAAATCAATATAATAAGGCATATAGACAAAATGTATTAAAAAAATTTTTCGTACATTCTTCTGAGTTGAACAGACGATAGAAAGACAGTATTCATGAGTATGCAGGTAAAGCAAAATGTAAATAAAAAAGTACAGGAGGAGAGAATAATGCAGAAAAAATATGCAGATTTTAAGCTTGGGGTACCGGATTATGTAACAGTGGAAACAGAAGAGGAGAGACTTGTGTGCCAGGGAGGGCAGACGACAGTAGCTGCCGGTGCAACTACTGTGGAATTCCAGGACGCAGGTGAACATGAAGATATACTTGTCACATCCGAGGATACAGTGAGATGCGTGAAGTTGAGATGGAACTATAAGATCCCGAAATCAGCCAGATTTCTGGGAGATGCCTGGGAACGTACCTATGGTGATGTGGAATGGCATGGAATGAGCGGAAACCGTTATCTGCCATGGTATTTTCTGGCGAAGCTTTCTGAGAAGGTTCTCTGCTTTGGCGTAAAGGTCCGTCCCTCTGCTATGTGCTACTGGCAGGTGGATACCAAAGGAATTACTTTGTTTCTGGATGTTCGCTGCGGAAATACAGGAGTACAGCTGAAAGGAAGAAAACTGTGTGCCGCACAGATCGTCTGCATGGAAGCAGAGGGAGCAGATACTTTTGAAACTGCACAGAAATTCTGTGAAAAAATGTGTACAGATCCGATCTTCCCGGAGTTTCCGGTGTATGGAAGCAATAACTGGTACTATGCTTACGGTGACAGCTCCGAAGAGGAGATCTTAAGTGATACCGATTATATCCTGAAACTGACTGAAGGTGTAAAAAATTCTCCGTTCATGGTCATTGATGACTGTTGGCAGGAGCATCATCGCCTGGATGAATACAACGGTGGACCATGGACAAAAGGCAATGCCAGATTTCCGGATATGAAAGGTCTTGCAGACAAGCTGGAGAAAAAAGGTGTCCGCCCGGGTATCTGGGTCCGTCTGCTTCTTAATGAAGATGAGAATATCCCGGATGAGTGGAGAATTTCCTATAATGACTGTCTCGATCCGTCCCACCCGGATGCACTGGCATATATCCGTAAAGATATCGAGAGGATCTGTGATTGGGGATACACGCTGATCAAGCATGATTTTTCTACCTTTGATCTCTTTGGGAAATGGGGATTTGAGGCGAATTTAAGAGACAATTCCATGGAGAAATGGCACTTTTATGATCAGACCAAAACCAGCGCAGAAATCGTAAAAATGCTTTATCAGGAGATTTATGATGCTTCCCGGAGCAATAACGCAGTGATCATCGGCTGCAATACCATCGGACATCTCGGCGCAGGCCTGATGCATCTGAACCGGACCGGTGACGATACCAGCGGACGTATCTGGGAGCGTACCAGACGAATGGGCGTAAATACGCTGGCATTCCGTCTTCCGCAGCACAATACGTTTTACCATATTGATGCAGACTGTGTCGGTATTTTCGGAATGATCCCATGGGAGAAAAATCGTCAGTGGGCAGACGTTCTTGCAAAGAGCGGTACACCACTGTTTGTATCCGCAAAACCCGGAGTTTTAAACCCGGAGGAATTTGAGGAGCTGCATCAGATCATGCTGCGTGCATCAGAACAGAAAGAACACTTCGTTCCGCTTGACTGGGAAGAAATCGACTGCCCGGAGGTATGGGGAGAAAGCGGCGAAACCATCACTTATGACTGGTTTGACAACGAAGGTCCGACTATGGATGCTGCGGTGGAATACTACAATGCCAAGGTAGTTGTTCCGTAAATCAGGAAAAGTGGTTCAGCAATCCAGAAGATTCTCGGCATGATGATATTTTTCCCGGTATTCCCGTGGCGTCATGCCGGTTTCTTTTTTGAAGGCACGGGAGAAGGCAAAGGGATTCTGATAACCGCAGGAAGTTGCGATATTGGCAATGGGGATATCTGTGATCGTCAGAAGCTCCCTGGCATTGATGATCTTGGCTGAAGTCAGAAAGGCCTGAGGAGTAGTACCCAGATGTTTTTTGAAAAGTCCGTAAAGGTGGCTGCGGCTGATGTGGAGGTAGTCTGCGACATCTGTCACTGTGATATCCAGAAACGGACTTTTTTTGATGTAATCCACAGCCTGGGTAATGTAAAAATTATCGTTGGCTTCCATGGTGGTGTAGGAAGCATGAAATTCTTCCTCCAGCATGGCGATGATTCGGTAAAGACTGCTCTGGATATAAGCTTCGTTGGAAGGTGTCAGCTGGGGATGGGTCATCATTTCACAGATCGTTTCCGCATAGGGAATTACAGAAGTAAGCTGCTGAACCGGATTTTCCAGGGTGAGATGACAGTGTTCGGAAAGTGCGGCAGCATTTTCACCGTTAAAACAGATCCAGGTATAGGTCCAGGGATCAGAAGGCTCCGCTTTATAAAGCGTGCTGACAACTGGCGGGATAAAGAAGCACTGTCCGGCTTTCAGGGTATATTTCCGGTTATTGATGTAGAAATAGCCCTGTCCTTTCAGAACAAAATGTACGGTATAATAGCGGCGCACCCCTGGGCCGTAGGACTGATCCGGCGTACATTTTTCCCAGCCGCAGGAAATCAGATGAAGTTCTTTTGATGAAGTTTTCCGGTTCATGACCTGCTTATCTTCCATGATTATCATGCCTTTCCACATAATATGATGTAACTTTTACATATTTCGGGGCTGAAAGCAGATCAGCATTTTCTGCTTTGACAGCATTCCTGAAGTTCGATACCATCAGTGTAAAATATTTGATCAGAGGTGTAAAGAATAAAAATGAATTCATTAACAGTAAAAAGAATCTTTATGACTTTTGTCGGGATTTTTCTGGCCGGGGTTAGTGTGGCCATTTTTAAGGCATCGGATTTTGGAACAGATCCCAATTCTTGTTTTGTTATGGGAGTATGGAATCTTGCAGGAATAAAGTACAGTTATGTTTATATCATCATCAATGCGTTGATGCTGCTGGGAGTATTTTTTCTGGATCGGCATTTTATCGGGCTGGGAACTGTGCTGAACCTGTTTTTTATGGGGATCATCGTGGAAAAAGGAATGCAGCTTTTTGACAAATATCTGCCGGAGAGAACTTTTGGGGTAAGAGTTCTTCTGATGTGCATTGCCGTTGTGATGATGTGTTTTGCGTCAGCGTTGTATTTTACTGCAGATATGGGTGTTTCCGCCTATGATGCCTATGCGCTGATCTTAGATAAAAGAACCCGGATTCCTTTCCGGATGTGCAGGATTGGGACCGATGTGCTCACAACTGCGGCGGGATTTTTTATGGGTGCGGTTGTAGGAGTGGGAACTCTTGTCACTGCATTTTTTATGGGACCGCTGATCGAGTTTTTCAACCGGACGGTGGCAAGGCCGTTTCTTTATGGAAAAGAGAATAAACAGATGCAGAAGCAGTAAAACGAAAGGCAGTTGTCGTGTTAGAAAAGAGCGGCAGCTGCTTTTTTGTTTACAGCAACAAGAGCGCCACTGTCTTGACACTTGTAAAAGAAAAAGGTTTACTGCTGAAGAAAATACCATTATAATAGGAGAAACGCAGTTTTTTTCCTGTAGTAAAATATAACTGTCCGGGAAATATCAATGTCTGGAACATTGTTTACCAGACGATATAGCAGATGATATAATAATATGGGAAATTTTCCGGAATGGAATAAGAAGGGAGAGAAAAATATGGCATATTTAGGCGAAGAGATCAAAAAACTTGGTTTTGGCCTTATGAGACTTCCGCAGAAATCAGAAGGTGTGATCGATGTGGAGCAGACCAAAGTCATGGTGGACAAATTTATGGAAGCCGGATTTACATATTTTGATACAGCATGGGCTTATGCAGGAAGCGAAGATGCTATCCGCGAAGCGCTGGTAGAGCGTTATCCGAGAGAAAAATATCAGCTAGCCACCAAGATGGCAGCCTGGATCAACTGCAAGACAAGAGATGAAGCTCTTGCACAGTTTAAAACATCTCTGGAGAGAACAAAGGCAGGATATTTCGACTTTTATCTTCTCCACAATCTTGGAGAGCACAGAACAAAATATTTTGATGAGTACGGTTTATGGGACTGGATCCGTGAACAGAAGGAAGCCGGTCTGATCAGACATGCAGGATTTTCGTTCCACTCCACACCGGAGGAGCTGGATGCACTTCTCACTGCACATCCGGAAATGGAATTTGTACAGCTGCAGATCAATTACGCAGACTGGGAAAATCCGGCGATCCAGTCAAGAGCCTGCTACGAGGTAGCCAGGAAACATGGAAAACCGGTCATTATCATGGAACCTGTAAAAGGCGGCATGCTTGCAACTCCGCCGGAATCAGTGGAAAAGCTTCTGAAGGCAGCAGAGCCGGAAGCATCCACAGCATCCTGGGCGATCCGTTTTGCGGCAAATCTGGAAGGCGTGATTACCGTACTTTCCGGAATGAGCAATGTTGTGCAGATGGAGGATAACCTTTCTTTTATGAAGGATTTCAACGGCCTTACTGACAGTGAGAAGGAGACTCTTGATAAGGCAAGAGAGGCTATGAGCAAAATTCCTTTGATCCCATGCACAACCTGTAACTACTGCGCAAAGGTCTGTCCGATGGAAATCGGAATTTCCGGTTCTTTTACAGCAATGAATTATCTGACATTGTACGGAAATAAAGCCGCCGCAGCGCATCAGGAAGACTGGCTGGTAGTCAGTCATGGCAGAAAGCGTGCAGATGAATGTGTAAAATGCGGACAGTGTGAGGAAGTATGTCCGCAGCATATTTCCATCCGCGAGGAACTTGAGAAAGTAAGCGAGGCTTTTTGCAAATAAAGGAACTGATCCGGCAGGAAGCGGATCAGGGTAAGGAGAGAGTTTAAAAATGGAAAAATTCAAAGCATTTCTGAAACGGAAGGATATTGAGATCTCTCTGAAGAGATATGGTATCGATGCACTGGGAGCTATGGCACAGGGACTTTTCTGTTCCCTGCTGATCGGTACGATCATCAACACCATTGGCACACAGTTTCACATTCCGTTTCTGACTATGGCAGTTGCCACAGTCAATGATACCCAGTACACAGTAGGTTCTCTGGCATCTGCCATGAGCGGCCCTGCCATGGCAGTAGCCATCGGTTACGCCTTGCATTGTCCGCCGCTGGTATTGTTTTCGCTGATCACCGTTGGATTTGCCTCCAACGCACTTGGCGGAGCAGGCGGTCCTCTGGCTGTACTGTTTGTTGCCATTGTTGCAGCTGAGATCGGTAAGGCAGTTTCCAAGGAGACGAAGATCGATATCCTTGTAACGCCTCTTGTAACCATCGGTGTGGGCGTAGGTCTTTCCGCATGGTGGGCACCGGCCCTTGGAAAAGCTGCTATGAAGGTAGGAAGCGTGATCATGTGGGCAACAGATCTGCAGCCATTCTTTATGGGCATCCTGGTTTCTGTATTTGTTGGAATCGCACTGACGCTGCCGATCTCTTCTGCTGCGATCTGCGCGGCTCTGGGACTTACCGGACTGGCAGGCGGCGCTGCAGTAGCGGGCTGCTGTGCGCAGATGGTAGGTTTTGCGGTTATGTCCTTTAGGGAAAACAAATGGGGTGGTCTTGTCTCTCAGGGAATTGGAACTTCCATGCTCCAGATGGGTAATATTGTCAGAAATCCAAGGATCTGGATCGCTCCGATCGTAACATCTGCTATCACAGGACCTATTGCAACCTGCTTGTTCAGGCTTCAGATGAACGGAACTGCTGTATCCTCAGGAATGGGTACCTGCGGTTTTGTAGGTCAGATCGGTGTGTATACAGGATGGATGAATGATATTGCAGAAGGAACCAAGACAGCTGTTACAGCTATGGACTGGGCAGGACTTTTTCTGATCTCTTTTATTCTCCCGGCAGTTCTCTGCCCGTTGATCAATATGTTTGTACGTAAGCTCGGATGGGTGAAAGATGGAGATATGACGCTGTCATAAGCTATATCAGATCTTACTTTAAAATCAAAAAAGAGTATCACAGGAACTCATTGATAGTGATGAGCTTTGTGATACTCTTTTATTTTAACTTTTATGCTACATGTGATCCGGTGGCATTACTCCGTTCCAGTCCACAGGCCTTTGCATATTCATGGAGTTTCTCTTTTGCGGAATAATTCAGATTTTGAGGAACCTGAATCTGAATGGTTACATACTGATCACCGCGGACGGAAGGGTTCTTCATGGAAACAATGCCTTTTCCTCTCAAGCGGATCTTGGAACCGGACTGCATACCTTCCCTGATCTTACAGATAACATTTCCGTAAAGGGTAGGAACGGTGGCTTCACCGCCGAAAACAGCGGTTGTGTAAGGAATAGAAATGGTGGTATAAACATCCGATCCTTTTCGTTCATAGCCAGGACGTGTTCCTACGGTAACCTTCAGAAGAAGGTCACCAGGCTCGCCGCCGCCGGTTCCGGGCATGCCTTTTCCTTTCAGACGGATACTCTTGCCGGTATCAATACCTGCCGGAATATGAATCTGAAGTGTCTGCGGTGCACCGGAGCTTCCGTCCGGACCGGACAGAGAAATTCTTTTATCAGCACCAAAAGCTGCCTCATTAAAGGTAACGTTGATGCTGGCCTTCACATCAGAGCCTTTTTGCGGAAAATCCTGCTGATGGAATCCGCCGAAGCCGTTGCCGCTGTGAAAGCCACTTCCGCCAAATCCACTGTGAAAGCCGCCACCGTTACCGGTGAAATGCTCATATGTGCCATTACTGCTGAAACCGCGGCTTTCGCCGTGACTGCCGTGGAACATATTTCCGAAGATATCACCAAAAATATCGTCCATGTTTTCACCGTTAAAATGAAATTCCTGATAGCTGCCATTGCCGCCACCCTGGAATCCGCCGAATCCACCGGCGCCAGGATCAGCTCCTGCCTCAAACGCGGCATGACCAAACTGATCATACATTTTTTTCTTCTTTGGATCACTTAAGACATCGTAGGCTTCGTTTACTTCTTTAAATCTATCTGCGGCATCTGCATTACCTGCGTTTGTATCCGGATGATATTTTTTGGCCAGTTTACGGTAGGCTTTTTTTATTGTTTTTTCATCTGCGTTCCGGTCAATGCCCAGAACATCGTAATAATCTTTTTTTACTGCCATGGTATTCACCTTCCCTTATATTATAGTCTGCAGCGTCCCGGATGATCGATCTGTCCTCTCAGGGGACAGATCTCCCGGACTGTCATATATTGAACGTATGTGTATAAAATTCCCCGGGAAAAATCCCGGGGCATTACTTTTATCCTGTTCTACATGTAATATAACACTACTAATTAAAAGTGTCAATACCTGCATTACGGAAAGGAACATTTTGGACTACGATAAGAGATATGATTCTTACAGCTATCAGCTGAAAATATGATATAATACTACCATAAATTCCGGTGCGGTCTGCTCAGTAAATAAAAAACAGAGAGAGCAGCAGATCAGAGAAAGATCCAAAAAAGAAAAGGAGGCGTATAATATGAGAAAAAGAACTCTTCTGTCTAATATAAAGGCAGTAAAAAAGCTGGTACTTCTGACATTTATACTGGCAGCAGCTTTTCCGGCGACGATCCGGGAGGCAAGGGCAGCAGCAGGAACCACTTTTAAAGTCAAAGTCACAGATGGATACCTGGCTCTTCGAAGTGAGAAGGCTTTTGACAAAGGCAATGAGATCGGACAGCTGAATACAGGAGATCTTGTGGAAGTTACAAATCGGAAGGACGCTACCTACTGGTATGCATACGTGCCAAGACTGGATAAGTCCGGATATCTGGACAAAAACTATATCCAGATAGCAGAGAACGCCACAGCTTCCAACGATTCCTGGACAGTAAAGGTAAAAAAAGGCTATCTGGCTCTTCGAAGTACCGCAGCTTACAATGACAGTAACGAGATCGGACGCCTGAATACCGGAGATACCGTTCTTGTAAAGGACAGCAGTGATTCTACTTACTGGTACGTATATGCTCCGGGGCTTGATAAATCCGGATATGTGGATAACCGGTATATTTACAACAGTGGTCTGTGGACAGTTAAAGTAGAAACTGGTTATCTTGCCCTTCGCAACAAGGCAGCCTATAATGAAAGCAATGAGATCGGACAGCTGAATACCGGTGACACGGTTCAGGTGAAGGACACCAGCAACGATCAGTACTGGTATGTATATGTTCCGCAGCTGGATAAGACAGGTTATGTTGACAGAAACTATCTTACCGGAGGCTCAGGTACGACAACTCCATCCATGACTGTTAAAGTGGAAAGCGGATATCTGGCTCTGCGCAGTGCAAAGGCGTATGACAAGGACAATGAGATCGCCCAGCTGAATAACGGAGATACGGTGGAAGTCATTGAGAAGAAAGACAGTACTTACTGGTATGTATATGTTCCGAAGCTTGGAAAAGAAGGATATGTAGATAAGAACTACCTTAAATAAAAAGATAAAGGATGCTTGTTGCCGGATCTGTCTGAAGAGGAACAGAGAGCCGGAACAAGAAACGGGGAGGCAGAAAGATGACTCTGGCACAGCTCAGATATACCATAGCAATTGCAAAAGCCGGATCTATGAACGAGGCAGCAAAAAGCCTTTATATTTCTCAGCCCAGTCTTTCCACGGCAATCCGGGAGCTGGAAGCAGAAACCGGTGTTGAGATATTCCGAAGAACGAACCGCGGAATCGCCGTAACTCCTGCAGGCGAAGAATTTCTGGGGTATGCAAGGCAGGTGGTGGAACAGTACGAACTGATGGAAGCCAAATATATTTCCAAGGAACAGTCACGCAAAAAATTCAGTGTTTCCATGCAGCATTATACCTTCGCAGTCAATGCCTTCGTGGAGCTGGTAAAGCAGTTTGGTATGGATGAGTACGAATTTGCGGTCCACGAGACCAAGACGCATCAGGTCATCGAAGATGTCCGTAATTTCAAGAGTGAGATCGGAATCCTCTACGTAAATGAGTTTAACCATAATGTACTTGCAAAAATGTTTCACGAGTATGGTCTGGAGTTTCACGAACTTCTTAATTGTCGGATCTACGTTTACATGTGGAAGGGGCATCCTCTGGCGAAGCGTGAGAAGATCACGCTGGAAGAACTGAAGGAATATCCGTGTCTGTCCTTTGAACAGGGAAAAAATAACTCCTTTTATTTTGCGGAGGAGGTTTTGAGCACCTATGAATACAAACGGCTGATCAAAGCCGATGACAGGGCTACTATGCTGAACCTGATGGTAGGACTGAATGGATATACCTTATGCTCCGGTATTATCTGTGAGGATCTTAATGGTTCCGATTACTGTGCTGTGAAGCTGGATTCCGATGAGATCATGACAATCGGTTATATTGCCAGAAAGGGTGTTAACATCAGTGCCCTTGGAAAAAAATATCTGGAGGAGATTTCCAGATATAAGGATAAAGCACTGAAATAAGAGAAAATAAAATCTGACAGATCACTGCCGGAGAAGAAGGGAAAAGCTTCTGGTATTTATGATACCGGAGGGCTGTTTTCCTGTGTATTCTCAGATACGTAGCAATGCGTATCATGCAGGAATTTGTCAGATTTTTATTTACATTAAAAATTTTTGGCAGTGGAAATCTTATTTGCAAGACGATCACACGCGGATTACAAAACCATCCTTACGTGGTTTGGCTGTTGGATACTCACAGTCACGGTATCCAAGAACACAGTGACCCACGCCGATATATTCTTCTGGAACACCCCACTGCTTCTTCAGCTCTTTTCCCTCCTCGGAGTCAAAAACTTCTCTTGCACGGTGAATCCAGCAGGAGTCCACGCCGAGAGCATGTGCGGCATTCATGAGATTTCCCATCACAAGACTTCCGTTTTCCACACAGGTGCCCATTTTGCTGTCGGAAAAGACAATGATCACAGTTGGGGCGCCGTAGAACGGATCTGAGGTGCTTCCCATAACAGCTGCGTTCATTTTGGAAAGCCTCGCAACCAGCTCCGGATCCTGTGTCACTACCATAAGAGTGCTCTGCTGTCCCATGCCGCTGGGGGAATATTTTCCTGCTTCCAGGATCGTATCCAGAGTTTCTTTCGGAACAAGTTCTTTTTTGTAGGCGCGGATGCTTCTGCGTTCTAACAGGTTTTTGATGCTTTCATTCATGATCATTACCTCCTGATGTTAAATTTTGTTGAAAATATTTTCTGCAAAAGAAAGTAAATTTCTTTTTATTCTGATAAAAACTATTATAACGTAGATGATTATAGTTTCCAATAGGCAGAAGGATATAACTTTACAATTTATAAAGAAATATTATATAATCTGGTTATGATATTTCTGCGGCAGATGCGGGAGACTTTCGGGTGGAGATACAGAGACAGAATAGTTAAGACAGAAAATATGAGGTGCCAGATGGAAAAGATTCGGAAACATTTTTATTTTTCAGGAAGAGTACAGGGAGTAGGCTTTCGTTACCGCTCTTATTATATTGCACAGTCCATGGGACTGACCGGCTGGGTACGGAATCTCTGGGATGATCGTGTGGAAATGGAATTACAGGGAACCAGAGAAGAAATCCGGGAGATGGTAGAGCGCCTTTCTCAGCAGAGCTTTGTGGAGATCGAGGGGATTGAAGCGAGGGAGATCCCACTGGAGGAGGAGTTTGGATTTCATGTGAAAGGATAGTGAAATGACTGGTTCATTCCAGCTCCAATGCCAGATACAACAGAACAGCGTCCCGGAATTTCCGGGGATTGAGACCACATTTTTTATAAATGTGGTTTAATTTATATTGAAGAGTATTTTTGTGGAGAAAAAGCTTCTCTGCGGTATCAGCCAGAGACATTTCCAGGGAAAAATAAGTTCGCAGAAGGTCCTTTTCATCCGGGGAAAGCCGATAAATAGTTTTTACGAAAAATTCTTCGCGGTCTTTCCGAGACACAGAAGAGAGAATGATTTCCAGAGTGAGATCATCAAAAACTGCATAATTTTCTGTACAGATATTGTCAGTAAGGGGCTGGTGAAGGCTCCTCAGGGTAGTTTCCGCAGTATTCAGGGAAAGTCCAAGCTGATACAGAGGTACAGGCTTTCCAACTGCAATGGCCAGAGTGTCTGCATGCTTTTGGGCAAAATTACGAAGCACTGCGGAAAGAGCAGAAAAATTGGAATTATCTGCAACAGCAAGATAATCTCCGGGATAGCGGAAGGTGTGCAGGGTGATCCCGGCGGTTTTGAAAAAAATTTGGATCTGATGTTCCGAAAGAACAGATCCGATGCCAGAGTCTGATTCCGGAGTTTCTGGCTGCGGAGAGGATTCCGGAGAAAGAGTCGTATTTTCGGGATCTGTCAGGGAAGCAGAACTTTCTGAGGATTCCGGAATCCTGCGGGCGATCTTTACGGAAGGATTTCTGCCGGAAGCAGCCGGATACGTATGAATCAATATCAGCCGTTTGGGCGTATCCGGATCGATCTGAAATTCTCTCAGGCATTTCAGAAGATATTCCGGATTCTGGGTCTCCCCATGGAGAAGAGAGCTGATGATAAACTGCTTTTTGTCCGCCTGGTGCCGGCTGTACTGGCCAAGCTCCTGCTCACGGATCAGAAGGCTGGTGATACGCTGTGCCAGAAAGGCATACTTGCGTACCTTTTCCGGGGAACCGGTGATGCCAATCACAGCCAGAAGACAGTCTTCATGGTAAAGAGGCATGTTGATACCCTGGCGTGTTCCTGTAAAATTGTCAGATTCAGCCACCTCGATGGTAGTACCGGTTACAGCAGCTTTCCGTCCGATCTCATGATAGGTTCCGATCCTGGCAGAGTTTGTACTGGCGATAATGGTGCCGGACGGGTTGATAAAATTGATATCGTAGCTGCAGACGTCCTTGATCGTGTTGACGATCTGCTGGGCAAGAGTGTGGCTGATGTGTGTGATCATGGAATCCTCCTGGAAAGACTGATAGTATTTATATTACGGAAGGCCTGATTTTATATTTATGCAGGTAAACGAAATGAGAATACAGGATCTACAGGGTGCTTTCTTTTGGTCAGTATATCATATATGTTTTATGAATTCAATTTGAGTATGTTATTTATAACAAAAAAATATGAAAATAAAGAAAAAATATAGTATACATAATATATACATCCATGCTTAATTTTATTATGATAAAAAACAGAAGCAAGCTTGAATGGAACGGAGAGTACGGATATCAGGTTTACATAAAGATCATGCAGGAGGAAAATAAAATGAAGGTAGTAACAGCGATCGATTCTTTTAAGGGCAGTATGACATCCATGGAGGCAGGCTTTGCAGCCGCTGAAGGTATCCATCGTGTGGATGCGGACGCAGAAGTTCAGGTAAGACCACTGGCAGACGGTGGAGAGGGGACCGTGGAAGCCCTTGTTGCAGGAATGAATGGAAAAACAGAGTATGTAAAGGTTACAGGGCCTCTTGGCGAGCCGGTGATCTGTGAGTATGGCATCATCGAAAGCACAAAGACTGCAGTGATCGAAATGGCCGGTGCAGCAGGGATCACGCAGGTACCGGACGAAAAAAGAAATCCTCTTTATACCACAACCTACGGTGTCGGTGAGGTGATCAGGGACGCCATCGAAAAAGGCTGCCGCAGATTTATTGTGGGCATCGGCGGAAGCGCCACCAATGACGGTGGTGTGGGAATGCTTCAGGCACTTGGCTATGCATTTCTGGACAAAGACGGAAAACAGGTCCTTCCGGGAGCAAGAGGCCTGAAAGACATCACAGAGATCACAGATGCCTATGTGATCCCGGAGCTTGCAGAATGTAAATTCCGTGTTGCCTGCGATGTCACAAATCCTCTTTGCGGAGAGCTTGGATGCAGTGTCATCTACGGACCGCAGAAGGGTGCTACACCGGAAATGATCCAGGACATGGATCAGTGGCTGGGTGCCTACGCAGAGCTTGCAAAGGAGCGTTTTCCGAAAGCGGATCCAAAGTATCCGGGAACAGGTGCCGCCGGCGGAATGGGATTTGCATTCCTGACCTTTACCGATGCAGTTCTGGAATCCGGGATCAATATCGTGCTGGATGAGACAAAACTTGAGGACTACATCAAAAACGCGGATTTTGTGATCACAGGTGAGGGACGCATGGATGGACAGACAGCCATGGGAAAAGCGCCGGTAGGTGTTGCAAAGCTTGCAAAGAAATATGGAAAAAAAGTGATCGCCTTTGCAGGTGCCGTACAGCGTGACGCAAGAGCCTGCAACGATGCAGGGATCGATGCCTTTTTCCCGATCCTCCGTGGAGTGGTAACTCTGGAGGAGGCCATGAAAAATGAGAATGCAAAGCAGAATCTGGCAGATACTGCAGAGCAGGTTATCAGACTGATGAAATAAAAGATATTGAAGAGAACGATACCGCAAAAAGACAGGCCATTCAAAGACCTGTCTTTTGCAGTTTATAAGGTTTATAATTTGTAAAAACAAGGGAGTTGTAACCGGATAAGATCAGCTGATCCAGATTTTTGCCTTATCCTTCGATCGGCTCAAAATCCACAGCGCCATGCTTGCACAGCGGGCAGATGATATCTTCAGGAAGTTCATCGCCTTCATAGATGTATCCGCAGACTTTACATACCCAGCCTTTTTTGCCCTCGGTCTGTGGCTTTGGTTTTACATGTTTCTGGTAGTAGGTGTAAGTCATGGTATCCTGATCGCTCATGACGCGGGCCTCTGTGACGCTGCAGATGAACATTCCGTGAGTGCCGAGATCCACATAGTTTTCTACCTTCAGGGACATGAAAGCATTGATATATTTGTCCAGGAATACCAGGCCGTTGTCGGAGTGGTTTACTTTCTGGCCGGCAAATTTATCGGTGCTTCTGCCGGACTGGAAGCCGAACTGCTCAAAAACAGAGAACGGAGCATCTGTGGACAGGCAGTTTACGTTCATGATACCGGTCTGCTGAATCACGTGGTGAGAGTAGTTTGCCTTGTTGATGTTGACAGCCACGCGATATGGGTTGTCGGTAAGCTGTGTAACGGTATTGACGATCAGACCGTTGTCCTTTTTGCCATCGTTGGAGGTTACCACATAGAGGCCGTAACCGATGCGGAACAGAGCGGTCATATCATTTTTGTTGGCAAGATCATCGCTTTTTGCAATGTATTCCTGGCAGAGCTCATCAGCCATAGCTTCCATCTGTCTGCGGTTTTCTTCGTTTACTGCAGACATGATCTTAACTGTGGTATTCAGCCAGTTGATCTTTTTGCATTTGGAAAGCATTTCTTTCATGACCTTCGCTGCCAGCGGTGCCCAGCTTCCGTTTTCAATCAGTCCTACAGTGCGGTTCTGGAAGTTGTGCTCTGCCAGACGGGTAATAAAGTCGTTCATAAACGGATAGATACCTGCATTATATGTGGTGGTTGCGAGAACCAGCTTGGAGTAACGGAAAGCATCGCTCAGTGCCTGGGACATATCATCTCTTGCAAGGTCATAGATCAGAACACGCGGACATCCTTTGGCACGGAATTTATCGGCAAGCTGTGCGACTGCTGTTCTTGTGTGGCCGTAAACGGAAGTGTAGGCGATCACGATTCCGTCATCCTCCGGTGTATAGGAAGACCAGGTATCATAGAGACTGATATAATGTCCAAGATCTTCAGTAAGAACCGGTCCGTGGAGCGGGCAGATGGTCTGGATATCCAGAGTTGCGGCTACTTTCAGAAGATTCTGCACCTGCACACCATATTTTCCAACGATGCCGATATAGTATCTTCTTGCCTCATCGTCCCATGGTTCATCTGCATCCAGGGCACCGAATTTTCCGAAGCCGTCTGCGGAAAAAAGAACCTTTTCTGTGCTGTCATAAGTGACCATAACCTCCGGCCAGTGAACCATCGGTGCAAATACAAAAGTCAGATTGTGTTTTCCAAGGGAAAGGGTTCCGCCGTTATCTACGATGATCTGATGACTTTCCAGATCCAGGTCAAAGAAATTCTGCATCATGGCGAAGGCTTTTTTGTTGGAAACAACGATGGTGTCCGGATAAGCCTTCAGGAAGTTTGCGATGTTGGCTGCATGATCCGGTTCCATATGCTGTACGATCAGATAATCCGGTTTCCGGTCACCCAGAACTTTCTGGATATTATCAAGCCATTCGTGAGTAAAATTTGCATCTACCGTATCCATAACCGCAATTTTTTCGTCCAGGATCACATAGGAGTTGTAGGACATGCCGTTCGGCACTTTGTACTGGCCTTCAAAAAGGTCAACCTGATGATCATTAACGCCTACATATTTGATGGTATCTGTGATTTTCATGAGCGATTCCTCTTTTCTTTCTATGGTGGATTTATTTATATGCTTCAGGTTTTGTTTGTTTCTTAACTTTGATAAAAATATAACAGAAATCGACAACAAAAACTGTTGCAAATACAACAAAACAGAAAAAAATTCCAGACTTTACATTTTTTTCGTGCTGGTATAAAATCAGAAACATGCAGCAAAATAAAATACGGATATCTGCTTTGAGAGTCCTCTTACATAGTCCTGGATGCAGAGAGAAAAGTACAGATATGCGGAAGATTATTTTGCCGGTGGGAGGAAAATTTATGGAGCATATCACTTTATTTACGGATATTTTGCCCGAAGAACAGGAAAGGATGCGTGTCTGCTTCAAAGTCCGGGAGAAAGTTTTTCAGAATGGAGAAACCATAATGGAATATTCCAGCTCCATGAAAAAGATCGGTCTGATCCAGGAGGGAAGAGCAGTTCTCTACTGCTGTGACGAGGATGGAAATGAGTATGTCATCGATGAATTGAATAAGGACAGTGTATTTGGCGAACCGTTTCTGCTTTCGTCAGATTCCCAGCATTATTATGTATGTGCCACTACCGTGACGAAAGTGCTGTTTATTGATTATGAGCATGTGATCAAGCGCTGTGAAAATGCCTGTCATCATCACAGCCAGATGGTCAGTAATCTGCTGCAGATGACGGCCCTTCGTTCCAGGCAGCAGACAGATCGGATATACATGCTTTCACGATCCTCCACCAGGAAGAAGCTGATAGCCTATCTGCATTCTCTGGCTGCGGAAAAAAATGCCGGGAAATTCAAGCTGCCCATGTCCTATACCGCACTGGCCCAGTACTTAAGTGTGGACCGGAGTGCTATGATGCGGGAGATCAAAAATCTCTCGGATGAGGGTGTGATCCGAAGAGACGGACGGAATGTGGAGCTGCTTAAATAAAGAAGATCATCATGAGAGACTTGGATTTATCCAGCTTGGCGTGATCCCGAAGGGATTCCGTATGAAGGACGGACATTATGAGGATATCTGTCCGTATTATCATGAACTGTAAGAGAATTTTGAAAGGATTTTTAAATGAAAAATCTTCAGATCACTGCATACACGCAGCATTTTATACGGCAGCAGGTCATGCCGGGAGACATTTGTATCGATGCAACAATGGGAAATGGCAATGACACGGCTCTGTTAAGCCAGCTTGCAGGAAAAAGGGGACGGGTTCTGGCTTTTGACATTCAGAAGCAGGCACTGGAACATACGGAGGAGCGCCTGAAAAGAGATAACTGTCCGGAAAATTATCAGCTTCTTCTGGAATCCCATGAGAATATGGATGTTTATGCAGAAGCAGAAACAGTGTCCTGCATCACCTTTAATCTGGGATATCTTCCCGGCGGAGACCATTCGGTGGCAACCAGAGCAGACAGCAGCAAAAGAGCGGTGGAAAGCGGACTTAAGCTTCTGAAAAAAGGCGGACTTATGACACTTTGCATTTACAGTGGCGGGGATACGGGATATCAGGAACGGGATGAGATGCTTGTGTTTATCCGTCAGCTGGATCCTCATAAATATCTGGTGATCCTGTCGGAATATGCAAACCGGCCCAATGATCCGCCCATACCGGTGCTGATCATCAAACTGCAATGAAGACATAAATCGGTTACTGTCCGAAATACAGGACACAGATCCTGGAGAGAGCTATCATGAATGATTACATATATTATTATCTGCTTGCAGTCAATATCCTGGCCTTTGTGCTTTTTGGAGTTGACAAGCAGAAAGCACGTCGTAATAAATGGCGGATCCCGGAGAAGACTCTGATCTTAAGTGCTGTCATCGGTGGCAGCGTCGGGGCGATCCTTGGCATGAGATTTTTTCACCACAAAACCCGAAAAGCCAGATTTGCAATTGGTGTACCGGTGATACTGCTGGTGCAGATTGGTGTGGTGTGCCTGGTACAGTGGGCGATGAAGTAAAATTATGAAGGCAATAACTATAAATGCAATAACCATAAATACAATACTTGTCTGAAAAAAACAAGACAGCTGTCACAGGACAGAGGAGAGACCAATACTCCACGCCTGGGCAGCTGTTATTTTTTTCATAAAAGGATGCTCAAAAATTCCTTCTTGACAAATACTTTTATGATGATATAATTTGATAATCAAAATATTTTAAGATAAAAGATAATTCAGAGAACAGCAGTACAGATTTATACAGACTGATTTAAGACAGATATCATGGAGAAAAATATGACAGGTAAAATATGCGGAACCGGTTCCTGGGCACCGGACAGAGTGTGGGATAACAACGATCTGGCAAAGATGGTGGAAACCAGTGATCAGTGGATCCGGGAAAGAACCGGTGTGGTACAGAGACATATTGCAAAAGAGGACGAAGATACTGTGACGATGGCAGCGGGGGCAGCATTAAGAGCTCTGGAAGACGCAGAAATGAAGGCAGAAGAGATCGATCTGATCCTTGTGGCAACCATTTCTCCAACAGAGATCATGCCCTGTGTGGCATGTGGGGTGCAGGAGCGGCTCGGAGCGGAAAATGCTACCTGCTTTGATCTGAACGGCGCCTGCACAGGATCTCTTCTGGCACTGAACACTGCGCAGGCATATCTGGCCCAGGGGATATACAGGAATGTCCTTGTGATCGGTGCGGAAAAGCTGTCCGGTTTAACGGACTGGACAGATCGCGGCACCTGCATTCTTTTCGGAGATGGTGCAGGAGCAGTCGTACTGAGAGCAGAAGAGGGTGGAAGCTATGCACAGGTAACCCATTCCATCGGAAAAAAAGGCGGTGCACTTACCTTACAGAGCAGAAATCAGATCCGCTATGAAAATGATCCGAAGGCAAAGGAAACCTACATACAGATGAACGGAAAGGAAGTGTTCAGCTTTGCCGTGAGCAAGGTACCGGAGGCTGTGAAGGAGCTTCTTTCCCGAGAGCAGGTTTCCTGTGAAGATATCAGTTATTATCTTCTCCATCAGGCAAATGAGCGGATCATCTGTTCCGCAGCAAGGAGGCTGGGCGAAGACATTTCCAAGTTCCCTATGAATATGGACAGATACGGCAATACTTCTTCCGCAAGTCTTCTTATCCTCCTGGATGAGATGAAAAAAAGCGGAAAACTGCAGCGTGGTGACAGACTGGTCCTTGCAGGCTTCGGCGGCGGACTGACGTATGGAGCAAGCCTGATCGAGTATTAAAGCCCCTGTTAATGGAATGTTGAAAATAAGAGTGGAACCAAATAAACCGCGGATGCTTTTATCCGCTTGATTTAATTTTCCGGAGGTAAAAGATGAAAACAAGAGTTACAGAATTACTTGGTATTGAATATCCCATCATCCAGGGCGGTATGGCCTGGGTGGCAGATCATCACATTGCGGCAGCAGTATCCGAGGCAGGCGGCCTGGGACTGATCGCAGCTGCAAATGCACCGGCAGAGTGGGTGCGTGAGCAGATCCGTGAGGCGAAAAAACTGACAGATAAACCTTTTGGTGTAAATATCATGCTGATGAGTCCGAGTGCCGATGAGGTTGCGAAGATCGTTGTAGAAGAAGGCATCAAGGTAGTAACAACCGGTGCCGGAAGCCCGGAAAAATACATGGAAGCATGGAAAGCTGCCGGAGTAAAGGTGATCCCGGTTGTTGCATCTGTAGCTCTTGCAAGAAGAATGGAGCGCTGTGGCGCAGATGCAGTGGTAGCAGAGGGAACCGAGTCCGGAGGACATATCGGTGAGACAACCACTATGGCGCTGGTACCGCAGGTCGTGGATGCAGTAAAGATCCCGGTAATTGCAGCAGGTGGAATTGCAGACGGTCGTGGGATCGCGGCAGCCTTTATGCTGGGTGCAGAAGCCGTACAGATGGGAACCCGATTTGTGGCAACAGAGGAATGTCATGTACATGAGAATTACAAACAGTTCCTTCTGAAAGCCAGAGATATCGACACAAGAGTAACCGGCCGTACCACAGGTCATCCGGTCCGTACCTTAAGAAACCCTATGACAAAGGAATATCTGGAGAAAGAAGCAGCAGGCGCATCCTTTGAGGAACTGGAAATGCTGACACTTGGTGGTCTCAGGAAGGCTGTTGTTGATGGCGATGTAAAAACCGGAAGCGTTATGTCCGGACAGATCGCAGGTATGGTAAAGGATGTACCGACCTGTAAGGAGCTGATGGCAAGACTGATCAGAGAGACAAAAGAGACTGTAAAGAAAAACAGCTTTCTTGTGGAGGAATAATAAATGGGAAAAACAGCATTCATCTTTCCGGGCCAGGGTGCACAGAAGGCCGGAATGGGAAAAGATTTTTATGAGAAATACGATACAGCAAAGGATGTTTTCGACTCTGCCGGCAAGTGGCTGGATTTGGATATGAAAGCACTTTGCTTTGAAGAAAATGACAGGCTTGACCTGACTGAATATACACAGGCTGCACTGGTCACCACCTGTCTTGCCATGGAGAAGGTGGTAGAGGAGATGGGACTTCACCCGGATGTAACTGCAGGATTAAGCCTTGGCGAGTACTGCGCTATTGAAGCTGCCGGCGGCATGGAACTGAAGGATGCTGTTACTACCGTGAGAAAAAGAGGAATCCTTATGGAGCAGGCAGTTCCGGCAGGTAAGGGAAGCATGGCAGCAGTTATGGGAATGGAGACAGAGAAGATCGAGGAAGTGCTTGCAGACATTGCAGATGTAAGTATTGCAAACTACAACTGTCCCGGCCAGATCGTGATCACAGGCCTTGCGGAAGCAGTTGAGGAAGCTTCTGAAAAGCTGAAGGCAGCCGGAGGAAGAAGAGTGATCCCGTTAAATGTCAGCGGACCGTTCCACTCCGCAATGCTTGCCACTGCAGGAAAAGAACTGGGAAAGGTTCTGGAGGGTGTCACACTTCATGAACTTAAAATCCCGTATGTGACAAACGTGACCGCAGAGTATGTGGAAGATCCGGCGGAAACAAAAGAACTTCTGGAAAAACAGATTTCTTCTTCCGTGCGCTGGCAGCAGAGTGTGGAAAATATGATCCGTCAGGGAGTAGATACATTTATTGAGATCGGACCGGGAAGAACCCTTGCCGGATTTATGAGAAAGATCGACAGAAATGTAAAAGTATATAACATCCAGACCGTAGAAGATGCAGAGAAGGTCTGCCGGGAACTGGTATAAATATTGGGAAAAACAGATAAAGAATCAAAAGTAAAGTAGGCATAGGGCAGCAGACAGAAATGCCAGGTAACAAATGCGGATCACGGACGACCGCATAACATCAGAAAGGAATTCATATGTCAGAGAAAAAAATCGCAGTCGTAACAGGCGGTGCACGTGGAATCGGGAAAGCCATCGCCCTGGAACTTGCAAAGGCAGGAAATCTTGTAGTGATCAATTATAACGGCTCAGAAGAAAAAGCCCGGGAAACAAAAGCAGAGATCGAGACAGCCGGTGGCCAGGCAGATATCCTGCAGTGCAATGTGGCAGATTTTGATGCATGTGAAGCTTTTTTTAAAGCCGTTGCAGAGAAATACGGACGTGTTGATATTCTGGTAAATAATGCCGGAGTTACGAAGGACGGACTTCTCATGAAAATGAGTGAGGAAGATTTTTCCAGAGTTGTTGACATCAATCTGAAAGGAACCTTCAACTGCATCCGTCATGTGTCCAGAATGATGCTGAAGCAGAGAAGCGGACGGATCATCAGCCTTTCATCGGTGGTAGGACTTCGTGGAAATGCAGGACAGGCCAATTATGCGGCATCCAAAGCCGGGATCATCGGTCTTACAAAATCCGCTGCAAAGGAGCTGGCATCCAGAGGAATCACGGTCAACGCCATTGCACCGGGATTTATCAAAACAGACATGACAGACGTGCTTTCTGACAAAGTAAAAGAAAATATTGCGGCATCTATCCCCATGGGAAGCATGGGAACAGCAGAAGACGTGGCAAAGGCAGCCGCATTTCTGGCATCAGACGGTGCACGTTACATCACAGGACAGGTACTTCGCGTAGACGGCGGAATGGCAATGTAAAGGAGGCTCCCCGGAGTCAGGAGGATAGATTGATGAAAAGACGAGTAGTAGTAACAGGACTTGGAGCAGTAACACCGATCGGAAATGATGTGGAAAGCTTCTGGAACGGAGTAAAAGAAGGAAAGGTGGGGATCGGACCGATCACCCGTTTTGATACGACCGGATACAAGGCAACATTGGCAGCAGAGCTTAAAGATTTTGTGGCAAAGGATCGCATGGATCCGAGAACTGCAAGAAGAATGGAGCCTTTTTCCCAGTATGCGGTAGCAGCTGCACTGGAAGCAGTGGAAAATTCCGGGCTTAAGATGGAAGAGGAAGATCCGTACATGGTAGGCGTTATCATCGGCTCCGGTGTGGGAAGTCTTCAGGCTACCGAGACCAATGAGAAGAAGCTTATGGAAAAAGGTCCTTCAAGAGTGGATCCGCTTCTTGTTCCGAAGATGATCACAAATATGGCAGCCGGAAATGTTTCTATCGCTACCGGCGCAAAAGGAAAATGCACCAACGTGGTAACGGCATGTGCGACAGGAACACATTGTATCGGAGATGCTTTCCGTGCCATTCAGTATGGTGATGCAGATGTAATGCTTGCCGGTGGTACAGAGGGAGCTGTCTGCCCTATCGGTATCGCGGGCTTTGCAAGTCTTACTGCACTGAGTACAAGTGAAGATCCGCTGCGTGCATCCATTCCGTTTGATAAAGACAGAGGCGGTTTTGTAATGGGCGAGGGTGCAGGTGTGGTTGTTCTGGAAGAATTGGAGCATGCCAAAAAGAGAAATGCCAATATCCTGGCAGAGGTTGTGGGATACGGTGCAACTGCAGATGCATTCCATATCACATCTCCGGCCGAGGACGGAAGCGGCGCCGCACGTGCTATGGAAAATGCCATGAAGGAAGCAGGTGTTGCACCGGCGCAGGTAGATTATATCAATGCACACGGAACCGGAACACATCACAATGATCTGTTTGAAACAAGAGCTATCAAGCTTGCGTTTAAGGACGCTGCCAAGGATGTAAAGATCAATTCCACAAAATCCATGGTGGGCCATCTTCTTGGCGCAGCAGGAGCTGTTGAGTTTATCGTATGCGTAAAATCCATTCTGGACGGATTTATCCATCAGACAGTGGGAACAACAGAAACAGAGGAGGAGCTTGATCTGAACTATATGATCGGCGCTCCGGCAAAACAGGAAGTTCGTTATGCAATGAGCAATTCCCTTGGATTTGGAGGACACAACGGAACATTGCTTGTAAAGAAGTATGAGGAGGACTGAAGCTATGGAATTTAACCAGATTCTTGAACTGATCGATCACGTATCTGCATCAGAGCTTACTGCCTTTACATATGAGACAGCAGATCTGACCTTAAGTATGGAGCATGGAAAGCCACAGATCATTCAGGGGGTTATAGGAGAAACTGTGGAAAACATTCCGGCAGTAGGAATGACCGGTGGAAAAGTCCGCAGGGCAGTGAATACAGCACCGGTGGCAGGCAAAGATCCTGTGGTACCGGCTTCAACAGATGAAATGGCAGTGACAGTGACAGGAAAAACTGTGGCAGAAGCACAGGGAGTGAAAGGTACTGAGCAGTCGGAAACCGTACCACAGAGCGGGGAAGATCAGACAGGCAGCCTGGTAACATCTCCGCTGGTAGGAACCTTCTATGCTGCACCGTCCCAGGATCTTCCGCCTTACGTTCAGGTGGGAGACAAGGTAAAAAAAGGCCAGGTTCTTGCAATCGTGGAAGCTATGAAGCTGATGAATGAGATCGAAAGTGATTTTGACGGCGAGATCGCAGAGATCTATGTGGAGAACGGACAGCCGGTAGAATACGGTCAGAAGCTTTTCCGTATCCGATAAGTACCTTCAGATCAGAATCAGAGAATAAGAAAAATTATTGTTTCAGGAGGATAGAGAATGAAGCATCTTGATGTAAAACAGATCGAGGAGATCATTCCACACAGACATCCGTTTCTGCTTGTGGACTATATTGAAGATTATGAGCCGGGTGAATTTGCTGTCGGATATAAATGTGTGACCTTCCGCGAGGATTTTTTTCGGGGACATTTTCCCCAGGAGCCGGTAATGCCGGGTGTTCTGATGGTAGAAGCGCTGGCACAGGTGGGTGCGGTAGCCATTCTTTCCCTGGAGGACATGAAGGGAAAAACCGCTTATTTCGGAGGCATCAACAAGTGTAAATTCCGCAGAAAGGTAGCTCCGGGAGACAAGCTCCGTCTTGAAACAAAGATCATCCGCAGAAAGGGTCCTGTAGGCATTGGTTCTGCAGTGGCATCTGTGGATGGCGAGGTTGCCGTAGAGGCTGAGCTTACATTTATGATCGGGTAAGGTGATTGTATGATTCGAAAGTTACTGATCGCCAACAGAGGCGAGATTGCGGTGCGTATTATCCGTGCCTGCAGAGAAATGGGAATTGCCACAGTGGCGGTTTATTCTGAGGCAGATGAGGAAAGCCTTCACACACAGCTGGCGGACGAAGCAATCTGTATCGGACCGGGACCATCTGCACAGAGCTATCTGAATATGGAACAGATCATCAGTGCAACCATGGTTTCCGGTGCGGATGCCATTCATCCGGGATTTGGTTTTCTTTCTGAAAATGCCAGATTTGCGGAGCTCTGTGAAAAATGCGGGATCACATTTGTGGGTCCGCCATCAAAGGTCATCCGTATGCTGGGCAACAAAAAAATTGCAAGAAGCACCATGATCGCAGCTGGTGTTCCGGTAGTTCCGGGCAGCGAAGGGGATGTGGAGGATATTGAAACCGGTCTTAAGGAAGCTGAGAGGATCGGTTATCCGGTGATCATCAAGGCAGCTCTTGGCGGCGGCGGAAAAGGCATGCGTGTGGCAAACACACCGGAGGAATTTCCGGAAGCCTATGCAACCGCCAGAAAAGAGTCTGAGATCGCTTTTGGCGACGGTACCATGTATATTGAACATTTCGTGGTAAATCCGAGACATATTGAGTTTCAGATCCTTGCAGACAGCTTCGGAAATGTGATCCATCTGGGAGAGCGTGACTGCTCTATCCAGAGAAATCATCAGAAGATGATCGAGGAATCTCCAAGTGCTGCAGTTTCTCCGGAATTAAGAGAAAAAATGGGGCATGCGGCGGTGACGGCGGCGAAAGCAGCCGGTTACGTAAATGCGGGAACGATCGAATTTCTTCTGGAACCGGATGGAAAATTCTGGTTTATGGAAATGAATACAAGGATCCAGGTGGAGCATCCGGTGACAGAGTGGGTAACAGGAATCGATCTTGTAAAGGAGCAGCTGAAGATCGCTTCCGGAATGCCTCTTGAGATCGCTCAGGAGGATGTCCGGATCCAGGGACACGCCATTGAGTGCAGGATCAATGCTGAAAATCCTCAGAAAAATTTCCGCCCTTCGCCGGGAACTATCCAGGGAGCGCATTTTCCGGGGGGAAACGGGATCCGTGTGGATACCTGTGTGTATAACGGCTGTAAGATCCCGCCTTATTATGATTCCATGCTTGCGAAGCTGATCGTTCATGCAGGTAACCGAAAAGAAGCCATTGCAAAAATGCAGAGTGCTCTTGGTGAGGTGATCATTGACGGAATCGATACAAATATTGACTATCAGTACGAAATCCTGAAAGATGAGGATTATCAGTCCGGAAACTTTGACACTGGCTTTCTTGCCAGCCATATCATTGCGGGAGTGAAGATCAATGAGAATTAAGCACATGTTCAAAAAAACAGTCAGGGATATCCGGGGTGAGGAACAGGAAAACATTCCGGAGGTGCCGGATAATCTGATGCGTAAATGCAACGCCTGCAAAGCGGCGGTTTTTGTAGACGAGGTAAAGCAGAATCAATACATCTGTCCCCACTGCGGAAATTATTTCCATGTACCCGCTTATCGTCGGATTAAACTGATCGCAGATAGAAAGAGCTTTGTGGAGTGGGATGCTCACATGGAAGAACAGAATCCCCTTCAGTACAGAGGCTACGAGGAAAAGCTTCAGGGGCTTCGTGAAAAGACAGGGCTTGATGAGGCTGTAGTTACCGGAAAGTGTACTATAAAAGGGACACCTGTGGCACTTGGTGTCTGTGACTGTCGTTTCATGATGTCCAGTATGGGAGAAGTCGTGGGGGAAAAGATCACGCGGGCTTTTGAACGTGCCACAGAGGAGAAGCTGCCGGTAATCCTCTATATCTGTTCCGGCGGTGCCAGAATGCAGGAGGGCCTGGTTTCCCTGATGCAGATGGCAAAAACCAGTATGGCCATCCGGAAGCACAGCGATGCCGGACTTCTTTATGTGCCGGTCCTCACAGACCCGACAACAGGCGGCGTGACGGCAAGCTTTGCTATGCTGGGAGATATTATCCTGGCAGAGCCGAAAGCGCTGATCGGTTTTGCAGGTCCCAGAGTGATCGAGCAGACCATCGGGCAAAAGCTTCCCAAAGGCTTCCAGAGAGCGGAATTTCTTCTGGAACACGGCTTTGTGGACAAGATCGTAAAGCGTGAGGAGCAGAGGATCGTATTGTCGGATATTCTGAGATTGCATCAGAACAAAGCCTTGAATAATGTACAGTCCGATAATACGGACATTAAAAACGGGCTCAATCCTGACAATCAGGAATCAATGGAAACTGTTGAGGAAGATATTAGGATCTGGCCGGACTTCGTCCCATCCGGAGATTTCACTCCCTGGGAACATGTCCAGCTTGCCAGAGCCAAAACACGCCCTACAGGAAAGGACTACATCGAAGCGCTTTTTGACGATTTCATGGAATTTCACGGAGACCGTCACTGCGGGGATGATCCGGCAGTGATCGGTGGTGTGGCATTTTTCCACGGACAGCCGGTAACTGTCCTTGTACAGGAAAAAGGAGAGGGTACAAAGGAAAACATTACCCGGAATTTCGGAATGGTATCTCCGGAGGGGTACTGGAAATCCCTGCGCCTGATGCAGCAGGCAGAGAAATTTCACCGTCCGGTGATCTGCCTTGTAGATACACCAGGCGCATTCTGCGGGCTGGAAGCTGAGGAACGTGGACAGGGTGAAGCCATTGCAAAAAATCTCTATACACTGGCAGGTCTCACAGTGCCGGTGCTTTCCGTTGTGATCGGTGAAGGCGGAAGCGGAGGTGCCCTTGCCTTGGCAGTGGCAGATGAGGTATGGATGCTGGAGCATTCCGTTTATTCCATCCTGTCCCCGGAGGGCTTTGCCTCCATTCTCTGGAAAGACAGCAAAAAGGCAAAGGAAGCAGCAGCAGTGATGAAGCTCACAGCTGCAGACCTTTACCAGATGGGGATGATCGAGCATGTGATTCCGGAAGCAGAGCCTGTAAGCCGTGAGAACATAAATGATATCGCAGGTTATCTGGAAAACGGAATTGCGGATTTTCTTGAGAAATATGGCGAAGAAGAGCCGGAGAAGCTTCTGGAACATCGCTATGAACGTTTCCGGAAAATGTAGAAGCAATAAGTGCAGTGATTTTGTAGCCCGCAAAGTAAAAATCCAGTGGAAAAAATGCCATATTTATGTTACGATGGCTTCATAAACAGAGAACCGGAGAAGCCTTTTTGCTCCGGAGAAACAGGAGCGGGTAGAGTGGACAATCGGGAAGTTATAAATGACGTGCTGGTGAATTTGTTCAATGAGATCCTCCGACTGGAGGAGGAAGCCATCATCACAGATAAATATAAAGATATTTCCAACAATGATATGCACATTATCGAGGCTGTAGGCCTTGGAGGGGGGAACATGTCCTCCATTGCAGCCAAGCTTAAGATCACTGTAGGCTCCCTCACAACATCTATGAACAGTCTTGTAAAAAAAGGCTATGTGAAGAGAGAACGAAGTGAGAAGGACCGGCGTGTGGTATTTATCCAGCTTACAAATAAGGGACGTATGGCATATCATCATCATGCGGAGTTTCACAGGCAGATGACAGAAGCGGTGATCGCAGAGTTGAATGAGAATGAGACAGAAGTGCTGGTAAAAGCACTGGACGGACTGCGTAAATTTTTCAGACAGTATCATGAACAATAAAGAAATGTATAATAAAAGCATCCGGATCGGTAATGAAGGACAATTACCGATCCGGATGCTTTTTGCATAACAGGCATTTTCGATCCGGACATTTATTGAAAATGATATTAAATGCCGCCTTTGTTTTTGTGATACGAGAGGTTATTCGTCCCAGCCATCCTGGAAGCGGATATTTACAGAGATATTGCGGACAACGTCTCCCTCCTGAAGCTCCAGATCGCTCTCATCGGAAACCGGAGGAAGCTTTCCCTCAAATTCCATAAGCTCTGTGTAGATCCAGTCGTATGCAGCTGCATTGGCATTTTCGATGGCATCATCCAGCGTGTCACCGTTGGCTTCACAGCAGGTAAGATCCGGGAAAAAAGCATTGTATTTTTTGTCCTCTGTGGGACGGAAAACTGCGGGATATATAAATTTCATAGGTAAGATTCCTTTCTTTTTTTAAATGAAGTGATTCGTGTAATACCACGAATATGAATAGTTTTACCTGACCAGGATAAGTATATACCAATTTCAGAATGAGGGCAAGCGAGTTCATGACCGAACGAAAGATCCAAATAAGGTCACTGTTCACTCCGTTCTCAGTAACACGCTTCGCGATGCACAGAATTTATGCTGATCGCATAAATTCGCGCGGTATGTCTCGGGTTTTCTGTGACCTTCGCTCACAAAAAACACCTCGCGGAACATTACCAGTGAAAAGTAACAAGAACAGCAGAGTTTTGAGGATATTATAATCAGAAAATTGTCGTATATAAGTAAAAATGATAGATATATAAAACTTTTTATCCTTGTGTATAGGAAATATAGATGCTATACTGTGTAATACAGAGTATGAACGGGGGTTCGAAAGACCTGACGGGAGGCACAGCTATGATTTATACAGCTTTGACGAAAAAAGCTATGAAGGTGGCATACGAGGCACATCATGGACAGACAGATCGAAGCGGGACACCTTATATCTTTCATCCATTTCATGTAGCGGAGCAAATGGATGATGAACTCAGTGTATGTACGGCACTTCTGCACGATGTGATAGAAGATACAGAGATCACATTTGAGGATCTTACCGGAGAATTTCCGGAAGAGGTTGTGGAGGCATTACGTTGTCTTACAAGAGATAAGAATATGAATTATTTCGATTATATCCGGAATCTTCGGAAAAATCCGATCGCAAAAAAAGTGAAGCAGGCTGATCTGCTCCACAATTCTGATGTAACACGTCTTTCTGACTGCGAAAATATGTCTGCTGAACAGATATCACAGCTGCATGGAAGATATAAACGGGCTTTGGAGATACTTCATGATGCCAGGTGATATTATTTTCGCACAAGTCATTTATTGACCTTTATTCAGTTTTTTCATGCGCATGGTCCACACAAAATATCCGTGACCTCAGATATTATTGTGGATCTTCTTAGCGGAAGTATGGATTTCTTGCATTGATCTCCATGTAGCATTTGATCGCATATTTGATAAATTCTATGATTTTTTTCATTTTGTTTTCCTCCTCTTTTCTTTAACTTACAAATGCATTATAATAAACTCTCGGAAATATTACGTGCCAAAAACACAGAAAAAGTAGTCAAATATTGCGGAGAGAAAAATCTATGTTTCCAGTATACGAAGAAAAAAAGAAGAATCTCCATATTCATCTGCGGACCTCAGCCCATGCTTCACCCCATCTTCATAACTCCATAGAGTTTATCTATATCACAGAGGGAACTCTGGAGCTTGGTATGGGACAGGAGCTTTATCATATGGAAGAGGGAGATGTCTCTGGATCGGATGGCCAGAGATCTGGGCATCAGCAGGTTCACATTGTCCAGAGTTTTTTCCGGAACCTTTCACCGGAATTTCAATCAGTTTCTCAATGAGCAGCGACTGAATTATGTGACGATCCATCTGGAATGTAGTGATGAAAGTATTACGGATATCTGTATGAATGCGGGATTTGAAAGTCAGAGGACTTTTAACCGGGTATTCCGGGAACGGTACCGGATGACACCAAGAGAATACAGAACATTATATAAGGAAAAATATTTACGAGAGGAACAGACATGATCACAGTAGAACTGGAACATTTCAGCCTTGATAAAATATGCGATTCCGGACAGTGTTTCCGGATGAAAAAACTTGGAGACGGACATTTTTCCATGGTGGCGGGAGACCAGTATCTGGAAATGTATCAGAAAGACGGAGTGGTGGATTTCTGCTGCTCTCAGGAGGAATTTATCTGTTACTGGGTGCTTTATTTTGATCTGGATACGGATTATGAAGCTTACATGAATGCTGCTAATCCACGGGATAAATATCTGGGTGCCGCAATAAAGGCAGGAGACGGGATACGGATATTAAGACAGGATCTCTGGGAAATGATCGTTACGTTTCTGATATCTCAGCAGAACAATATCAAGCGTATCCGCAAATGTATCGAAACCATCTGCCGGAAGTACGGAGAGCAAAAAATTTCATCTGCAGGTGTGGAATACTACGCTTTTCCGACTGTAGAGGCGCTGAGTCAGGCAACGGAAGAGGAATTAAGAGGATGCGGCCTGGGATACCGGGCAAAATATATCGCAGTAACGGCCAGGACCATTGCATCCGGCCAGATCTCTCTGGAAAAAATCTATGATATGCGTTACCATCAGGCAAAGAAGGAGCTGATGAAGCTTTGTGGTGTGGGAGAAAAGGTAGCTGAGTGTATCTGTCTGTTTGCACTGCATCATATGGATGCTTTTCCCATAGATACCCACATCCGTCAGGTCATGGACGTGCATTACAAAAGAGGATTTCCCAACCGCAGATACAGAGGAATGCGTGGGATCATGCAGCAGTATATTTTTTACTATGACTTGTACTCATAGACTGCGGATGCTATCATAGGTGAAAATAAAGGAAAAATCCACGGAGGAAAAAGTAATCAGAAAATATTTACTGCGATTGAGACAACCACGTATAAAAAAGAAAGAAAACAGATATTATATCCGGGGCTATAAGGGAACGGAAGTGATCATCCGTACAGATCATGAGATTCTGAAGAGGATTGCCTACAGGCGTACCTGCGTGAAACAAGTCTGCATTCCTGGAAGATACGAAACAGAAACAAAATATATCTATACAAGAAAAGAAAACAGAAGAAGCCGCCCAGTCATAGTTCCGGGCATTCCGACCGGGAGAGAAACTGCTATGCCACGTGCCGTGCGGACAGTGCTCCATGCTCTTTCCTATGGCGGGATCGAAGTGGAGGCTTCCAGAAAGCTGGCAGATCTTAAGAAGATGGATCCTATGAGGATCTTTTACAGGACACTGGATGCGGAAGTTTATAACGGAGACTATAAAGTGCCGATCCGTCTGTTTTTTCCAACAGAAGAGGACATGGAAAACGGTGCCGCCTCCGGAAAAAAACCACCGGTGATCCTGTTTTTCCATGGCGGTGGCTGGGTTACGGAAAGTGTAGAGAATTATCAGCGGGTTTGTGCCAGAATGGCACAGTCTACCGGTCAGATCGTGGCGTCTGTTGAATACAGACTGGCACCGGAATACCGTTTCCCAGTGGGACTGATGGATTGTTATGCAGCTGCGAAGACTTTTTACACCAATCGTTTTCTTCTGAATACGGATCCGGATCGTATCACCATTATGGGAGATAGTGCAGGCGGAAATCTGGCAGCGGCTGTATGTATGATGGCCAGAGACCGCGGAGATTTTTTTCCAAAAAAACAGATCCTTATTTATCCGGCACTGAACAACTGTTATACGGAAGACTCTCCCTTTGAATCCGTAAAAACAAACGGAACCGGTTATCTTCTCACAGCGGAGAAGATGGAAGATTATCTGAAACTCTATGAGAGTTGTCCGGAAGACAGGAGGAACCCCTATTTTGCACCGATTCTGGAAAAGAATCTTCGAAATATGCCGGATACACTGATACTTACCGCTGAGTTCGATCCTCTTCGGGATGAAGGTGAGGCATTTGGCGAAAAACTGAAGGAAGCGGGAAATCGTGTGGAAGTGCACAGGATCGCAGGTGCGTTTCATGGGTATTTTGCACTGGGGATCAAATTTCTGCATGTGCAGGAGAGCTTTGCATATGTAAATCGTTTTCTGGAAACAGAGGAACAGGAAGAAGGAAAGCATCATGAAGAACGAATATGCACAGTGGAGAAAACTTGACAATGCGGCGCTGGCGTTCCCGGCGGTGACAGGAAAGAATGATACCAGGGTATTTCGTTTTTACTGTGAACTGAAAGAAGAGATAAAAGAAGAAAACCTGCAGGAAGCCCTGGAGAGGACACTGGAAAAATATCCTCTTTTTCGTGCAGTTTTAAGAAAGGGACTGTTCTGGTTTTATCTGGAGAGACGTGATATTCCGGCAGTGGTAAAGAAAGAAGCAGGTGCACCCTGCAGCGGACTTTATATTCCGGACAAAAAAACGCTTCTTTTTCGGGTGAGCTATTATAAGAACAGGATCAATTTCGAGGTATTTCATGCGCTGACGGATGGAACGGGAGCCATGCATTTTCTGATGGAGCTGGTGAAAAATTATCTTCAGGAGACGCACCCATCCGCAGAGCTTCCGGAGCTTTTTCCGGATGAAAACATTACGGGCAGGGATATGGAGGAGGACAGCTTTTCTCAGTATTATTCTTCCGATGCGCCAAGAAAGAGAGAGTTCAAGAAGCCTGCTTTCCAGTTAAAAGGCGAGAAGCTCAGGCAGGAGGATATGAATATCACGGAAGTCTGTGTTCCGGTAAAAGAGATCCACGCCCGTGCAAAAGCGGCCGGTGTGTCGATCACGGTTTTTCTTACGGCAGCTCTTATCTGGGCAATCCATGAAGAAGTGCCTCAGAATCAGGCGAAAAAGCCCATTGGTCTGATGATCCCGGTAAATTTGAGAAATTATTTTCCATCTCGGTCTATGGCAAATTTTTTCGGATGGATCGAGATCAGCTGTTATTTTCAGTCTGATACAAACTTTGAGGATATTCTGAGATCCGTAAAGGAGCAGTTTGCAAAGGAACTGAGTAAGGACGTGATCGAAGCAAAGCTGAATGATCTGGTAAGCCTGGAGAAGAATCCGATCCTGCGTCTGGTACCACTGGAGATCAAAACCCCGTTCCTTCTTGCCGGGACGACGCTCGGAGGAAGGTCAATCACGGCGATCTATTCCAATGTGGGGATCATCCGGATGCCGGAGGAATATCGGAAATTTATTCAGAGATTCGGACTTTTTGCAAGCACGGACAGTCTGCAGCTGTGTTCCTGTTCTTTTGGAGATGAGATGGTTTTAAGTTTTACGTCCAAGATCCCCAATGGAAATATTGAGCGGAATTTTGTGGAGAGACTGAAAAATGAGCAGGTGTCCTGTACAATTCGGGAGAATGATCTTCCGGGACAGAAAGAGGAGCAGAAACAGCAAATGAAGCTTTTTGAGAGCTTTACGTTTCTGTGTATTGTGCTGGCTGTGGTATGTAATCTGATTGATTATCTGCTGGATGGTCATATAGGATGGGCCTGGTTTGTGACTGCAGGGGCGTTCTGCACCTGGCTGATGGTTTCAGTGGCTTATGTGAAGCGGCGGAATCTTCTGAAGAATGAGATGTGGCAGCTGGTGATCGCAGCTGTTGCAGGAGTGCTTTGGGATGTGTTCACCGGCTGGCGTGGCTGGTCTGTGGATTATCTGCTTCCTCTGGCTGCGCTTGCTGTGATCTGCTCCATGTGGGTGATCACTGCGGTACAGAAACTGGAGGTGGCGGAATATATGATCTATCTTCTGGAAGCAGGAGCTTTCGGAGGAGTGATCCCTGTGATCCTGTTGGTTGCCGGTGTGGTGACGGTGCTGTATCCGTCGCTGATCTGCATATGCGTCAGTTTCCTGATGCTGGTATGGCTGTTTCTGTTTAAGAGGAAAGATATGGTGCGGGAGATGCAGAAGAAGTTCCGGGCATAGAAAATAAAAACAACCGTCGATCTGCAGAGGATTTTTTTGAAGATCTGTCTGCAGACCGGCGGTTTTTTGATCAAATCAAGGAAGTCTCCTGCAGGGTTGCGAAAAGCAATAAGCAGTGGGTGGAAGCTTGTCCGGTGTTCTAAGATCAGAATCCGAAATCTTCATAGTCCCCCGGTGTAAACTTATGATAGATCATATGCTCACCCTCCAGGGACAGACAATACCGGTAGTCATCTGGGATCCCGTCTTCGAAATATACAAGATAATCAAATCCGGTTCCGGTTGTTTTTTCCACGTGTACATGGTCAGAATAAGCACGAAAAACGTCCATCACTTCATCCAGAGTACAGCCATGACGGGCAACTGTGCCTATAAAGCGTACCAGAAATTCACTTGGCTTTCGGTTTTCGTGAACGTAGTCCGAGGCCTGAGGCGGCAGGGTGATGCAGAAACGCCCGTTTTTGGAAGAAGCCGTTACTTTTCCAAGACGGTCACAGGCATAATCTGAGAATTCTTCCATTGCATGCTGCATTTCTTCTTCCGTAAGCTCTGTGCCAAGAAGGCGGTTCAGAGACTGCAGCGGATAATAAAAACGGGTAACTCCGCTCATGTATCCGATCTTTACCTGTTGTTCCTGGATCATATCCAGGAGATTATTTTCCAGTTTTTTGAAATTCATTATGTTTTTCCTTTCCGGGGTCTGAAGGTTTATTGAACTGCATACATTCAGATCCCATTTTTTTCGCAGATATCATTGAGACAGCAGCGGTCACAGTAAGGTTTTGTCCGCGCTGTACAGACTTCTCTTCCATGATTGACAAGACGGTGGCAGAGATCATTGCCTTCTTCCGGAGGGATGATCTTCCAGAGAGCCATTTCCACCTTTTTCGGATCCTTCATGTCATGGACAAGGCCGATGCGGTTGGAAAGGCGGATACAGTGAGTATCTGTTACAATGGCAGGCTTGCCGAATACGTCACCCATGATCAGGTTTGCGCTTTTTCGGCCCACACCGGGAAGCTTCAGAAGTGCGTTAAAGTCTTCCGGTACCTTGTCGTGATACTGTTCGTGGAGAATGCGCATACAGGCGCTGATATCCCGGGCTTTGCTTTTTCCAAGGCCGCAGGGACGTACAATGGCTTCGATCGCTTCCGGCTCTGCAGCTGCCAGGGCTGCCACATCCGGGTATTTTGCATAGAGATCCTGAACTACTACATTGACCCGGGCATCGGTACACTGAGCTGCCAGACGGACACTTACAAGAAGCTTCCAGGCATCATCATAATCCAGTGTACAGTCTGCATCAGGATATTCCTTTTTTAAACGGCTGATAACTTCATAGGCCAGTTCCTGTGTTGTCATTTGTATATGAACCATCCTTTCAATTTCGGTTATATTACTGAACTACTACAGCCAGGATGATACCACAGCATTCGGAGAATTACAAGGTGGACAGGAGTACGGAAGCAGTGTTCGGCATTCGGAAATTTTATCGGCAGAGCAATGTGGGGAATCCCCCCCAGGGGCTTGTTAATACCCTGACAATTTGGTACATTAAACGTGACCTGTGGGGGGACCTGATTTCCCTCACGTGAATAGAAAAGTGCGGAGGAATCAACGTGGAAAAACTTCTCGATGAAATCGAATCTTACTGGAGCACCCGTACAGAAGGGTACTCCGAAGTGAATCATAAAGAGCTTGCGGGAACGCAGAAAAACGCATGGCTTAAGGTGCTGACCAGTCAGTTCCCGGACAAGCCAAAGGAAGAGATCCGTATCCTGGATATCGGAACAGGCCCCGGATTTTTTCCTGTGATCCTGGCAGAAGCCGGATATCATGTAGATGCAGTAGATTATACGGAAGGAATGCTGGAAAAGGCAAAGGAAAATGCGGGAGACCTTTGCCGGAACATCCGTTTTTGGAGGATGGATGCACAGAAGCTGGATTTTGAGGATAATACCTTTGACGTAGTCATTTCACGAAATCTTACCTGGAATCTGGAGCATCCTGATGTTGCTTACAGAGAGTGGGTCCGTGTACTGAAGGCAGGAGGAAGGCTTCTGAATTTTGATGCCAACTGGTACGGCTATCTTTATGAGGAAGAGCAGCGTAAGGCCTACGAAAACGACCGGAAAAATGTGGAAAACAACAGCCTGGATGATCACTATCTCTGTACGGATATTGAGCGCATGGAGCGGATTGCCCTCCAGGTACCGCTGTCAAAGATCAGCCGTCCCCGTTGGGATGTAAAAACTCTCAGAGAAGCAGGACTTCTTGGAATCCGCACAGACACAGAAATATGGAAAACGGTCTGGAGTGAGGAAGAGAGATTGAATTATCAGTCCACACCGATGTTTATGGTAACCGGTGTAAAGCCGGATCATTTCCTGAATCTTCCGGTTGCGGCAGGAGAAAAAACAGAAGGCTTTCTTGAACTCGGAGATGGAGAATTTGTCCTTCCGGCAACCATCATCCGTGGAAAAGATCCGGGAAAAACCGTTCTCGTCACAGCAGGTCTTCATGCAGGAGAGTATGTGGGAATCCAGACTCTGATTGAGCTGTCGAAGCGGCTGAAGCCGGAAAAGGTAAAGGGCCAGCTGGTTCTGGTAAAAGTGCTGAACCGGGAAGACTTTGAGAAGCGTGCAGGCAGTATCAGCTGGGAAGACGGAAAAAATCTGAACCGTGTTTTCCCGGGCAAAAAGGACGGAACAAAAATGGAACGTCTGGCGGCAGCTATCACAGAATCCCTGATCCGGAAGGCGGATTATTATATCGATCTTCACGGTGGTGACGATTATGAGGAGCTGACTCCGTATGTATATTTTGCGGGCGTGGCAAAGCCGGAGATCGTGGAAGCCTCTCGAAAAATGGCAGAGCAGGTTGATGTCCCATATATGGTACAGTCAAATGTGAGTACAGGCGGCGCCTATAATTATGCGGCAAGTACCTGCGATATTCCGGCTGTGCTTCTGGAAAGGGGATGTATGGGAACCTGGCAGCGGGAGGAAGTGGATTCCATGCGCCGGGATGTGCGGAATATTCTCTGCAGCATTGGGGCCTACAGAGGAATCCGCTCCCACAGCACCTATTATCCTCTGAAGATGGATGACGTACGTTACCAGTGTGCCAGTGTCAACGGTCTCTGGTACCCGGTGAAGAAACCAGGCGATATCGTTCATCAGGATGAGTATCTCGGAGAGATCCGTGATTATGAGGGAAATGTCCAGGAAATCTGTCGTGCAGACATGGATGGTGTGATCCTTTATCAGGTATCAAGCCTTCAGGTTGTGGAAGGCGGCCCTGTGATCACCTACGGAAATATCGTAAGAGAAAAAGATGAGCGGAAAACAAGGATCGCTCAGTACTGGACCAGGCGCAGCGACAGCTTTCTGGAACAGAGAAGAGCAGAGCTTCACAGTGCACTTGCAGGCCGCTGGATGGCTGAGCTTAAGAAGTATCTGCCGGAGAAAAAGAATCTCAGGATCCTGGATGTAGGCTGCGGAACCGGATTTTTTACCATTCTTCTTGCAAAGGAAGGCCATCAGGTAACCGGGATCGATCTGACGCCGGATATGATCACTCATGCAAAGGAGCTGGCTGAGGAAGAAAAAGCAGACTGCCGGTTTATGGTGATGGATGCAGAAGCTCCGGATTTTCCGGATGAGGAATTTGATGTGATCGTATCCCGGAATCTTACCTGGACACTTCCGGACGCGGAGCATGCTTATCAGGAATGGTTCCGCGTACTGAAACCGGGCGGAGTGATGATAAATCTGGATGCAAATTACGGGGCAGCAGACTTTGCGGACACTGCGGATCTTCCGGAGAATCATGCCCATCATCAGATCCAGGATGAACTGATGCAGGAATGTGAGGATATCAAGCGGCAGTTGCCTATCAGCTCTTTTCTGCGTCCGGCATGGGATCTGGAAACGCTGAGCCGTACAGGTGTGGAAGAATTTTCTTTTGATCTTGGTATCAGCAAGCGTATTTATACAGAAAAAGACGAGTTTTACAATCCGACCCCGATGTTTTTGATCTTTGCGAAGAAAACGAGGTAGGAGCATGCTGAATATCAAACAGATCCAGTATTTTGCGGCCTGTGCCAAAACAGGCTCCTTCAGCCAGGCTGCAGAGCTGCTTTTTACCACGCAGTCAAATGTAAGCAAGGTGATCCGTTCCATGGAAGACGATATGCGTACTCAGCTGTTTGTCCGTCATACAAAGGGCATAGAGCTGACACCGGAAGGAGAACGTGCATATATCCATGTGCAGAGGATCCTGGAAAATATAGATGAACTGGAAATGCAGGCACAGCCACTTGCAAAAAGCAGCCTGTGTGTATGCTTTCATCCCAGCTCCTGGTTTGCGGATACCTTCGTAACGTATTATGAAGCACATAAGTGCGATGATCTTCATTATCAGGTTTACGCAGCAGATACCCATGAGATCATAAAACGTGTAAAAGCCAGACAGGACGATATGGGATTCGCCTATGTGATGCAGAATCAGCTGGCAGCGTTCCAGTATTTTCTTTCCCGGAATTACCTGGAATTTGAGCTGCTGACGGAAACCGAGGTAAATATTTATACCGGGAAAGGGAAAGCAGATACAGCAGATGAGGGAGATTTTAATATGTCCCAGCTCAGGCTGATCCAGAGATTTCCCGATGAATTTTCCCCGGATAATTACCGGAACCTTGTAGAGGAAAACGGTCATTCCGCAGTGGAGGCAGAGACTGTAGTCGTAACAAACAGTGATTATATCGTGGAACGTCTTCTTGGCTCCGGAGAGCTGTGTAATATCAGTGGTGCGGATCTTTCCGGCCGTGATCCGGGATATTCCTCCGTGAAATATACATTTCCGGGAGAAGGCCAGAAACTTGTTTACGGGTGCATCTGTCGGAGAGGTGAAGAGCTCAGTGAACAGGGAAAGGATTTTCTGGGATTCGTGAAGGAAAGGCTTCAGATTTCCGGGAAGTGATAAAAGAATAAAGCAAAAGACCAGACGGGATTTTTCTGCACGGGACACAGGCTTCTGATACAGAAAAGTCCCGTTTTTTATATGGAATACATATCCATGCAAAACCCGACTGTCCAATATCCCCGTACCGGGGTTGTCCGAAATCTGTTAAATGATAAAATAATATCAGCAGCACACTCCGCGTGCTGAATATAAAAACACTGTGATGCACATAACCTCCGCGCACTCCTATTTGTGCATACGAATGTTTTGTCGAATAATAACACGACCCTTTCAAAAGCAGTTATGGTTTTGAATGCCATAACTGCTTTTGAAATGTGAATGTCTGTCTGAACTGTAAAGGGCAGTGGGAAAGGAAAATTATGAACAAAGAAAATAAACTCGTCATCCGGATCCTGAAGCGGATCCTTCTGCTTGCTGTGGTTATGTTTCTGCTGTCTGTGGTGGTGTTTTGGCTGGCGAGACTGGCACCGGGAGATCCCCTGCAGTCCTTTTACGGAGATTCCCTGGAAATGATGACCAGTGAGGAAGTGGCTGCGGCCAGAACGAGACTGGGACTGGATCAGGGGATCGGGGTACAGTATGTAAGGTGGTTTACCAACGTAGTCCATGGTGATTTCGGATTGTCGCTGAAATACAGGCAGCCGGTTATGAATGTGATCAGACCGCTGATCGGAAATACTCTGGTGCTGGGAGGAATTGCTTATATTGTGATCTTTATACTGGCAGTTCTGATCGCCATATTCTGTACGCTTCATGAGGATCAGTGGATCGATCGGCTGATCTGCAAGATCGGAACAGCAGCCTATTATGTGCCGGCTTTCTGGCTTGGTGTGGTACTGATCCTGATCTTCAGTGTAAATCTTGGATGGTTCCCAAGCAGCGGTGCCTATGATGTGGGAATGGCAGATAGTATCGGCAATCGTATGAAGCATATGATCCTTCCGCTGGTAGTAATGATCTTCAGCCATCTCTGGTATTACGCATATATGATACGTAACAAATTCCTGGATGAGGTGCGGAAGGATTATGTACTTCTTGCCAGATCCAAGGGACTTTCCAAAAGAAAGATCCTGTGGAAGCATTGTCTTCGAAATGTAATGCCGACGATCGTGAGTATCATGGCAGTTTCGGTACCCCATGTAACCGGTGGGACTGTAACTGTGGAGGCTGTTTTCAATTATGCGGGAATTGGAAACCTTGCAGTGGAATCTGCAAAATATCATGATTATAATCTGCTGATGATCGATGTGCTGATCACGGGATTTATCGTATTTTTAAGCAGCTTTGTTGCACAGACTGTCAATGAAGAGATCGATCCAAGAATGAAGGATTCGGAGGTGAGGGTATGGTAGCTGACCGGAAGCTTTCAGAAGCTGAGCTTTTTCAGGTAGTCGGTGCCGGGTGGAAGCAGTATGAATCTGAAAAACGGAAAAAAACATTTCAGGAAAAGCTGAAAGGGAAACCGGTATTTTCCTTGTTCCTGCTTTTTCTGATCATTTTGGGCTGTATATTTGCAAATGTTGTGGCAAATCATGATCCCTCAGGTTTTTATCTCCAGAATCTGAATACACCGCCGGGAAAGGAATTTATCTTTGGAACGGATTCGCTTGGAAGAGATATTTATTCACTGATCTGGTATGGCGGAAGGGTTTCTCTGGTGATCGGACTTCTGGGTGCGGCGATCATTACCCTGGTTGGTGTTACCTACGGATGCATCAGCGGAACAGCAGGTCCAAAGGTGGATTCGGTTATGATGCGGTTTACGGAAATGTGCGGAAGTATTCCGACCCTTCTGCTGATCCTGATCCTGTCTGCGGTTATTCAGGCCAATGATGTGATCAGCATATCTGTGATCATCGGTATTACCGGGTGGTTTGCACTGGCACGTATTGTAAGAAGTGAAGTGCGGCAGATAAGGAACAGTGATTATGTGATGTATGCAAGACTTTGCGGAGGAAGTTTTGGATATGTGATGTATCACCATCTGATACCGAATTTTGTTTCGGCGATCATGTTTGTGGTGATCTCTTCGATAAGCAGCTGTATTACCATGGAATCTACTTTAAGCTTTCTTGGCCTTGGGCTTCCGGCAGATGTAGTTTCCTGGGGAAGTATGCTCTCGCTGGCAAATAAAGCACTGATCATGAATACCTGGTGGGTGATCGTGATCCCAGGAGTTTTTCTGGTCATTACTTTAATGTGCATTACCAGTATGGGAAGCTTTGTGAGAAGTGAGGTAAATAATCATTACAGCAATCTCTGATGCAGTCAGAAAAAATATTTGGACGCAAACCGTGATAAAACATTCCGAAGTGTGGATAACCGGTTTGAAAATAAAGAAAGATGAGGAAAACAGAATGAAAAAGAGAACAGGAATCAACTATGGCAGAAAATATGCGGCGATAACACTGGCAGCAGTGACCGCAGCATGTACAGGAGCAACTGCAGGCAGTGTGGTAACCGTAGCTGCGGCAGAAGAAAACAAAACTCTGGTATATGCAGGTGAGTCAGAAAGTACGATCAATCCCCTTCTGAATAACCATGATGAGCTTCCGGATCTTATTTTTTCAGGACTGATGAAATATGATGCCAATGGAAAGCCGGTAGAGGATCTTGCAGAGAGCTATACCTTTGACAAGGATACCAATACCTATACTTTTAAGCTTCGAGATGGTGTTAAGTGGCATGATGGAGAAGATTTCAATGCAGAGGATGTTGTATACACCTATAAGGAGCTTACAGAGGATGAAACTCTGGGAGCCAGTATCACCAGCAATTACCAGGACATTACAAGTATTGAGGCACCGGATGATCAGACTGTGATCTTTACACTGGATCAGTATGATGCTGCCATGCTGGATTACTTTACCATGGGAATCCTTCCTGAGCATCTTCTGGAAGGAGAGGATGTGAATACTACATCCTTTAATCAGAATCCGGTGGGAACAGGTCGTTATAAATTTGAAGACTGGGATGCTACCGGCGGAATGATCACACTGAAACGAAATGAAGATTATTACGGAAAGGTTCCGAATATTGAAACCGTTGTATACCGTACAGTATCGGATGAGACTACAAAGGCAACCATGCTCCAGTCCGGCGAGGCGGATCTTGCATGGCTGAATTCCAACTATGCTTCTCAGTTCAAGGATAAGGACGGATATAATTACTGGGAGTTCACCACAGCAGATTACCGTGGAGCTGCCATGGATATGAGCACAGATTTCTGGAAGGAAAACGGAGATTCCATCGGCGTTCTGAATTATGCGCTGGATAAGGATTCCATTATTGCAGGTGTTCTTGCAGGACAGGGAGAGGCGGCATACAGCCCGATCCAGAGAAATCCTCTCGGAACAGATAAGGAAGCTAATATCTACTCCTATGATCTGGATACCTTTGCAAAGAAGATGGAAGAGCTGGGATGGAAAAAAGGCGATGATGGGATCTATGAGAGAAACGGACAGAAATTCCACTTTACCATCCAGGTACGTGATTACGAAGAAGAGCGTGTGGATATTGCCAATGTCATGTCTGATATGCTGAAGCAGGCTGGCGTGGAAATGGAAGTAAAGCTTGTTACCAAATTTGACTGGGATGCAGGATACAATGGATTCCTTGCAGGTTATTCAACACAGTTTGACCCGGATATGGCATATGTAAACTTTGTAACCGACGCAAGTGGAAATAACATGCATTATTCCAAGGCAGATGTGGACAAATATCTTGAGGAAGGCCGTCACGGTGAGACTGAGGAAGCCAGAAAAGAGGCTTACAGTGAATTCGAAAAGGCATACGCCGAGGCACCTGGAATCCTTCTGGTTGCTTATCTTCAGGGAGATTATGTAGGCGTTTCCGGACTTGACGGACTGGATACCACACGTGTTCTGGGACATCATTCCGTAGGTGTTATGTGGAATATTGAAGACTGGACCATTACAAAATAAGGAAAAGATCATGCAGGAAACCGTTTTGGAATTAAAAAACTATTCGGTAAGCTTTGACACACCGGACGGCGAGGTACAGGCCGTCCGGAATGTTGATCTCACGGTAAAAAAAGGAGAGATACTTTGTATCGTAGGTGAGTCCGGATGTGGAAAAACCGTTATGTGCCGTAGTGTGATGAAGCTTCTGCCACCGAATGCACATGTAAAAAGCGGAGAGATCAGTCTCTGCGGAGAGAATATCACAGCCTATAAAAGAAAAAAAATGGAAAAGCTGTGCGGAAGCAAGGTAAGCATGGTGTTCCAGGACCCTATGCTGACGCTGAATCCGACGATTCCTGTTGGCAAACAGATCACAGAGGCTATTATCAAAAATCAGAAAGTATCCGGGGATGAGGCGAAAAAAAGAGCTGTGGAAATGCTGAAGCTGGTAGGGATTCCGGATGCAGAACAGCGCTATGGCCTGCAACCTCATTTTTTTTCCGGAGGAATGCGTCAGCGTTGTGTGCTGGCTATTGCACTGGCCTGTGATCCGGAAATATTATTTGCCGATGAGGCGACTACAGCACTGGATGCAACCGTGGAAGCAAAGATTCTGGATCTGCTTCTTGAGCTGAGAGAAAAAACAGGGATCAGTATTGTGTTCATATCTCATGATCTTGGAGCTGTTGCAAGGATCGCAGACAGAGTTGCAGTTATGTATGCAGGAAAGATCATTGAGATCGGGACAGCGGAAGAGGTTTATTATGATCCCCGGCATCCTTATACCTGGGGACTTTTGTCTTCTCTGCCTGTATTTGCAGGTGAAAAAGGGGAGCTGAATCCGATCCCCGGAATGCCGCCCTCTCTTTTGGATCCTCCGCCGGGAGATGCGTTTGCCGTTCGAAATCCCCAGGCGCTGGCAATCGATTATGAACAGACTCCTCCGATGTTTAAAGTCAGTGATACGCATTATGCAGCCACATGGCTTCTGGATGAAAGAGCTCCGAAAATAGAAATGCCCTCCATTTTGAAGGACAGATTACAGGAAAACAGCGGTCGTAAACAGAAAATGGATAAAAAGAAAGCGTCATTTTTACAGAAAACAGAACAGAAACAGGCGCCTGTACTGATCGAAGCCAGAAATCTGAAGCAGCATTTCCGTATCCGTTCCGATTATACGATCCATGCAGTGGATGATGTTTCCTTCAGTATCCGGGAAGGTGAGATCATGGCGCTGGTGGGTGAGACCGGCTGCGGGAAATCCACGACAGCCAGAACGCTTGCAGGAATCTACCGGCCTACAGGCGGGGAGATCTTTTATCAGGGAGAAAGAGTGCCGGATAAAAAGGATCCTTTCGGAATGCGGAAGAAAATGCAGACTGAGATCCAGATGATCTTTCAGGATTCGGGCGCTGCACTGAATCCCCGAATGAGCATACGGCAGATCATGCTGGAGCCTGTAAAGATCAGCCGCAGGATCCGTGACAGAGAAATGCTGGAAAACAGGCTTCGGGAAATCCTGAAGGAGACAGGACTGGATGAAAGCATTCTGTCGAAAAAGCCGGGAGAGCTTTCCGGCGGACAGAGACAGAGAGTTGCCATAGGAAGAAGCCTTCTCATGGAACCACGTCTTATCATTGCGGATGAACCGATCGCATCGTTGGATATTTCTATCCAGGCACAGATCGTCATGCTTTTTAAAAAGCTTCAGCAGGAAAAAAGATTTTCTTTTCTTTTTATTGCCCATGATCTGTCAATGGTACGTTTTTTAAGCGATACAACAGGTGTGATGAAAAACGGAAAGCTGGTAGAAATGGCACCTACAAAAGAGCTTTTTGAGAATCCGCAGCATCCTTATACACAGTCCCTGCTTTCTGCGATCCATATCCCGGATCCGCTGGAAGAGAGAAAACGAAGGCTGATCGAGTATGAAGAGCTACAGTCGCTTGGAGAGGGCTGGAAAGAATTATCCGCATGTCACTGTGTGAGAATATAAGAGCATAATGGAATACATATGTATGACAAAATGGAATGTGAAAAATCCCCCCGCCGGGGTTGTGGCAGAACAGCCGTGTTGTTAAACTTTTGTTATTCGAAATACTGAGAAACAAAGTGCGGAGAGGAAAATATGAGAAAATATATAATAAAACGGTTGCTGCAGCTGATCCCGGTCCTGATCGGGATCACATTTCTTTCTTTTGCCATGATGCGGCTTGCCGGCGGAGATGCAGTAACCTATATGTATGAAAATGCAGGCTCTGCAGTATCCCAGGAGGTCATTGACAATGCAAAGGCGGAATATGGCCTTGATAAACCATTCCTTGTACAATATGCTACCTGGTTTGCGGGAATGGTAACCGGAGATATGGGAGAGAGCTATGTGTCTCACAGAGATGTCTATGAAACCTTTATTTCAAAGCTTCCGGCAACGATGATGCTGACTCTGTCATCGATCCTTCTTACAATTGTTCTTGCGATCCCGTTGGGAATCCTGTCAGCAGTAAAGCACAACAAATGGGTAGATTATCTGATAAGACTTTTAAGCTTTATCGGCAATTCCATGCCGAATTTTTTTGCTGCCATGGTGCTGATGTATTTTCTGTCCATCAGGCTGGGCGTTTTGCCGGTAGTCACAAATGCAGATCTCGGACAGAGTATTATTCTGCCGACGCTGACACTGGCGATCTCCATGGCTGCAAAATATACCAGACAGGTGCGTGCCACGGTTCTGGAAGAACTGAATAAGGATTATGTGACCGGAGCCCGGGCAAGAGGGATCCGCAGTCGTGTGATCATCTGGAAGAGTGTAATGAAGGCTTCCATGCTGACGATCATCACACTGCTGGCGCTGTCCATCGGTAATCTTCTGGGAGGAACTGCCATTGTGGAAAATATCTTTATGTGGGATGGTGTCGGAAAACTGGCGGTAGATGCGATCACCATGCGTGACTATCCGATCATCCAGGCCTATGTGGCATGGATGGCGGTCATTTATGTTCTGGTAAATCTGGTGACAGATATTATTTACCACTATCTGGATCCGAGAGTACGACTTGGAGGTGACAGAGCATGAGTGGAAAAAATAATATCACAGTCCGGAAGCAGAAAATCCGGAAAAATCATACAAAAGCAAAGCTTGTCTTTTTTCTTGTGCTTACAGCATTGCTTCTGTTTGTAGCGGCATTTGCAAAATATCTCTGCCCTTATGATCCTTATGCCCAGGATCTGGCACTTGCCCAGAAACCGCCGGGACCGGAGCATCTGCTCGGGACAGACCGTTATGGAAGAGATATGCTTTCCCGTGTGATCATAGGAAGTACGACCAGTATTTATGCAACGCTGCTCTTGGTTGCGGTGATCACTGTGGTGGGAACGGCTATTGGTATTTTCTGTGGCTGGAAGGGCGGCAAAGCCGATACTGTTCTGATGCGTATCTCCGATCTGTTCCTGGCTTTTCCGGGACTGGTATTTGCCCTGGCAGTAGCAGGTGTTCTGGGAGGCGGTATCCAGAATGCGATCATTGCCCTGGCAGTGATCAGCTGGCCGAAGTTTGCGAGACTTGCCAGAGGGCTTACTCTGACTCAGAAGGACTCCGCATATCTTATGGCGGCGAAGCTTTCCGGAAGCAGTACAGGAAAGCTTCTGCTCAAACATATCCTTCCCAATATCGCAGGCCCCATCCTTGTTACGTCAGTTCTTGATATCGGAACCATGATGATGGAGCTGGCAGGACTTTCCTTTCTCGGGCTTGGGGTAAAGCCTCCAATGGCAGAATGGGGAAGTATGATCAACGATGGAAGAAGTATGCTGCAGATTTCACCGTGGATGGTACTTGCGCCGGGAATGGCGATTTTTATTACAGTAATGATCTTTAATCTTCTGGGAGATACGATCCGGGATTATATGGATCCGAAGGAACGAAACAGGAGAAGAGGATAACAGGCACTTATAAATAAACATAACAGAGAAAGTGAGAGCGGAGATTATGAAGAAAAAGATTCTGGCAGCAGTGCTTGCAGCGGCAATGGTCATGAGCATGACAGGAGTTCCGGCAGCAGCAAAAAGCAAAGAAAAGAGTGAAGGAACTACCTTTGTTTACGGAACTACCGGATACAGTGAAGAAATGGGAGATGCAGGATTAAACCCTCACGACAATTATTCCGGATGGAGCTGTCTGCGTTATGGCGTAGGAGAAACATTGTTTAAGTACAATGACAACATGGAGATAGAGCCATGGCTTGCTACAGACTATGAATTTACAGACGATAATACAGTAAAGATCACCCTTCGTGACGGTGTGAAATTTTCCAGCGGAAGAACCATGGACGGAGAAGCGGTAAAGGAATGTCTGGAAGATCTGATCGCAAACCATGACCGTGCACCTTACGATATGAAGATCGATAAGATCGAAGCAGATGGAATGACAGTAACGATCCATACTTCCGAACCATGTCCGGCACTGATCAATTATCTCGGTGATCCGTATGGTGCCATCATTGATATGGATTATGGCGTACAGGGAGAGGGTGGCTCTGCAAATGTGGCAGGAACAGGCCCCTATGTTGCAACAGAGGTATCCCCAACAGAGATCAAGCTGGTAAAAAATGAGGATTACTGGGGCGGAGATGTAAAGGCAGACAACGTTATCGTAAAATCCTTCTCAGATGGAAGTGCCCTGACAGCAGCATTGCAGACAGGTGATATACAGGGAACCTATGGACTTCAGTATGATAACTATGCACTTTTTGACGGAAATCCGGACTATCAGATCAGTTCTGTAGCAACAAGCCGCTGTTTCTTCGGACAGTTTAATATGAAATCTGAACTGATGCAGGATCAGAATGTGAGAAAAGCCATTGAGATGGGAATTGATAAGGACGGCTTCTGCAGTGTGATCATGGAGGGACGAGGTGTTCCGGCAGTGGGAGCTTTCCCGAGCAGCTTTTCCTATGGAAACGATGCGGTGAAAGCACCGTCCTATGATCCGGAAGAGGCGAAAAAGCTTCTGGAAGAATCCGGATGGACAGATACGGATGGAGATGGCTATGCAGATAAGGACGGAAAGAAGCTGTCCATCACATGGCTGACCTATCCCACTCGTCTGGAACAGCCTAAGCTTGCAGAATATGCACAGTCCACTTTAAAGGACATTGGAATTGAGGTCAATGTTAACAATACAGCAGACCATGCGACATATGCGAAGAACGGAGAATTTGATGTATATGTAAGTTCGCTTACAACTGCACCTACCGGCGATCCGGAATATTTCTTCACAAGTACAGTTGTATCTGATGCTGCCAAAAATTATGGCAAATACAGCAATTCGGATCTTGATGATATCGTGGCGAAGCTGCATGAGACCTTTGATACAGATGAGAGAAGCAAGCTTGCTGTGGACGCACAGCAGACCATTCTGGATGATGATGCGTATTTCTTTGTTTCTCATCTGAATATGGGACTTGTGTCAAAGTCAAATGTATCAGGGCTGACTGCCCATCCATGTGATTATTACGAGATCACAGCAGATCTGGAAGTGAAATAAGATGGAATCATTGTTGAAGCTTGAGCATGTGACGATCTGCTACAACGGAGAGCCGGTTGTACATGATGTGGATCTGGAACTGAATAAGGGGGAGATTCTGGGTGTAGTAGGCGAGTCCGGAAGCGGAAAAAGTACCATTATCAAGGCAATCATGGGACTTCTGGGAAATGAAGGCATGGTGACAGAAGGAGATATCTGGTACAAGGGAAAAAATATAGTGGATATGCCGGAAAAAGAATTACGCAGACTTCTGGGCCCTGAGATCGCCATGGTTTTTCAGGATTCAGGAGCAGCCCTTTGTCCCATCCGCACCGTAGGCGCTCAGATCTATGAGAGTATGCGGGAGCATGAAAGGATCAGCCGTAAAGAGTGTGCAGAGCGCACCGTCAGGATGATGGCTAAGATCGGCCTCAAGGATGGGGAACGTGTTTTGCAAAGCTACCCATTTGAATTGTCCGGCGGTATGAATCAGCGTGTGGGAATCTGTATTTCCATGCTGCAGAATCCGTCGCTTCTTCTGGCAGATGAGCCTACCAGTGCTCTGGATGTAACCATACAGAAGCAGGTGGTTGAGGAAATGCTGCTGATGCGTAAGGAATACGGAACAGCCATGATCGTTGTCACACACAACATCAGCGTGGTGGAAAAAATGGCAGATAAGGTTCTGGTACTGAAAAACGGAAAGGTGAGGGAATACGGAAAAACAGCTCAGGTTCTGACAGCTCCGGATGATCCTTATACAAAAGAACTCATGAGTTCGGTACCTCGTTTGAAACGTACAGGTACCGGAAATGGAGGCAGATGATGACAGAAAACAAAAACATTCTGGAAGTGCATCATTTGAAAAAAAACTTCACCACCGGTAAAAAATCCTTCACGGCTGTAGAAGACATAAGCTTTTCTCTGAAAACGGGGGAAGTATTAGGAATCGTAGGTGAATCCGGCTCAGGAAAAAGCACTGTGGCGAAGATGATCACACATCTGACAGAACCCACAGCCGGAGAAATTTTTCTCATGGAAAAGAATATCACACATGCAAGGGGAAAAAATCTCCGGGAAATCTACCGGGAAATGCAGATGGTTTTTCAGACACCGGCAGAATCCTTTGACCCCAGATGCACTCTTGGGGACGGAATCGGGGAAAGTCTCCGGAATATGGGGATAAGTAAGGCGGAAACGAAGAAGCGTGTGGAAAAACTTCTGACCACCTGCGGATTAACCGGGGAATATGCAGACCGATATCCCCACCAGGTCAGCGGAGGCCAGTGCCAGAGAGCGGCTATTGCCAGAGCCCTGGCTGTGGAACCCAGAGTGCTGATCTGTGATGAAGCAACCAGCGCCTTGGATGTGACTGTGCAGAAACAGATCATGGAACTGCTTCAGAAGTTAAAAAAAGAAAACCAGCTGTCCTTTCTTTTTATCTGCCATGACCTGGCCCTTGTCCAGCTGTTCTGCGACCGAGTGATCGTGATGCATGACGGACGTGTGGAAGAGGAAGGGACACCGGAAGAGATCATTGAGCATCCGAAGACAGAGTATACGGAGCGGCTGATCCGGTCGGTACTGTAATAATAACAGATAAAAACAAAAGAGCGAAGCCCTCAGTAGTGTGAATACTGAGGGCTTTTTTGCAGGTTATACGTTGACGCATTTTCTCTCACCCGATATAATTAAAAAAGAATCGAAACCGGATGAAAACGGAATAAATATAGAGGAGACCACAAAAAATGGCAGAAAATTTACAGATCAGACTGTCAGATCCCGGTGAGGCGGATCGTCTGGCAGAGATCGAGGCAATCTGTTTTCCACCTGCGGAGGCAGCAAGTCATGAGGAAGTTGTGAAGCGTATGGGAGCATTCCCGGAGAATTTCGTTGTAGCAGTAAAGGATGAGCAGATCGTAGGCTTTATCAACGGAGGAACCACAGATAAACCAGTACTCCCGGATGAATTTTATCATGATATCACTCTTCACAGAAAGGACGGGGAGATCCAGACTGTATTCGGACTGAATGTGATCCCGGAATACCGTCATCAGGGGATCGCCGGAGAGCTCGTGGAATATTTCAAGGAGCTTGCGAAAGAGCGCGGAAAAAAAGCCCTGATCCTTACCTGCAAGGAGCATATGATCCCATTCTATGAGAGCCACGGACTGAAGAAGCTGGGTGTGGCAGATTCCTGTCATGGCGGAGCAACCTGGTATGATATGCAGATCTGGTTCTGAGAAATGAAGACAGTAACAGAAGAAAAAAGAAGAGTCAGCTGCAGAAACAAAGGTCAGCTGAATAAGAAACCAGAGGAAAAATAAATGAGAATACGAATGTACAATGTGGGGTTCGGGGACTGTTTCTGTATCCGTGACAGAAAAAGCAGCCTGCTTGTGGATTTCGGGGCAGCCAACAGCAAGATCGAAGGGCGGCCACGGAGAGAGGTCTTTGATGTGATCATCTCAGACCTTACTACTATCCGCAAAAAAAATCTGCTTCTGACACATTTTCATCCGGACCATGTTTCCGGATTGCTTTATATGATGCGTTACCGAAGAGATGCTTACGAATTTGAAAAGATCTATCTTCCGGATGTATTTTCCGGTCCGGAAATGAAATACACACTGGCGCTTCTGCTCCTTGCGGATGTGACAAAAAAGGCCAGCCTTCCGGGAAGACGTGTCAGCCTTTTTGCCCTTGCAGAAGCTCTTTGCGCCAGAAGGGTAAAGATCGACCTTTTATCCAGAGGCTCAGAGTTTGAGGGAAAATATACGGCACTCTGGCCGGATCTCAGTGAAGTCAGCCGGGAAACGGAGGATGTATTTAATTCCCTGATCGAGAATCATGAAAACGCAATGACCGAGCTTGTGAACATTGCGGAGGAGGTACGTCAGCTGTTTCTGTCCATGACAGAGGAGACGCCGGAAGCAGAGCCGAAATCGGCTTCACTGTCTGAGGCATCTTTGGTGGAAGAGGATACAGAGGAATCCGAGCGCTCTTTGACAGGACAGACAGAGCCTGGTGGGGAAAACGAAGGATATACGCAGGAGAAGCTGGAGCTTATAATGGAAAGTACAGGCGCAGCAGCTGAGGATACAGCAGAGACTCCGGAAGAGGCCGAAAAAGAGAGAGCACGTCGCCTCAAACCGGAAAAGCTGGAAAAGAAATTCCGTGAATTACAGGCAACCGAAGAATTTCAGGCACTTCTGGAAAGTGCGGAAAAACAGGGGCATTTTCTGCGTCAGTTCCGTCACAAGATCAGTCTGGCATTTCAGAATACCGGAGACGGAGAGCTGAACCTTCTGTTTACCGGAGATGTACAGCCACAGTACATGAGGATGATCGCAGAAAACTATGATGGCAGGATTCCGCTTCATGAGCATTACTGGTGTATCAAGGTACCACATCATGGTACGGAATCTCATTTCTTTGATTTCAGCAGTTTCTCCCCGGAGAATATGATGATCCCCAACGGAGCCTACTACGACAACAGCAAAAAGAAATCCAAGAATCAGCGCACTTCCATGCAGTACGGCGGTTTATTTTATATTAATGACGCGCATATGTATTGTTCCAACTGTGACTGCTGTGACAGCTATGAGAACGGATGCTCCTGTAGGGAGTATGACGTGATCTCACCGGCTTATTATAAAGATATCTGATCTGTAAAAAAGGCATACTACATGTCACATATTGAAATAATTGTGTAAATGTAACCTATATTATTCACGGCTATGCCGTGAATAATATAGGTTTAATACAGGAGGAAAAATTTTGAAACAGATCGCAGACTTGCACATACATTCCAGATATTCCATGGCAACCAGCAAAGATGGCACGCCTGAGATGCTGGATCTCTGGGCGCGGAAAAAAGGTATCACACTCCTTGGAACCGGAGATATGACACATCCCATCTGGCGGCAGGAGTTGAAGACGAAGCTGATCCCTGCGGAACAGGGACTGTTCCGGCTGAAAGATGAATATGTTTTGCCGGAGGCGGCACGCTATCCTGGAAAAGCACCCAGGTTTGTATTGTCCGGTGAGATCAGTTCCATCTATAAAAAAGGCGGAAAAACCAGGAAGGTGCACAGCCTGATCCTGCTTCCGGGATTCGATGAGGCAGATGCTTTTGCCGCAAGGCTGGAAAAGATTGGAAATATCCATTCAGACGGACGTCCTATTTTGGGGCTGCCCTGTCATGATCTTCTGGAAATGATGCTGGAGGTCAGTGAGGAGGGTATCTATATCCCCGCGCATATCTGGACCCCACATTTTTCCCTGTTTGGGGCAAAGTCCGGATTTGACACCATAGAAGATTGTTTTGAAGAACTGACACCTTACATCCATGCACTGGAGACAGGACTTTCTTCAGATCCGTCAATGAACTGGCAGATATCGGCACTGGATGGCTATCAGCTGGTGTCTCATTCGGATGCACATTCACCGTCCAAGCTTGGAAGGGAAGCGGATCTTCTGGATATAGAGCTTTCCTATCAGGGATTGTGGGATGCAGTGCAGAACGGAAAAGGTCTTGAAGGGACGATTGAATTTTTTCCGGAAGAAGGAAAGTATCATTTTGACGGGCACCGGAAATGCGGTGTATGCCTGAGTCCGAAAGAAGCAGAGATGTATAACGGTATCTGCCCGGTCTGCGGAAAGAAGCTGACCATGGGTGTGGATCACCGGATCCTGCAGTTATCTGACCGTGATAAGAGTTCAGCGGCCATGCCGGAAAGCGGCCGTCCTTATGAAAGCCTGATGCCGCTGCCGGAGGTGATCTCCGCATGTGTGGGATTTTCCACGGCAAGCAAAAAAGTTCAGGGACAGTACGAGGCGCTGCTTGAAAGACTGGGTGCGGAATTTACCATATTGAGAGAGGTTCCGCCGGAAGATATCCGAAAAGCCGGCGGAGAAGTTCTGGCGGAAGGCATCCGGCGGCTCCGTGCAGGAGAAGTGGTGCGGAAACCGGGATCTGACGGAGAATATGGAAAAATAGAATTGTTTTAAGCGAATCAGGTAAGTCCTCTGCGGGATTGCGAATATCGGCTTGATCCAATTAAGAAAATTTCTGAAATAGTGTGAAAAGAAGCAGCTGTTAAATATTTATGTATTGTGAAGAGTATTGCCGGTCATAGCGTGAGCTGCAAAAGGTAAAAGGCGATAATGATAAAGGATTGGAGCAGGATAGAGATCATGAAAGAAAAAATAGGCATCATATCAGACACTCACGGCCTTCTGCGGCCTGAGGTACTGGAAATCTTAAAAGACTGTAAGTATATCCTCCATGCCGGAGATGTCAATAAAGACGAGATCCTGGATGTACTGCGTTCCATGGGGAATCTCTATGTGGTCCGTGGAAATAATGATAAAGACTGGGCGGAAAATCTCCGCACCAGTCTAAGCTTTACCATTGGCGGCGTGAAATTTTTTATGGTCCATAACAAAAAAGACATTGCATGGGAGCTGGGGGACACCCAGGTGGTCATCTTCGGGCATACTCACAAATATTTCGAGAAGATGATCGATGACAGACTGTGGCTGAATCCGGGAAGCTGTGGAAGAAGCCGCTTTGGCGGGGAGGTTACCATGGCGGTGATGACTGTAGAGGATGGAAAATATCAGGTGGAAAAAATTATTTTGGCGGAGAATTCCGGAAAATGATAAAAATTTTGTTTAAAGATCCTTTTGCGCGGATATGTTTCTGGGGATTACTGGAATACGCTGATGCATAAAAGGATTTTTTGTATTTTATTGGATACAATCCTTGTAATTTTGGATTTGTAGCGTATAATTAGAAAACGTTTAAAACAAAAGTGGTCTTACCACTTTTGCAAAAATCGTTTGAGCGCAGAATGTGAACGTAGCTGCGTTCATGAGTATGCAGTAAAGCAAAATGTGAATATGCGCTTTACATGAATCAGGAGGGATGCAACATGAAGCATGTGCAGCAGTTTAGCATCATCCTGTTGATTTCCGTCATTGGAGAATTACTGAAAACCTTTCTTCCACTTCCGGTACCGGCCAGTGTCTATGGACTGATCATTATGCTGGTGGCTTTGCTCACAGGTATTCTGAAGCTGGATCAGGTCAAAGGTGCGGCAGATTTTCTGGTTGAGATCATGCCGGTGATGTTTGTACCGGCAGGTGCGGGACTGATCACAGCCTGGAGCACTCTGAAACCGATCTGTGTACCGGTTCTCATCATGACGTTTATCAGCACGGTGATCGTAATGGTCGTAACAGGAAAAGTAACACAGGGAGTGATTCGTATGGGAAAGAGAGGAACTGAAAAATGATGGAATTCATAAAAAACTCCGCATTTTTCGGAGCAATGATAAGTCTGATCGCCTATGAGATCGGTCTGATCCTGAAAAAAAAGTTTAAAATGGCGATCTTTAATCCGCTTTTGATCTCCATCATCTGTGTTATCGGTGTTCTTTTGCTCTTCCATATTGATTATGATGATTACAATGAAGGTGGAAAATATATCAGCTATCTGCTGACCCCGGCAACGGTCTGTCTGGCAGTGCCCCTTTATGAGCAGATCCATCTGCTGAAAAAAAATCTCAAGGCAGTGGCTGCCGGAATCTTTTCCGGAACGCTGGCCGGGCTTTGCAGTGTTCTGCTTATGGCGAAATTGTTTGGCTTTGATCATCAGGAATATGTCACTATGCTTCCGAAGTCTATCACAACTGCCATCGGAATGGGCGTTTCCGAGGAGCTTGGCGGTATCGTGACCATCACCGTTGCCGTGATCATCATCACAGGAGTTCTGGGAAATATGATCGCAGAGGTTGTCTACAAGGTCGCAAAGATCGAGGAGCCGATCGCAAAGGGCCTTGGACTTGGAACATCTGCCCATGCCATCGGAACTGCCAAAGCCATGGAGCTTGGCCCGGTAGAAGGAGCCATGAGCAGCCTTGCCATTGCAGTTGCCGGATTGCTTACGGTTGTCGGCGCATCGGTGTTTGCGGGAATGATGTAAATATTCATTTATCGGTGTTAAAGTTAAATCCATAGAAGAATAAAAATGTGTGAAAGGTCTGTCATATATGGCAGGCTTTTTTCTTTGGTCAGAATATCCTGGGCAGTTCACGAAAAGTAGTTACTGAGAACGGAGTGAACAATAACCACAGAAAAGGAAACCGGAGATGATTTTACTTCGGATGCAACAGAAGTGCCGGATGCAGCATTCTTTTTTGTGGATCTTAAAGACGAACATATTTTTGTATAAAATAAACAAATGTTCGGAAAAACCATGTTTATACCGTTTTATTGGACTAAAAATGAGCTATAATGCAAACATACAGAAAATATGTTTGGAAAATATGTTCGATAAATCGTGAGACGAACATAGGACAGGGAGGATGGATCTTATGTGGAATACAGAGAGCAGCAGGAAGGCAGTATTGGCGGAAGGAAGATATGTGGAAGCTGAGAACGGACATTGCGGCAGACAGAAGCTTTCCTCAGGAATGGCAATGGTACTGGGCGCACTTCTTACAATGGAGATCATGCTTGGCGGGGCAATGCTGTTTAATTTTGATTTCCGTGGAGCAGATATCGTTGCCGTTGTATTGTCATTCATGGTATTATATTTTGCAGTGGTGGCATCACTGACAGACAAGTAGAAGAACGGAGGGAGAGAGGATGCCAAGGGTCTTTAACCAGAAGATTAAAATTTTATATCTGATGCGCATTTTTCTGGAGCAGACGGACGAAGAGCATCCGATGTCTGTGAAGGAGCTGATCTCCTATCTAAATAGTCTGGGAATCAGTGCAGAGCGTAAGACTGTCTATGATGATATTGAAACCCTGCGGAATTTTGGAATGGATATCCTGAACCGGCGGGAGCACCCGGCCGGTTTTTATCTTGCCAGCCGGGAATTTGAGCTTCCGGAGCTGAGACTTCTGGTGGATGCAGTGCAGTCCTCCAGATGTATCACCAATGGGAAATCCCGACAGCTGATCAAGAAGCTGGAGAGCCTTGCCAGTGTTTATGAGTCCAGACAGCTGCGGCGACAGGGATTTGCAGAGAACAGCATCCGGACTGTAAACGAGAATGTGTATTACAGTATTGATATGATCCAGCGTGCATTAACTGAAGACAGGCAGATTTCTTTTCAATATTGTGAATGGACTGTGGAGAAGAAGCTGTATCCGGAGAATGAGGGGGAACGATATTCGGTCAGTCCCTGGGGACTTGTATGGCAGAATGAGGAGTATTATCTGATCACTTATGACGAGAAGTGTGGAAGGGTTAAGCAGTATCAGGTAGATAAGCTCCAGCAGATCCGTATAGAGAAGGAAGTGCGATGCGGCAGAGAATTTTTTGAGAATTATAATATAGGGGAGCTGACATCCAGGACCTTCGGGATGTTTGGTGGAAAAGAGAAAACCATATGTCTGGAAGCACATAACCGCTTAGTCGGGGTGGTGCTGGATCGGTTTGGCAGAGATATTATGATACACAGGAAGGATCCTGAACATTTCAAAACACTGGTTCGTGTAAATATCAGTGACCAGTTCTTTGGCTGGATAGCCAGTCTTGGCCCGGATGCGGTGATCGCGTCACCGGATGAGGTTCGCGATAAGTACCGGGAATTTCTTGAGAAAAGTCTTTCTAATTACAAATGATAAATATATGATAAAGAAAATCTGTATATAATAAAGATTCAGGAAAATTCACTCCTGAGTCTGCAGGTTTTCAACAGAAATAATATATAAAAAAAATAAATGAAAACAGACAAAAATGAGAAAAATTATATAATAACTGTAACTGAAATATAAAAATAATATAGATAGCATATGTGAAAAAGATAATAGACATTGCGATGTTTAAGTGCTATAATGCTTTCGACTCTTAGAAGGGAATAAATTTTGCCATTTCAGGCAGATTACGGACGGTGAAGATATGACTGTAAAAGCAAGAATGCTGAAGCTTCTGGAGCAGCGCGAGAATGAACTGATATCCGGAGAGGCGGCAGCAGCAGAACTAAACTGCACAAGGGCAGCCATCTGGAAAGCTGTGAAATCCCTTCGTGAAGAGGGATATACCATAGAAGCTGGACCAAACAAAGGCTATGTGCTTCGAGGAGGCAGCCGTTTATCGGAAGAAGGAATACGGCTTTACCTCGATCATCCGGATGTCCCTGTAAAAATATACAGAGAACTGGATTCTACAAACCGGGCAGCCAAGGAGGCTGCATTTTCAGGAGAAGCAGGTCATGGTGCACTGATACTGGCGCGCAGACAGAAAAGCGGAAGAGGCCGAAGAGGCCGAAGTTTTTATTCTCCTGAAAATGCAGGACTTTATATGAGTATCGTTCTAAGACCGGACCGGACTCTGAAGGAAGGACTCCTGATCACTACAGCGGCGGCAACTGCAGTGTGCCGTGCAGTGAAGAAAATCTGCGGGATCGACCTTGGAATCAAATGGGTCAATGATCTGTATCTTCATAATAAGAAAGTGTGTGGGATACTGACAGAGGCTGTTACAGACTTTGAAAGTGGGAACATTGAGTTTGCAGTTGTAGGAATTGGTTTGAATCTGTATATGCCGGAAGATGGGTTTCCTGAAGATATACAGGAAACGGCTGGAGCATTATTTGAAAACAGGAAGGACGCAGAGCATATAAACTGCAGTATTCTTGTGGCAGAGATCGTCAATCAGCTTCTTATGGAAGTGGAGACTCCGGGACTTTCCAGAGAATATACAGAAAATAATATCATTCCTGGAAACATGATCGTGATCACAGACGGACAGTGTACGAGGGAAGCTTATGCAGAATCCATAGCACCAGATGGAAGGCTTCTTGTAAGAGAACAGGATGGTTCAGAAACCCTGCTTTCTTATGGAGAGGTATCTGTACGCAGAAAGTCGGATTAAGGTCAATTGAAATAAATTGTGTATTTTGTATAAAAAACAGATTCTTTTTTGTACAAAACAGGCAAAAATAATATTGACATTCTGGAAATGCGGAGTAAAATAAAGTCAACTACAAGGCGTGGTCATACCAATTATAAAAAGATGCGATCAGCGCCAAGAGAAAAGGAGGGAGAAAAACGGGAGATTTATCAAGTACACTGGCAGAAGAGCTAAACAGTAAGACAGCCTTTACCATTCCGGTGTTTGGTGGAATACCAATTGCAGAATGTGTGGTAGTCACATGGGTCATCATGGCGGTTCTTGTGATTCTGTCTCTGATCTTAGTTCGGAATCTCAGTGTGGAAAATCCGGGTAAGAAGCAGCTGCTTCTGGAAACCGGGGTAAGTTTTCTTCAGGATTTCTTCATGGGTATCCTTGGAGAAGAAGGCAAACAGTATGTGCCTTATTTGATGTCAACCGTAATCTACATCGGAATAGCCAATATCGCAGGCGTATTTGGTTTTACACCACCGACGAAGGACATGAATGTTACCATTGCGCTGGCGCTGATGAGCATTATTCTGATCGAGTATGCAGGCTTTCATAAGAGGGGATTGAAGGGTTTCCTGAAAAGCTTTGCGGAGCCGGTTCCGATCATGCTTCCGATCAACATTCTGGAAATAGCGATCAGGCCTACATCTCTCTGCATGCGGTTGTTCGGTAATGTTCTGGGAAGCTTCGTAGTTATGAAGCTGCTGGAGTTTGTTTGTCCGGCCATTCTTCCCATACCATTCAGCCTGTATTTTGATTTCTTCGATGGATTCATACAGGCGTATGTATTTGTATTTTTAACATCCTTGTTCATCAAGGAAGCAATTGAGTAGTGAAGCGGAAGCTCCGCTTGATCTAAAAATGAAAAAAATTGTATTTTACAGGAGGAAAAAACTATGTTAATCGCAATTGGTGCAGCTATCGCAGTTCTTACAGGTATTGGAGCAGGTATTGGTATCGGTCTTGCAACATCTAAAGCAGTAGAAGCTATCGCAAGACAGCCAGAGGCAGAGAGCAAGATCAGTAAAGCACTTCTTCTTGGATGTGCTCTTGCAGAGGCAACAGCTATTTACGGTTTCGTAATCGGTCTTCTGATCATCATCATGCTTGGCTAATAGGTAAAGACGAGATACTAATTCAGGATTAAGAGAGGCAGGTGGACCAGGTGATTAAAATTGATATCAACCTTGTCTTTACTATTATAAACCTGATCGTTCTTTATCTTTTAATGAAGAAGTTCCTTTTCGGCCCGATCATTGGTGTTATGGAGAAAAGAAAAGCCATGATCGATGAGCAGTTTGCTTCAGCAGAGAAGACAACCACTGAAGCAAACCAGCTGAAAGGACAGTATGAGGATGCACTGAAATCTGCGAAGGAGGAATCCTTCAGTATTGTAGAGCAGGCTAAGGACGAGGCAAAAGTACAGGCAGACAGCATCGTGAAGAGAGCTAATGATCAGGCTGGCCAGATTCTTGAGAAAGCAAGAAGAGACATCAGCACTGAGCAGGAAGCTGCTATGAAAGCGATGGAAGGCAAAGTGGCTGAGCTGGCAATGGATGCAGCATCCAGAATCATGGGAAAAAAGAACGACGAAGCACAGGATATGTCCCTATATGACCAGTTTTTAGAAGGAGCAGGTGATCCTCATGACAGAGACGTCCATTAATTATGCAAAAGCATTATACGGTCTTTCTGTCCCGGGGGAGGCAATCTGCGAAACAGGAAAGATTTTTAAGAATACACCTGAGATAGGTAAAATGCTTGAAAATCCACTTGTTTCCCTCAAAGAAAAAGAACAGGTAATAGAGCGGATTTTTCCGCAGGAAATGAAGAGTTTTCTTAAAGTAACGTGTAAGTATCAGAAGATTGACAGAATCGGAGAGATCCTTGAAGCTTATGATGCTTACAGCCGGGAACAGAAAGGAATTCTCAAGGCAGAGCTTCTTTATGTAACACGTCCTGCCGAAGAGCAGGAAAATAAGATGAAGGAGTTTCTCCGTAGCCAGTTTTCTGCCAGAGAAGTGGAACTTACCCTTACAGAGGATAAAAGCCTTGTAGGTGGATTTGTTCTCCGGGCAGGAGATCGTGAGTACGACTGGAGCCTCATCGGACGTTATAAGAAACTGAAACAGAAATTAACCCGGAGGTGAAATTGAATTGGGTGCAATAAATCCAGATGAAATCATTTCGATTCTCAAGGAAGAAATAAAGAACTATGACGAAATCAGCAAGGACCAGGAAGTAGGCACTGTCATCTCCGTGGGAGATGGCATCGCAACTGTTTATGGTATCGATCATGCCATGTACGGTGAGGTTGTGACCTTCGAGAATGGTCTGAAAGGTATGGTACAGGATGTCCGTGCCAACAGCATGGGATGTATTCTTTTCGGAAAGGATACAGGAATCAAGGAAGGCACCAAGGTTGCCAGAACTGGCAAACAGGCAGGTATTCCGGTAGGTGATAAATTTATCGGAAGAATCGTAAACGCACTTGGTGAGCCTATTGATGGAAAGGGAGAGATCCAGGCAGAGGAATACCGCCCGATCGAGAACCCGGCTCCTGGAATCATCGATCGTAAGTCTGTAACTGTACCTCTGGAAACAGGAATCCTTTCCATTGATTCCATGTTTCCGATCGGCCGTGGACAGCGAGAGCTGATCATCGGCGACAGACAGACAGGTAAAACATCCATCGCAACAGATACGATCATCAACCAGAAAGGTAAGGATGTGATCTGTATCTATGTTGCCATCGGACAGAAAGCTTCTACCGTTGCAAAGGTAGTTTCCAATCTTGAAAAATACGGTGCAATGGAGTATACAACTGTATTCTCCGCAACAGCCAGTGACTGTGCACCGCTTCAGTATATTGCTCCTTACGCTGGTACTGCTCTTGCAGAGTATTTCATGTATCAGGGCAAAGACGTATTGATCGTATATGATGATCTTTCCAAGCATGCAGTGGCATATCGTGCATTGTCACTTCTGCTTGAGCGTTCTCCGGGACGTGAGGCATATCCTGGTGACGTATTCTATCTTCATTCCAGACTTCTGGAGCGTTCCAGCCGTCTGAGTGAAGAGGCAGGCGGCGGATCCATTACGGCACTTCCGATCATCGAGACACAGGCCGGTGATGTATCTGCATACATTCCTACAAACGTAATTTCCATCACAGATGGTCAGATATTCCTGGAAAGTGATCTGTTCTTCTCAGGCATGCGTCCGGCAGTCAATGTTGGTCTTTCCGTATCCCGTGTTGGTGGTGCTGCACAGACCAAGGCTATGAAGAAAGCTTCCGGTAGTGTACGTATCGACCTGGCACAGTACAGAGAGATGGAAGTGTTCACCCAGTTCAGTTCAGATCTGGATGAGGCTACAACTGCACAGCTGAAATACGGAAGCTGTCTGATGGAGCTTCTGAAACAGCCGCTCTGCAGCCCGTTAAGTCTTCATCAGCAGGTAATTACTCTCTGCGTTGCGACTCACAAGCTGATGGTAGATGTAGAAAAGAAAGAGATCAAGAAATATCAGAAGGATCTTCTGGAGTACTTTGATAATGTATATCCTGAGATCGGCAAAGAGATCGAGACTACAAAGCAGCTCTCTGATGAGCTTGTAGAGAAAATCGTAAAGGCGGCAGAAGAATTCAGAGATAAGAGCAGGTAGGTGTTGATATGGCAAATGCAAAAGAAATACAGACTCGTATGAAAAGCATTCAGGACACCATGAAGATCACCAATGCGATGTACATGATTTCTTCTTCCAAGATGCAAAAGGCCAAGAAGATCCTGCAGGATACGGAACCATATTTCTATAATATGCAGGCCGCCATTGCCAGGATCCTCCGTCATATGCCGGATATCCAGCATCCTTTCTTCAGTGAGCGTCATCTTGTTCCGAAGGATGAAAGAAAGGTAGGTACCATTGTCATTACAGGTGATAAAGGTATGGCTGGTGCATACAATCATAATGTACAGAAAATGACAGAAGATTTCATGGAAGAGGTACCGGGACATCACAAGCTGTATGTCCTTGGTATGGTAGGGCGTCAGTATTTCGGCAAGAGAGATGTGGATATGGACGGCAGTTTTCATTATACCGTGCAGAAGCCGACTATGCACAGAGCACGCCTTATCACAGATGAGATCGTACGTGCGTTTTTGGAAAGAGAGCTGGATGAAATTCACATTGTCTATACACAGATGCTGAATGCGATGGCAATGGAAAATGTGAATATGCAGCTTTTACCGCTGAAAAAGGCTGATTTTAAAGTGGGTCAGATTCCGGCAGATATTTATCAGGAGGAGATCGTGTTATCTCCGTCTGCAGATGTACTTCTGGATACTATGATCCCCAACTACCTTACAGGTGTGATCTATGGATGTCTTGTAGAGGCATATGCCAGTGAGAACAGTGCGAGAATGACAGCAATGCAGTCCTCTACAGATAGTGCGAGGGCGATGCTGAAGGATCTTTCCATTCAGTATAATCGAGCACGTCAGGCTGCGATCACGCAGGAGATCACAGAGGTTATCAGCGGTGCTAAAGCACAAAAAAGGAAGTGATGACTATGAATAAAGGTAAGATCGTACAGGTTATGGGACCTGTTGTAGACGTTGTTTTTGAAGACGGACAGCTTCCGGATATCAAGGATGCCCTTGAAGTCGAGAACAACGGTAAGAGATGCGTTATGGAGGTGTCCCAGCACCTTGGAAATAATATCGTGCGCTGCATCATGCTGGGAGCCAGCGAGGGCCTGCAGCGAGACAGAGAAGTAACAGCTACCGGAAGCGGTATCAAGGTTCCGGTTGGAGATAAAACACTTGGTCGTCTGTTCAACGTTCTTGGAGATACCGTAGATGGCGGTGATTCCCTGGACGGTGAGGAGCATTGGGTCATCCATCGTGATCCGCCTTCATTTGAAGAGCAGAAACCGGCAGTTGAGATCCTGGAAACAGGTATCAAGGTTATCGATCTTCTTGCTCCATATGCAAAAGGTGGTAAGATCGGTCTGTTCGGTGGTGCCGGTGTTGGTAAGACAGTCCTTATCCAGGAGCTGATCCAGAATATCGCTACCGAGCATGGTGGATATTCTATTTTCACCGGTGTCGGTGAGCGTTCCCGTGAGGGTAATGACCTTTGGACAGAAATGAAGGAATCAGGTGTTCTTGAGAAGACAGCCTTAGTGTTCGGACAGATGAACGAGCCGCCCGGAGCACGTATGCGTGTTGCGGAGACCGGACTTACTATGGCAGAGTATTTCCGTGATCAGGAGCACAGAGACGTACTTCTTTTTATTGATAATATCTTCCGTTTTGTACAGGCAGGATCTGAGGTTTCCGCTCTGCTTGGACGTATGCCGTCCGCAGTAGGATACCAGCCTACACTGGCAACTGAGATGGGTGAGCTTCAGGAGAGGATCGCATCTACCAAGGAAGGATCCGTTACATCCGTACAGGCCGTATATGTACCGGCCGATGACCTGACTGACCCGGCTCCGGCAACAACATTTGCTCATCTGGATGCGACAACGGTTCTTTCCCGTAAGATCGTTGAGCAGGGTATTTATCCGGCTGTAGATCCGCTTGAGTCTACTTCCCGTATCCTGGAGGCAGATATTGTTGGTGAGGAACATTACGAGGTTGCACGTAGAGTACAGGAGATTCTTCAGAAATATAAAGAGCTGCAGGACATCATTGCTATTCTTGGTATGGAGGAGCTCTCAGAGGAAGATAAGCAGACAGTATTTCGTGCAAGAAAGATCCAGAAGTTCCTTTCACAGCCGTTCCATGTAGCTGAGAACTTCACCGGTATCAAAGGTAAATATGTACCGCTGAAAGAGACGATCCGTGGCTTCAAGGCAATCATTGACGGTGAAATGGATGAGTATCCGGAGAACGCATTCTTTAATGTTGGAACCATTGATGATGTAATTGCAAAAGCAAAAGCCGAGGAGAACCGGCAGTAAGGAGCGGCTATGAGTGAGACATTTGGCCTGGAAATATATGCCAGCAATAAACTGGCTTATGCAGGACGTGCTCAGAAGCTTATTATCCCGGCAGTGGATGGTGAGCAGGGATTTCTTGCTCATCATGCGAATGTGGTAGCAACCATTATTCCAGGTGAGATGCGTTTTGAGGATGCAGATGGAAATACACATGTTTTTGCTGTGAGCAGCGGATTTGTTGAGATGATCAATAACCGTGCCAAGCTGTTCTGTCTCAGTGTAGAAAGCCCCGAGGAAATCGATATCCGTCGTGCGCAGGAAGCGAAGGATCGTGCAGAGGAGCAGCTTCGTCAGAAACAGAGTATTATGGAATACCACAGGAGTCAGCTGGCTCTTGCGAGAGCAATGACACGTCTTAAGGTAACACATAAGCAGTAAATTTAAATCATATAAAAAGATCCATTGTCAGGAAACTGACAGTGGATCTTTTTTTCTCTGTGTTATTTTGTGGATGAAGCAGAATCAGAATCGGTATTTTCCAGATCAGCAATGGGAGAAGCTTCAGATGCTGTATCTTTGTCGGAGTTATCAGAAGTATGAACAGGCTTTTCTGTCAGCTGCTGATATGGACGATAGGGTTCCCAGTAATGCTCTTCTTTTGTTTCGGTTTCCTGTTTCAGCTTCTTTTTCTGCTGAGTAAGAAGATAAATACCTGCAGCAATGATACCTGCAGCAATGATGATCTGCGGAAGGCTGTTGCAGATATTGTATACATAGTCGACTATATTAGTCGGTACAATGAGGTACAAAAGACTTGTGAAACGACTCCACAGGATGCAGATACCAAGCAGGATCAGGACCCATGCAGCTGCACTTTGATGCTTTTGTAAGAATTTTCCCATATCACCGGAAAGCTGATCCATGTGAAGAATGTAATTATCCTCTACAGAGTAGAATTCTTCTTCTGATAGGGATTTCAGATTATGGACATTAAAAAAACTATAGAACCATATTACCGGGAGAAACATGGCCAGCCATCCAAGGCCGGTTATGGATGCCAGTGCGATCGATCCCCAGAACAGCAGCATAATGCTGATTCCCTGTTTTTTAAATCCCATGTACATTTCCCCGGCACCGGGGATCAAGGAAAAGATAAATACCCAGAAACCATGTTTTTGTTTTTTCATAAATTTACTTGCCTCCGTTTATAATTTTATTCGTAAGATCATTCAGATTATTACTGATCTTCTGAGAATGTTCACTGAGCTGGGAACCTACCTCTCTGGAAAGCTGATTCAGGCCGGAACCAATGTCAAGGGATGAAGAAATCTTAACTTTTGTTTCCGGTGAAGGATGAAGAGCCGTAAAATCTGTCTGCGATACAGAAAAAAGCATGATCAGCGCAACACCCATACCTACGGCAGTCCGTAAGCCTGCACAGAGAAGCTTCATCCAATAAGCAGTTTCATGTATTTTTCTGGAAGCCTGAACTTCCGGAGAAGCTGCCTTTTTCAGAATTTCATCCTGCAGATAGGATGGAGCATACTCAGAAGCGGCATCCTCATTCTGAAGAAGTTCATCCAGACAGAAATCACATTGATCCATATGCTCCAGAAAACGGATCATTTCATCCGTATTCATGGTTCCGTTCTGGAATTTCTGGAATTCATCCTGTGGTATGTGCATCTAATCACTCCTTTCCAGCAGTGCCTTCAGCATAGATCTGGACCGGTAGATCTGCGTCTGTACTGTTTTGATATTTTTATTCTGCGCTTTTGCAATTTCTGCGGCGGTTTTTTCTTCGCAGAAATGCTCAATGGCAACCTCCCTGTAGGGGCTCTTTAGCGCTGAACATAAATGTCGGATCCGATCCTTGAAATCTTTGTCCAGAAATGCCTCCTCCGGGGAAAACTCTTTATCATGGAGCTGTTCAAAATAGGTGTCCTCTGTGGGAATGGTACGTCTGCCGGCTGCTTTCAGATGATCCAGACATTTTCTGACTGCAATCTTGCTGAGCCAGGCTTTTTCGTAGGTGCCATCAAAACGGGAGAGATTTTTGTAGGCGGAAAGAAAAACATCCTGTGTCAGATCCTCGGCGTCAAAGGGATTGCCCACCGATTTCAGACAAATGGAAAATATTAAATTTTGGTATGTATGTATCAGATATTCCAGATATTCTTCCCGTGTGATGCAATCAGCTCCCTTCTCTTCCCGTTTCATTTATTATAACGCGGAACCTGAAGGAAAGACTTCAGCTTTTATGGAAAAATATGTAAATCATTGGATAAATGCCGTTTTTATATAGCGGGGAGAGAAAATTTGGTCTATACTATAAGTCGTCAAAGCAGAGATGCAGAAAGGATGAGACAAATGACAGAGACGAAACGCTTATATTATGAAGATGTATATAAAAAAGAATTTACAGCCAAAGTCCTGGAGTGCAGAGAAGCCAAAAAAGGCTTTCATATCATTCTGGATGAGAGTGCTTTTTACCCGGAGGGCGGCGGACAGCCAAGCGATACCGGATATCTCAACGATGTGAAAGTAAAGGAAGTGCATGAAAAGGAGGGAGAACTTCTCCATTATACAGATCAGCCGATGGAAGCCGGAACAGAAGTACAGGGACGCATTGACTGGGTAAGAAGGTTTGATCTGATGCAGCAGCATTCCGGTGAGCACATGGTGAGCGGACTGATCCATGAGGCTTACGGATATGATAATGTAGGCTTTCATATGGGGAGCGATACCATTACCATAGATCTGAATGGCCCGTTGGATGAGGTGCAGCTTGCCGAGATCGAGCGGAAAACAAACCAAAAGATATGGGAAGATACGCAGATAAAGATCATATATCCTACAGCGGAGGAACTGGAAAAAATCGACTACCGAAGCAAAAAAGAGCTTACCGGTCAGGTGCGGATCGTAGAATTTCCAGGGGTGGATATCTGTGCCTGCTGCGGAACTCATGTGACACATACCGGAGAGATCGGAATGGTGAAGCTCCTTTCCGTGGAAAAATTCCGTGAAGGTGTCCGTATTGAGATGATCTGCGGAAAACGTGTTCTGAATTATCTGAATATGATCAACGAGCAGAACCATCAGATTTCTGTAAAGCTTTCTGCAAAAATGGATAAGACTGCGCAGGCAGTGGAACGTCTTCAGGAAGAGAATTTCCGCTTGAAAGGACAGGTTGGTCAGCTGGTAGACGACATGTGCCGGAAAGAGGCAGAGCGTTATGCAGGAAGCGGAAGCGTTCTCATCTTTATGGATGGAATGGATGCAGACAGTGTGCGGAAGCTTGCAGATGCGGTGACACAGACCTGCCAGGGCTGCTGTGCGGTTTTTTCCAGAAATGCAGATGGAAGCTATAAATATGCAATGGGTGAAAAGGACGGAGATCTTCGCCGATTTACAAAGGAAATGAATGAGAAATTAAATGGACGCGGAGGTGGGAAGCCGTTTTTTGTACAGGGGTCGGTGCAGGCATCTGAGAAAGAGATCCGAAACTTTTTTGAGCAGTGATGAAAATGTTTGGAGAATGTCATGCACATATATTTCTCAATGGCTATGATTACCGGAAAGCCGTTGAGACACAGAAAAACGGACCCCGGGATGCTCTGATCCGTGCTCATCTTGAGGAATACCGGAAAAGAGGAATCCGTTTTGTGAGAGACGGAGGAGATCATTACGGTGTGTCAAAGCGGGCTTCCAGACTGGCTCCGGAATATGAAATTGACTATCGCACACCGGTTTTTGCCATTTATAAAGAGGGCCATTATGGGAAGATCGTTGGAAAAAGCTTCTCAGACATGAAGGAATATCACAGAAGAGTTCTGGAAGCTGCCGCTGAAGGTGCGGATTTTATCAAGATCATGACTACAGGGCTTCTGGATTTTGCAGATCACGGGAAAATTACGGGAACGCCGCTTTCAGCAGCGGATGTGAAAGAAATGGTACATATTGCTCATGAAGAGGGCTTTGCCGTGATGAGCCATACAAATGGATGCTATGGCGTACAGGCAGCAGTAGAGGCTGGTGTTGACAGTATTGAGCATGGGAACTATATGGATGATGAGACGATTTCCATACTGGCAGACAGTGAAAGCGTGTGGGTTCCGACACTTGTAACTGTGCGGAATCTTAAAGGCTGCGGCAGATTTGAAGATACGATCCTTGCATCTATTATAAAGACAGGCGAGCAGAATCTGAAGAAAGCTTTTGAAAAGAAGGTTCATGTGGCAGTAGGAAGCGATGCCGGTGCATATCAGGTTCTTCACGGCCAGGGTGTACAGGATGAAAGCAGAGCTTTTTTTGATATACTGGGTGATACGCAGGCAGTACGAAGCTGGATGGAAGATGGAGAAAAAAGGATCCGCACCATCTTCCGTCACGGGTCTTCGAATTTAATACAGGTATAAATATTGGAGGTGCGTGATTTCGCAGGGTTGAAAGTAACCCGGAGATCGGCACCTTCTTCCATTCCGCTTGAGGAAAGGTCCGGAACGTTTTCACGGCTGCAGAGGATCTTTACGCCGTCGTATGTCTGGAGCAGCACGGTATTGGCGGTTGTGCCCAGGATCGTGCCGGTTACAGTAGAAGTAATGTTGCGTACTGAAAGTATGTCCGGATCCTCCCCGGTGATTCCACGGATCTTCATGCCGCTGGTGGATTCACCATTAAATTTACCGGTATAGATAATGTTTACATAAGATCCAGGAGCCATTCCTCCTTTGAAATATACAGGAACGGAGGAAAGTGAAACAGTCAGTTCCGAGCCTGTGGTCTGCGGAATGACAGTCATTGTGCCGGTGCTGACATTTACGATCTTTGCACGGAGATGCTGCTCTTTTTTCTTCGGTTCGGGGGAAGGAGTAGGAGTTGCTGCAGGTACTTTCAGTGGATCCGTATCGGAGACACTGATCACTTTTGTGAAACTGCCGTCATACTGCTTGTCACTCACGAGGGTTTCGTTGATGAATTTACCGCGAAAATGGACATAGATCCACTTGCCGGCCTTGAAGCCTTTTTTGTAGTATTGTCTGACACCGGTGACAGGGAAGGTTACAGTATTTCCCTTTTCTGTGACTATCACAAGGGCATTGGAGGTGAGTGATTTCACTTTGCCCTTTAAAGTGCGGTCCTCCAGAGGAGTTTCATTATGATATTTGTCGGTTATTTTGATGGGAGAAATGGTGCTGATATCGGTTCCGGAAAGCTGTCCTTGGTAGATCACACTGACCTGATCACTGGATACAACGCCGTATTTGCATTCAAGTCTTGTCTGGGAAACATCAAATACATAGGTTTCTCCATTGCTGGAAATCGTCAGGTGTGTACCGTCAAAATCCAGCAGTGTGCCGGTAAGCTCATCCATATAAACACGTTCTTCCGTGGAAGGCTCCTGATCTTCCTGTTCTGTGGAATCTGAAGCAGTAACGTCTGAAATTTTATCCTGAAGAGAAATAATATGATCATCGATCTGATCATTGCTGCAGCCTCCCGCAAAAAGGGAAAGGCCGAGAATCATACATGCAGCAGACAGTTTTTTCATTTGTGTCCTCCGACCCGGGATAACGGTCAGTCCTGTTTATCTGTAAGATCATGGTTTTCCGACGCCGGTATAAAGTTAAAGATCTGGCGGAAAGAATCCCATTGCTCACGGCTGTCGATTCCATGGTTGATCAGACCCGTGCATTCAGTACAGGCATTGGTATCCAGATAATTATCGTAATAAATATGATAGGGATTTTGGGTGTTTTTTTCCTGCGGATCGTTCATCGGATCAGTCTCCTTATCGATTGATAAGGATCAGTATATGAAGGCAGGAAAGATTTTATACATATTAAGGGTATTATAGCAAAAAGATTTTTTGATTTCTACAGGGATTTACGGAAAATCCATGCATTTACTGAAAACGTGTTCCTACAGGCTGAACACGGAACCAGTAGGTATAGAAATACTGAAATCCAAGAGAGCTGTAAAGCTTTTCTGCGGAAGCATTGTTTTTTACCACTTGAAGATAGGCGTGGCTGGCGCCTCTTTTTTTGCCCTCATTGAGAAGACCGGTACAGATCTGACGGGCATATCCTCTGCGGCGATAATCTTCACGCACATGAATGGCATAGATACCGATGTAGTCGCGATCCAGGATCCCAAGACCTGTGGCAATGATCTCGCCGTTTTTTGTTATGGAAGCGCAGACAGTTTCCTTAAGAATGGCACGGTACATGGAAGGAACGACGCTTCGATGAATCGGATTTGTAGTTCTTTTCAGGTCAAAAAGGCTGTGAATCCAGAAATCCGGAATTTCATCGGAAAAAAGCACATCAGTGACAGGCGCATCCAGAACGGCACTGTCCAGGTCTACAGTCATAACATTTGTTATGTGCTGAACGGAATAGCCTCTGTTTTCCAGCATATAGTCAAAATCCGGGGATACAAGGGGGCTGATCTTAAAGATCGCAGGAGTTCCCAGACGCTTATAGACCTGTTCGCAGTAGGGGATTTTTTCGCGCCATGGAAGTGTGGAGGTTCCGAACTGTTCCACACTGTTGGTCCTGTGTGTATAAAAATAAGAAAAACGTAAGATCCATCCGTCATAAAGTTCCATTTTATGGGAAGGCCATGCGTTCAGTGACATATCTTCGATTTTTTTGATCGTTGTTTCCATAGTATTACCTTTCTGATATACCGGGTGGATCATTATCCGCAGTTGATTATTTTGGTATTGGTGCTTTGATAGTAGCACTTACACCAGCAGTGGTCAAGCGTACGAAATATCGGAAAATGGGTAAAAAACGAATAAACGTGAAAAACATGAAAATTTTTTAAAAAAATTAAAAAAAGTACTTGCATTTTGAAAGAAAGTGTTATATACTAACGAAGTCGGTTGAGGGAAACAACAAAAAACAAAATCAAACGACAGAAACAAAAGAATATGGCCAGTTGGTCAAGGGGTTAAGACGCCGCCCTCTCACGGCGGAAACACGGGTTCGATTCCCGTACTGGCTATTAACTGAAAGCGATCAGAACATGTTTCTGGTTGCTTTTTTGTTTATGATCACAAATGGGGATTTTGGGAGGTTTTACTATGATCATTGATAATGTGTATGTTTTTACACCGGACAAAGCGTTTGTAAAAGGCGGGATTATCCTGGATGGGGATAAGATCCGACAGGTTTATGAAGAAAAGGATGCGCCGCAGCTTAGCGGGGACGTTATGGACGGAAAAGGCTGCTACGCCATTCCGGGACTGATCGATCTGCATTTTCATGGATGCAAGGGAGATGATTTCTGCGACGGAGACAAAGATGCGATTGGAAGGATCGCGGAATATGAGGCATCGGTAGGAGTTACAGCGATTGCACCAGCTACCATGACTTTGCCGGTAGAGGAACTGGAGCAGATCCTCCATACAGCTGCAGAATATAAAAAAGAAACAAAGGACTGCCGTAAGGCAGATTTTCTGGGGATCAATATGGAAGGGCCGTTTATCAGCCCGGCGAAAAAAGGTGCACAGGACGCGAGAAATATCCTTCCATGCAATGTGGAAATCTGTGACCGTTTTTTAAAGGCCTCGGAAGGTCTGGTAAAATTTATAGGGATTGCACCTGAAGAAAGTGAACATGCAGCAGAATTTATCCGGGAAGTTCATGAAAGGGTCAATATTTCTCTGGCACATACCAACGCAGATTACGATACAGCAATGGAAGCATGCAGAGCAGGAGCAAACCATGCAGTCCATCTGTATAATGCAATGCCTGCGTTTACGCATCGTGCACCAGGCGTCGTAGGTGCTGTTTTTGATAATAAGGATGTTATGGCAGAGATCATATGTGACGGGATCCATATCCATCCGTCTGTTGTCCGGGCCACCTTTCAGATGATGGGAGCTGACAGGATGATCCTGATCAGCGATAGTATGAGAGCTACCGGTATGCCGGACGGTCAGTATACACTGGGCGGACTGGATGTTAAGGTTGTGGGAAGACTTGCCACGCTGGTATCTGATGGTGCGATCGCAGGATCTGCCACAAATCTGATGGATTGTATGCGTACAGTTGTTAAAAAGATGGATCTTCCGCTGGAAACAGCCGTGGCCTGCGCGACCATAAATCCGGCCAGAAGCCTTGGGGTAGAAGAACAGTACGGATCTCTGGAAGCAGGTAAAAAAGCTCATGTGGTACTGCTGGATCAGGATCTCGAACTGAAAGCAGTGATCAAGGACGGAGTAAAGATCCGATAAGATCATAGAAGATAAAGAGATAAAAAATAAAAAGATAAAAAGAATTTCAGGAGCAGATGACAGCAAAATTCGTGTCAGAATTTGTCGAACGAAAATGCTGGACAAAATGCTCCTGAAATTTTATAATTAATTTCACCAGAGATCTTCTGGTATCGATCACCGCCAGGTCAGGCGGGAAATCCCATTTTTATCATAACTGAATAAACATATATTTTAAGAAGGAAAGGGGGCGTGTATGTTTCTTTATGGAGAATTATCCGTGGTGATATCTGCGATGGCGGTCTGGATGGATCTTAAAGATGCATCTGTAGACAATGGATGGATCCTTTTTTCTTTTATGATCGGTTTCCTGATCCAGATCACAGAAAACGGGCCGAAAGGTGGAGTGATCTTTCTGGCGGGAGTGGCTGTGCCGGTGCTTCTTTTGGGAATCCTTTTCATATTCCATATGATCGGCGCCGGAGATATCAAGCTTCTGTGCGCACTTGGCGGGATCATGGGGCCGCGGACAGTTATGGAATGTATTGTTTATTCTCTGCTTGCAGGTGCAGGCATTTCTCTGGCAATTCTTATTTCTACAGGCGGTATCCGCCGACGATTCCTTTATTTATATCAGTATATGAATGAGTTTTACTGTACCGGTGAGATACGTCCTTATTACAGAAAGGGGATGAGCTTTCCGGAGAACTTTCATTTTACGGTACCCATATTTTTGAGTGCGGTGCTTTATGCAGGAGGTGTGTATTGAAGAAAAACATATTTGCAGTCTGTGATCTGGAGGTGGATTATGCTTTCAATTTTATGGATTATCTGAACCAGAAAAAGAATCTTCCGTTTGAGATCCAGGCATTTACCACGGCAGAAAGTCTCATTGCATACGGAAAAGAAAATCATATTGAGTTGCTGCTGATTTCCGATAAAGCAATGCGAAAAGAAGTCCGTGACCTTGGTATCGGAAAGATCATCATTCTTTCAGAAGGTGTGCATCCTCCGGAACTGGATCAGTATTCAAGTGTGTATAAATACCAATCTTCCTCAGATGTGATAAGGGAGGTGATGGCCTGCTATGGAGAAGAGAAATCTCTTGATCCGGTAACTTTTCCTGTGTTGAAAAAAACAATGGAGATCATCGGTGTTTTTTCTCCTCTTGGCAGATGTCTGAAGACATCCTTTGCACTTGCGCTGGGACAGATACTGGCGAAAGAACGTGCCGTTCTTTATCTGAATCTGGAATCCTATTCTGGTTTTGAGGAACTTCTTGGGAAAAAATTTCCGGCTAATCTGAGTGATCTGTTTTATTATGTTCGCCAGGGAAATGAAAACCTGATCCATAGAATGAACGGAATGATCCAGACAGTAAACAATCTGGATTTTATACCGCCGGTAAGAACACCTTCAGATATCCGGACCGTGGACTGGGAAGACTGGGAGCGGCTGTTGCAGGAGATCGTACTTCACAGTTCCTATGAAGTGCTGATTCTGGATATGGGAGAAAATGCAGATGAGGATTTTCGGCTTCTGGAAATGTGCAGAAAAATCTATATGCCGGTTTTGAATGACACACTTTCCGTTTGTAAGGTGACACAATTCGAAAATCTTCTGCGTATCTGGAATAAAGAAAAGATTCTGGAAAAAACAGAAAAGGTGCACCTGCCCTTTCATATGGACATGATCTCTTCTGACGCTTACGTTGAACAGCTGGTATGGAGTGAACTGGGAGATTATATCCGTGAACTTTTGAGAAAGGAGCGGTCATGAACAGAGAAAAATTCCGGGAAATGTATGATCTGCTCATGGAACAGCTGGATGTTTCCAGAGAACTGTCCGATGATGAGATCCTGGGGGTGATCGATGAACTGATATTAACTCAGGCAAGGGAACTGTTTCTTTCACTGAAGGAGAAAGTAGAGCTCAGACAGGAACTGTTCTGTTCTGTGCGTAAGCTGGATGTTCTGCAGGAACTAATCGATGATGAAAGTGTTACGGAGATCATGGTAAATGGTCCGGATCATATTTTTGTGGAACGTGGAGGAAAACTGACCAGATGGAATAAGGTCTTCACGTCGGAAGAGAAGCTGGAGGATGTAATCCAGCAGATCGTAGGGCGCTGTAACCGGGTTGTCAACGAGTCCATGCCCATTGTAGATGCAAGGCTGGAAAACGGAGCACGTGTGAATGCAGTGGTTTATCCGGTTGCTCTGAATGGTCCTATCCTGACGATCCGCCGTTTTCCGGATGATCCTATCACAATGGAAAAACTGATCGCTTTTGGAAGCATCACCGAAGAATGTGCACAGTTTTTAAAAAAACTTGTTCAGGCAAGATATTCTATTGTGATCGGTGGGGGTACAGGCAGTGGAAAAACAACATTCCTTGGTGCTGTTACAGAATATATTCCAAAAGATGAGCGCCTGATCACCATTGAAGATAATGCGGAGCTTAAGATCCGGGGAATTGATAACCTGGTATGTCTGGAGGCAAAAATGGCCAATATGGCGGGCGCGGTGTCAGTAACGATCCGAGATTTGATCCGGTCAGCCCTTCGAATGAGACCGGACAGGATAATTGTAGGGGAGGTCCGTGGAGGAGAGGCAGTGGATATGCTGCAGAGCCTGAATACGGGACATGACGGAAGCCTTTCAACACTTCATGCAAACAGCAGTCAGGATATGCTTTCCCGAATTGAAACGATGACATTGATGGGAATCGATCTTCCCCTGGAAGCGATCCGAAGGCAGATCGCTTCCGGGGTAGACATTCTGGTACATCTTGGGCGTATGCGGGACAAAAGCAGAAAGCTGCTGGAAATCACAGAAGTATGTGGATTTGAAAACGGAGAGATCCAGACCAGGCCGCTGTATCGCTGGGAAGAAGGAAAGGGACTTGTAAAAACCGGAGAACTTTTGCATTGTGAAAAAATGAAACGGGCAGGAATCAGACTATGAAAGAGCGGAAAGGAAAGAATCAGAAATGGAGATCTACGAGGAAAGATTACAGGATGTATCATTTTACGGGGAAGGAGACTGCAAAATATCTTCTGGAGGGAGCTGCCATATGCGCTGCAGCCGACTATCTGTTTTATCAGAGCCTTCCGGTATTGCTGTTTATGCTTCCAATACCAGTGCTTTTTCTGAAGCTACAGAGGAAAAAATGTACTGCACGGCAGCAGAGGGAGCTGAATTACCAGTTCCGGGATGCTCTGACGGCCATGAATGTGGCGGTACAGGCCGGCTATTCCGCGGAGAATGCGGTGCGTGCCAGTGTAAAGGATCTGGGGAGACTTTATGAAAAGGGAAGTGATATCCTGGATGAATTTCGGTATATCGAAAGTCAGCTGCGTCTGAGCGTTCCGGTGGAAGAGCTGTTTCTGGATCTGGGAAAACGCAGCGGAGTGGAAGATATTGAAAATTTCGCAGCAGTATTTTATACAGCAAAAAGAACAGGCGGGGATATGACGCAGGTGATCCAGAAAGTAGCCAGAATGCTTAGTGATAAGATCGAGGTAAAAAAAGAGATCGAGGCAACGCTGGCCGCAAAGAAATCGGAACAGATGGTTATGAGTATCATGCCGGCCGGTATCATTTGCTATCTGAAACTGACTTCGCCGGGATTTTTGGATGTACTTTATGGGAATCCTTTCGGAATCTGTGCCATGACAGTCTGCATGGTGATCTATGGCTTGTCCTACTGGCTGGGTGTGAAGATCGTAGACATAGAAGTGTAGGTGAGGATAATGTGGATACATATTTTGATATTTATGGTGATCCTTGGGGTGTTTCTGGCAGGAAAAATGGGGCGGCTGCCTCCGGAAGCCGGAAATCCGGAAGAAAAGAAACTGTTTATATGGATAGCGCTTACCGGAAATATCATCGGTATGCTCCTGACATTTCAAAGTGGCGGAGATAAGGTTTATTCATCCGGATACCGTATGGAAAAAGAGGAGACAGGTGCTTATGAAGAGAAATTCAAAGTATCTGTAGACGGAGAAGAAGCTGGTTCCCTGTATGTGCAGGTGCCGGAAAAAGAAACAGAAGGATCCGAAGAAGAACCGGAAACAGAACTTAGCGAAGAACAGCAGCGCGAGAAAGAACTGCAGGATATGATCGTACAATATAATCAGAAAAAAAACGATCCGCAGTACTATTATCTTCCAGATGAATGGAATGGAAAACATCTTGAATGGGAGCAGCCAAAAGACAAAACAGGAAACCTGCTTTCAGCTCTTGGCCTGGCAGCAGCGGCAGCAGCTGTCATTGCAAAAAAACGGGAAGAACAGAATGCTCAGATAAAAAGAAGAGAACAGATGCTGATGGATTATCCGGGACTGATCATGAAATTTACCCTTCTGGTGCAGGCAGGCTTAACTGCCAGAAAAGCATTCCAGAAAATAGCGCTGGATTACGGAAAGAGAGAAGATGGTAAAAAACGTGAGGCTTACGAAGAAATCCAAGTAGCCTGTTATGAGATGGACAGTGGGATTTCCGAAGCAGAGGCTTACCGGAGATTTGGAGAACGGTGCGGACAGGTAAAGTATAAAACTCTGTCAACACTGCTGATCCAGAACCTCCAGAAAGGAAGCAGGTATCTGGCCGATCTGCTGGAAAAGGAATCCGTGGAAGCCTGGGAGGAGCGAAAAAGAAAAGCAAGAGTGTTGGGAGATACAGCAGCAACAAAACTGCTTTTTCCGATGGTTCTGATGCTCCTGGTGGTGATGGCAGTGATCATGCTTCCGGCATGTCTTTCCTTTTACGGAGGGTAGGACCGGAGAGCAGAGAAAGGAAATGTGAGGTGACAAATGAAAATATGTGGAAGTATGTAAAAGAATTTGCGATGGAGGAGGATGCGGTGGGTGTTGTGGAGATCATCCTGATTCTGGTGGTTCTGATCAGTCTGGTCATCATCTTTAAGGAACAGCTTACAGCACTTGTGAAAAAAATCCTTACAAAAATCACAAAACAAAGCAATACGATCTGAAAATGAGAAAAAACGGTGATATCTGCTGATATTTCCGTTTTGGAAAGGAGAGGTACCCCTTGGCAGGAAATGTGAAAAAAGGCAGCATTACGATCTTTCTGGCTCTGATCTTGAGCCTGGTTCTTTCTCTTGTGTGTGCCAGCATTGAATCTGTACGCATGGCAGCTGCCAGGACACAGATACTTAACAGTATGGATATTGGCTTATACTCCCTGTTTGGACAGTATGACCGAACGCTTCTGGAAGATTATGAGCTGTTTGCACTGTATGCAGGTGGAAAAGAAGAACTGGATATGGCTTCTGTATATGATGATTTTCAGACTTATATGAAACCTGTATTGAAACAGAACAGTCAGAAACTGGAGCTTCTCCAGGGCGGATTCAATGGTTATCAGCTTCTGAGCGATGGAAAAGGCGAGGTTTTTTACAAGCAGGCTGTTCAGTATATGCGTGAAACTCTGGGAAGCCAGGGGGTACAGACTCTTCTCGGAAAACTGAAGGATCAGGAAAAGAAGACAGAGGATGCAGAGAAAAAAGGAGAACAGGCAGAAAATAAAGGAACATTGGATTCCTATGATTCTGCAATTACGGATGCCGCACAGAAAAGCGAAGAAGCAAAAAAAGAACAGGAGCAACAAAAAAATCAGGGAGATTTTTCGGATGCAGGAAATGGGGATGATTTTACCGGCGGTGTTGATGAAAGCGTAGAAAATCCTATTCCAATCATCAGAAGAGTCCGTAAAATGGGACTTATTGATCTGGTAGTACCATCCGAACGGGGAATATCGGATGCGGTTACAGACAGAAAAAGCCTTACATCCGGAAGAAAGCTCCAGACAGGACTAATGTTGGATACGGATATACAATCCGATAATTCGTATACGTCCGGAATATTATTTGGACAGTATCTGCTAAAGAAACTGGGAAATTATCGAAGACCGGCAGCGGCAGGGTTGAATTATCAGACGGAATATATTCTTGGAGGGAAGAACAGTGACCGGGAAAATCTGAAGTCCGTGGCAGGAAAACTTCTGGTTATCCGTCAGGGGGTTAACATGGCGTACCTGCTTTCAGATGGTGGAAAACGGATACAGGTCGAAACACTGGCGCTGGCTATTGCATCGGGTTTTCTGATCCCGCCGGCGGCAGCAGTGATCGAAGCGGCACTGATCTTTTGCTGGGCATTTGCGGAGAGTATTCTGGATGTCCGGGAACTTTTCGCAGGAGGGCATGTGCCTCTTATAAAAAACTCCTCAGACTGGCAGCTGTCTTTGAGTAATCTGCCCAATATCCTGGACAAACTGGATTCTTCAAGAAAGGATGCAGGGAATGGAATGTCTTATGAGGATTATCTTCAGGTTCTGCTTATGGCGAAAGGAAAACAGGATAAAGTTCTGAGAGGAATGGATATGATCGAGTGCTCTGTACGTGAAAAGGGAAAAAGACCGGGTTTTCAGATGGACCACTGCATCACTGCCCTGGAAGCGTCTGCAGATGTAAAAGCAAACCGGCGGAAAATATTTACAGTTTCGCGTCAGTATGCGTATGAATAGAAAGAGAGGTGCACAGGGATGCTTTTTCAGGAAGAAAAAGAAGATAAAAATCAGATAAACAGACTGGATCAAAAAAGAGAAAGGCGCTCTCGAAGAGCTTTTTTCCTGCTTTCCCCGATAAGCCGGAAAACGCTTCCTGGAAAAGTATCCCTGTGCACCTTTCTGAAAAAAGCAAGTCTCACCCTGGAGACTGCGATGGCTTTGCCGCTGTTTTTTTTCGGAGTGCTCACGCTGCTTTCTTTTATGGATATTTACAAAGTACAGACGGAGCATCTGACCGGCTTGTGCCAGAGAGCAAAAGAAGCAGGTATGTATGCGTATGGTACCGGCGGCTCAGGTACAGAAACGATCACATTGCCGGACGTATATTCCTATCAACCCATAGGCGGTCTGATCCCGCTTCCTAAAATATGGTTTCACAATACGGTAAAGGTTCATACGTGGAATGGTGTGATATACGAAAATGGAAATGATACAGTGGAGAGCCAGCCTATGGTGTATGTGACAGAATCAGGAAGTGTGTATCACAGAAAACTGGGGTGCAGTTATCTGAATCTGTCTGTTCAGCAGATATCAGGCTCTTCGGTTAAAACTTTAAAAAATGCATATGGAGAAAAGTATCAGGCCTGTGAGCTGTGCAGTCGTGGGCAGGAACCGGCTGGAGTGGTATATATCACAAAAAAGAGTAACCGTTTTCATAACAGGGAAAGCTGCAGCGCATTGAAACGATCAGTACGGATGGTGAAAGAAACTGAGGTTTCCGATGAAATGAGTGCCTGCGGACGATGTGGCTGAAAGGAGAAATCATGAGCAGTGTTAAAATTTGCATGACTGTACTTCTTGGAATTAATACCTGGACAGATATCCGAAAAAAAGAAATCTGTTTACCGGTACTCTTTATATTCCTGACAGGCGGGATCTTGTGGCGGATCAGGCAGGGGCTTCTCTGGCCGGCAGGGATTATTTCCATGGGAATCGGAGTATTTATAATTTTGATCGCTTTGATCAGTGGAGGAATGGTCGGATTTGGAGACGGATTGCTGATACTGACAATGGGCTCTGTGCTAGGAGCCGGAGAACTGGCAGGGATCCTCGGTGGGGCATTATTGTTGTGCGGAATCTACTCAGGCATTGAGTATCTTATTCTAAAAAAAAGTCGAAGTGAGGAAATTCCTTTTGTACCGTTTTTGCTGATCGGATATTTGGGAGGGATATTTTTGTGAGAAAAATAAAAAAGGGGAGTTTTACAATAGAAGCTGCATTGCTCATGCCTCTGGTGCTTATGATACTGATCGGAGTGCTGTATCTGGATTTTTTTGTACATGACAGAGCATATCTCACTGCGGCAGCTTATGAGGCAGCAGTCAGCGGCAGTATGGAAGGATATAAAAAGAAAGGGAACATATATGAAAAGGCGGATACACAGGGAAGAATGCTGGGAGGTATCGGGCTGCTGGGAGGAGAGAATCTTAGCATGCGGACAAATGCGGGAAAAACAGTGAAAGTAAATTACAGACTGGAAATACCGGCCGGATTCCTGGGGCAGAAATGGAAGCTGGAAGTCAGTGGTAAGGCAAAGCCTCTGCGGCCTGTAGGATGGATCCGCAAGGTAAAAGGAACTGTGGATATGCTGGGAGAGGTGACGCCATAAAATGAGAACGGAATATAAAAGAGATATGAATCATAATTATCTGATCCTGACAGGAGATGAGAGAATCGATACAGATTCTTACCAGGTAAGAATGATCGTGGCCAATGCTGTGCCGGATCTTCTTCAATGCAGGATACAGGGAATCGACGGAAAATTCATGGTGTATTATGATATAACTTCCAGGCATTCCATGACGGCGCTTTTTGAGGAAAAAAAGATGGATCTGGAGTCGCTTCAGATGATACTGGGAGGCTTTATCCAGATCATGGAAGAAATGTCCGAGTATCTTTTGAATCCCTGTCAGCTGATCCTGGAACCGGAATATATTTATCTGGATGCGGAAAGAAAAAGTGTCCGTTTTTGTTATATGCCGGGATTTCATGGGGAGGTACAGAAACAGTTTCAGAGTCTTGCGGAGTATATCCTTCCAAAGCTGGATCATGAAGACGGAAAAGCGGTCATGCTGGGATATAGTGTATACAGACGTGCACTGGAGGACAGCTTTCATCTGGAATACATCAAGGAAGAGTTATATAAAATATGTAACAGCGACGAGGAAGATTTTTATCCATATGAAAAGAAGAAAACAGTGGTCCAGGAAGAAAACAGGATGACAGAGGAGGAAAAAGAAGATAATCTGTGGCAGATGGAAAACTGGGAGAGAGCCAGTGTGTCCGGAAATGAAAAACAGAAAAAAGCTTCAGCGGACTCACAGAAGCGGAAAACAAACAAAATATGGAAGCCAGTGGCTGGATTTGGTGCAGCATTGGTGCTTCTTCTGGGAATTACGGCAGGAATGGCCGGCGGATACATTCCAAGAATAAGCAAAGAGATTTTTCTTCTGGGAGTTCTTGCAGCAATGATACTGGGGATGCTGAGTTATATTCTGATCAAAAAAGTCTGTGGAAAAAAGAAAAAACCGGATACGCCGGTGCCTAAACAGAAATATAGTGCGGCGGAAAAAGAGACAGCTGTATATTCTGAAGATCAGAAAGAATCTGGTGCGCTGTCAGGGAGCAATGCCGGTGACAGCAGAAAAGAACTGGAAAAGATCAAAAAAAACATTCCGACAAAAGCGGAGGATTTTTCAGATGGATTTGGTGAAACAGTAGTTCTTTCGGCAGGTGCATCCAAAGGTCCTGCTACATTAGTGAGCCGGGAACCGGGGGAATTGGCTACCATTTATTTGGAAAAAGATATCACAGTGATCGGAAAACTGGAAACTGCGGCGGATGCAGTGATCAATATACCAACTGTCAGCAGGATCCATGCCAAGATCCGAAAAAGGGAGGGGGCATATTATCTGGCAGATCTGAACTCCAGAAATGGGACTTCTGTAAATGGACAGCTTCTGAAAACAGGAGAAGATTATTTGTTGGAGGATGAGGATGAAGTTGATTTTGCACAGGCCCGTTATATTTTTTTGAAATAACAGAGCGAAAAGTTCGGTTTTGTATCGTATTAATATAGGACCGCAGGTTGTCCGCCTGATGAAAATCTGTTAAAATAATGAAATGAATTCAAATTTTCAGATTATAACAGCGAGTTACGGGAAATATTTCCGGAACCGCTGTGGAAAAGAGGCCGGAATTGGAAGAAATAAAAAAAGAACCTGTGACAGTTTTACTGATCCTCATAAATACGCTGATCTTTCTTGTGGTGGAATTTACCGGCGGCTCGGAGAACGGGCAGCATATGTTGGAATGCGGTGCTGCTTATGCACCGTTGATCCTGGGACAGGGACAGTGGTATCGGATGTTTAGCAGTATGTTTCTGCATTTTGGTGCGCCGCATCTGATCAATAATATGCTGGTTCTGTTTGTGCTTGGCCAGAGACTGGAACCGGTAACAGGAAAGATTAAATTTTTTCTGATCTATATATTTGGTGGTCTGGGCGGAAATATGCTCTCTTTGTTTTTTGATATGTATGCAGGAAACACTTCTTTATCTGCAGGAGCTTCCGGAGCTGTTTTTGCAGTCATGGGCGGTATGATCTATGTGATCATACGGCACAGAGGAAGAGTGGCGGATCTGACTGTCAGGCAGATGTTGATCATGGCCGCATTTTCACTGTATTTCGGATTTGCAAGTGAAGGCGTGGATAACGTAGCGCATATAGGCGGTTTGTTGAGTGGTTTCCTGATCGCTGTAATTCTTTATCATCCCAGAAAAATATGGAAAACAGTTCCCTGACCGGGAGTACTCTCAAGCGTGATGTCTCCACTGTGTGCCTGAGCAATCTGTTTTGAAACAGCAAGGCCAAGGCCGGTCCCGGATTCTTTGGTTGTGAAAAATGGCTGAAATATCGCAGCCTGCTGTTCCTTTGAGATTCCACATCCGTTATCCCGGATATCAATGCGGATGCCGGAATTTTCCGGAATGACAGAAAAAGAAATCTTTCCTCCGGGAATGGGAACGGCTTCCCATGCGTTTTTCAGAAGATTCAGAAGCATCTGCCGGACACGGATCCGGTCAAGAGCTATCGATGGCAATGAATCCGGAATATCTGTTTCAAGCGTGATCTCCAGATAATCCAGAGTAGGTTTTATGGAGGAAAGGATCGTTCGGAGATAGCAGCAGGTGTCAATGTTTTCTCTTTTGACATGGCCTGCATTATTAAATGCAGAAAGTTCATCAAGAAGTTCTTTTACATAATCAAGATTATCCATAACATCATCCCAGTGCTCATATTCTTTGACCTCAGGATGTGCAGATGCGATCATCTGGAGTCCGCTGTTAATAAGAGTCAGAGGATTCCGGAGTTCATGTGAAAATTTTGAAAGTGTATAATGAAAATCGTTTTTCAATTTACTGACTGTAGTATCGTTGCACATATTATCACCTCGGAAAAATATTAACATCAGAAATTTCAAATATCAACAAGAACAGTATTGAAAAATTCGAGAAAATACGACAAAATAAGAATATAGATAAAATAATTTTGCAAACAAGGAGGACAAAATAATGGGAGATTGCATATTTTGTAAAATCGCAAATGGAGAGATTCCATCAGCAACACTTTATGAGGATGAGGAATTTCGCGTGATTCTGGATCTGGGACCGGCAAGCAAAGGACACTCATTGATCCTGCCGAAAAAGCATGCAGCGAATATTTATGAACTTCCGGATGAGACTGCCGGAAAAGCAATGATCCTGGCTAAAAAAATGGCAGGAAAGCTGAGAGATGCACTGAACTGTGATGGATTTAATGTTGTGCAGAACAATGGAGAGATCGCAGGACAGACTGTGTTTCATTTTCACATGCATCTGATTCCGAGATATGAGGGAGATGGTGTTGGTTTAACCTGGAAACCCGGAGAACTCAGCGATGAGGTGAGAGATGAAATCTTAAAGAAAATTAAAGAATGACAAATAGCCACTAAAGAGGAAAAATGAACAATCAGACATTTGAAGAGTTTTATCTTAAATACCGAAAAATATCCAGAGGGTATGCGTATGGGGTTCTCCATGACTGGAGTGCTGCTGATGATGTCAGTCAGGATGTACTTTACAAAATGTATCCTATAAAGGATGGCCTGAATATTGATAATGAAAAGATGATGTTTTCTCTGATCAAGACGGCATCTATGAATAAGGCTTTGGATTATATAAAGAAATCAAGCTCCAAGCATGAGTTTGTCTGTCAGGAAGAAGTTGCAGCTTTTCTGGAAGAACAGAATTCGGTCGATGCGGAAGAGGTATTTCTGCGTAAAGAGAAGAAAGAATTTATGTATATGGTGCTGAGAAGATTTCGAAAGGAACAGCCGATGAATTATGAGATCTTAATTCAGGTCAAATATCTGGAGATTTCCGTTGAAACAGTTGCAGAAGAATATGGTCTGACGAAAAGTGGTGTCAATAACAGGATATATAAAGCGAAGCGCTGGCTGCAGGAAGAATTTCGCAAAGTATACGAATAAAAGAAAACCCTGCCAGCCCGGAAGGGAGTGGCAGAGTTTTCATATGGCTGTTGTGGAAATATAGTCAGGCTCCGGCGCATTCTTCAATAAGATCAGTGATCTTACTGATGGAATCTACCTGGCCGTTTCCTGCCATGGCATCTGTATATTTCTGACGATCGGTATAGAGCTGGCGGATGGTTTCCAGAAGCTTTTCTTCTGTGATCTCCTCTTCTTCCAGCACTTTACTGAAGCCCTGGCGTTCGAAGGATCGAGCGTTAAGGATCTGGTCACCACGACTGGCTTTGGCAGAAAGCGGGATCAGAAGATTTGGCTTATGAAGTTCGCGGATCTCACAGATCGCGTTAGCGCCTGCGCGGGAGATCACAATATCAGCCATGGCAAACAGATCCGGAAGCTCGTCCTGGATATATTCATACTGGACGTATCCGGCAGTACCGTTGAGAGATTCATCGGTTTTTCCCTTTCCGCAGAGATGGACAACCTGGAATTCCTTCAGAAGTTCAGGGAGAATCTTGCGGACATTATCATTGACAGAAGCAGCTCCCAGACTTCCACCGATGACCATAAGTACCGGCTTGTCAGCAGTGAAACCACAGAATTTATGACCGTTTTCCGCATTTCCGGAAAGAAGTTCCTGGCGGATCGGAGTTCCTGTAAGAACTGCTTTGTCAGCAGGAAGATTGGCGACTGTCTCAGGAAAATTACAACAGATTCTGGATGCAGAAGAGAGACAGAGTTTATTGGCAAGACCTGGAGTCATGTCGGACTCGTGGATCAGTGCGGGGATTTTTAAACGTTTGGCCGCGATCACAACGGGAACCGTAACGAAACCGCCTTTAGAAAAAACAACGTCCGGTTTCAGCTCTTTCAGAATCTTTCTGGCCTGGCTGAATCCCTTCAGTACACGAAACGGGTCAGAGAAGTTTTTGAGATCGAAGTAACGTCTCAGCTTTCCGGATGAGATTCCATAATATGGGATTCCAAGTTCTTCGATCAGTTTTTTTTCGATTCCTTCGTAGGAACCGATGTAGGAAATCTTATAACCAAGCTCCCTGAGCTTTGGAATCAGGGCAATATTTGGAGTTACATGTCCGGCAGTACCACCGCCGGTAAGTACGATGTGTTTCATTTGGATTCCTCCTGAATAGTCATATACTATCATTAAATATGAACTCTAACGGAGGAATTGTCAAGGAAAGATAGGATTACAGGAGAAAAATAATGGAAAATTTCAGGGATGCTGAACTGAAAAAATGGTTGGCAGAAGAATATGAAAAAGAAACCGAAGAGATGGAAAAAATCCTGTTTCCAGATGGAGTGATTCCTGATGATGGAGAAACAGAAGAGGAGGCAAAGGCTGCTTATCAGAGACTTGTAGAAAGACTGAAAGCAGATGGTGTTTACAAAGAAGACGAAACTGACAGTATTAAAACTGATGATCATAAAGAGAATGTAAAAATCGTTTATCTGCCCGAAAAGAAAAGTCATAAAGCAGCTCGCGTAGCGGCAGCAGTACTTGTATGCTCAGCCGGTATCTTCGCCGCAAGCATGACCAGCCAGGCGAACAGGAGTTATTTTATTGATTCTGTGAGGTATTGGGTTGGGGATGATACGAGGATTTCAATTGAAAATGATGAAGGAAATGAGAAAGCGCAGAAGGATGAGCAGACAGCAATAGATAACGTGGAAGAAGAATTAGGTGTTAATGTACCGTTGATATTAGAAAGACCTAAAGGATTTAAATTTAAAGACTATAGAGTTAATGCAGAGTCTGGATACGCATTTTTTGAATATAGTTATAATAGCGAAATTCTAACGATATATATTAATAAATATGATAAAGAAACTAAAAGTAGTGGTGCAAGTTTAGATGGAAAAGAAATAGATACTATTAAATTGCCGGAGGAAGAAATTAGTATTCAGATAAAGAAAATAATGGCTAAGGGAGATAAAAAAGCCAGTTATGTTGCGTATTGGAATAGTTCTACAGCGTTCTATCAAATAGAATCCCAAATGGAAGAACAGAAGTTTATAAAATTAATTAAAAATATAAAATTTTAATGAGATAATATCTTTTCTGCATCGTATATATAGTGTAATGAAAGTTTAAAGGAGGAAAGACATTACATGAAAGAGAAAATGAAAAGAATAATAAGTCTGTTGTTTTTAGCATGTTGCTGTAGTATATTATTTGCAGTTCCTGCGATGGCAGAGAACTTATCGGATGATTTTTCGGTAGAAACAGATACGAATGAAGATTATGCAGAAGATACGACTTACAGTGTCCTTAGAGGCAATAATTTAAGTTTTGGAACTACAACAATAAAAAAATTAGCAAGTAATAAAGTGATTATTACAGGAATAACACAGTGTCATCATACATGTAGTAAAGTATATTTAAGTGTATATTTGGAACGTAAAATAAATGGAAGTTATTCTACATATAAAAGCTGGGATTTTACAGCTTCTAACGCAACTAATCTGACTAGAGACATTACGGTAATTGTTCCAAAGGGTTCTTACTACCGTGTACGAGGCTATCATGCAGCCAAGGATGGCAGTAAAGAATCAACCACAACCTTAACCAGCGGTATTCTCGTAAAATAACAAATCAACAAAAAAATCACCCACCCCAGCGATGCCACTCCCCCAAAAAAATAAAAAATCCAGTAAACTTTACATTACCTTCGCTGGGGAATGTCTAAAAATTCTGAATAATATCAAAAAATCTAAAAAAATCCCCCTAAAAAAAGAAACATATTTCACAAAAAGACTGTCAAAAAACATATATTTCGTGTATAATAAATACAATAATAAACCGTTAATAAACAGAAAATCGATTATTTCTTTTTGAAATTGTATATCACAGCGCTTTTGGATGATCGGATATCACAGAGAGATCCTTCAGGCTTTTTTGATATGGAAATTTCAGAACGTGGGACGGAAAAGGGGGCTTGTGCATGAAGATAACATTTATCGGTGCTACGCATGAGGTGACCGGAAGCTGTTATTATCTGGAAGCGGCAGGACGGAAGTTTCTGGTGGATTATGGAATGGAGCAGGGACCGGATTATTATGAAAATAAGGAGCTTCCGGTGTCTCCGGGGGATCTGGATTTTGTGCTTTTGACGCATGCGCACATGGATCATTCCGGGAATCTTCCGGCCTTGTATGCAAAAGGCTATCAGGGTCCGATCTATGCGACAGAGGCAACCTGCAATCTCTGCGATATCATGCTTCGTGACAGCGCACATATCCAGATGTTCGAGGCTGAGTGGAGAAACCGGAAGGGACGGAGAGAAGGAAAACCGGAATTTATTCCTGCATACACTATGGAAGATGCCATGGGTGTGCTCCGGAACTTCGTCAGATGCCCATATGATAAGATCATCAAACCGGCAGAGGGAATCGAAGTAAGATTTGTGGATGCAGGACATCTTCTTGGCTCCAGCAGTATTGAAATCTGGATGACGGAAGAGAACAAAACAGAAAAGATCGTTTTTTCCGGCGATATCGGAAATATCAATCAGCCGCTGATCAGGGATCCGGTATATATCCAGGAGGCAGATTATGTTGTGATGGAATCTACCTACGGAGACCGCAGTCATGGAGAACGTCCGGATTATCCGGCAATACTGGCAGAGATTATCCAGAGGACCTTTGACAGAGGCGGCAGTCTGGTGATCCCGTCCTTTGCAGTAGGCCGTACTCAGGAAATGCTGTATTTTATCCGACAGATCAAAGAACAGGGACTGGTTCACGGCCATGATGGTTTTACGGTATATGTAGACAGTCCCCTCGCCAATGAAGCAACTACGATCTTCAGTGAGAATGCATATACCTGCTATGATGAGGAAGCAATGGATCTTTTGAATAAAGGTATCAATCCGTTATCCTTCCAGGGATTGAAGACCTCCGTTACTACCGATGATTCCAGAGCTATCAATTTTGATGAGGACTGCAAGGTGATCATTTCCGCCAGCGGTATGTGTGATGCTGGTCGTATCAAACACCATCTGAAACACAATCTGTGGAATCCCAGAAATACCATTCTTTTTGTTGGATACCAGGCTATCGGAACTCCGGGACGGGCATTGCTGGAAGGTGCTGTGGCGATGAAGCTGTTTGGTGAGACTGTGCAGGTGGCTGCTGAAATATGCAAAATGCCGGGAATCAGCGGTCATGCTGATGTAAACGGACTTATAGAATGGGCGAAAGCCTTTGAGACGAAACCAAAACACGTATTTGTTACGCATGGTGATGATACGGTGACGGAGATTTTTGCCCAGAGGCTTAAAGAAGAGCTTGGGTATGATGCAACAGCACCCTTTAGTGGAACAGAATATGACCTTCTGGAGAACCGGTGTATCCATGAGGCTGCCGGGGTTCGGATCGTAAAGGCAACTGCTTCGCCGAAAACAACCAAGGCTGCCCGTGCATATGAGAAGCTGTTGGCTATGGGACGTCGCCTGATGTCCGTGATCCGGAAGAATGAAGGCTGCCCCAATAAAGATCTGGATCGTTTTGCAAGAGATATCCAGTCACTGTGCGACAAGTGGGATAGAACGGACATTTAACTAAATAACGTTGAGACAGTTATTTTGTCAGATTATCCTAAACCTAAAATCACCCTGCGGAAATTTTTCGCAGGGTGATGATATATCAGATATACAAAATAAGATTATGTGAGATCAGCCTTCGTTCAATGCCTGGCGGATGGCTTTTGCAAGCTGATCCGGACATGAAGTTGGTTTGAATCCGCAGCGGATGCCTTCCAGACGGGAGATTACTTCATCTGCATCCATTCCCTCTGCAAGCTGTGCAACACCCTGTGTGTTTCCGGAACATCCGCCTGTAAACTTGATATTGTGAACTTTTTTATTATCGTCGACCTCGAACTCAATTCCCTGAGCACAGACGCCTTTTGTCTTATAAACCATTCTGTTTACCTCCTGTTCTATTTATTTATCGATTATAGCATCTCTCAAAAAAAGTTTCCATAAAAAATAAAATTTGTTATAATGAACAATGTAGAAAAAGAAAAAACACTGCTGAACAGAAAAAATGTGAAATTCAGCAGGATATCATATTGAAAGAGAGGATTTACAGATCATGAAATGTGTTGGAATCATAGGAGCAATGGAACAGGAAGTAGCAAGACTGAAAGAGGTTATGGAGAATGTATCCATTACTACCAGAGCTGGAATGGATTTTTATGAGGGTGTTCTGGAAGGAAAGAAGGTAGTTGTGGTACAGTCCGGGATCGGTAAGGTAAATGCCGGTATGTGCACCCAGATCCTGGCAGATCTCTTTCAGGTGGAAGCGGTGATCAATACCGGTATCGCAGGAAGCCTTAACAATGATATCAATATTGGAGATATCGTACTTTCCACAGATGTTCTTCATCATGATATGGATGCAACCGGGTTCGGATATCCGAAGGGACAGATCCCGCAGATGAAAGAATTTTCCTTCCAGGCAGATGAGTGCCTTCGTAAGATCGCACATGATGTATGCGAGGAAGTAAATCCGGAGATCCGGGTTTTTGAAGGAAGAATTGCTTCCGGAGATCAGTTCGTATGCGATCAGGGTGTAAAAGATAATATTGTAAAGGAATTCAGCGCCTATGCTGTTGAGATGGAGGGCGCAGCGATCGGACAGGCAGCAGCTCTTAATGGGATTCCATTCCTGATCATCCGTGCTATCTCAGATAAAGCAGATAATAGTGCAAACATGGATTATCCGGCGTTTGAAAAGCTTGCAATTGAGCACAGCGTACGTCTGACCCAGGGAATGCTGAAACGCATGGTTTGATCGGAACTTTGGAGGGAACCGTCACTTTTCTTCTGCATATACTGTAAGAGATAGCAGAGAGAGGACAGCAGAAGAGTTATGATCTATCCAGATTTTTATCCGTTTTATGCTACACAGGGAAGTCCTGGTTTTTATAATGAAGAGAGAGAACAGGAAAAGGAATTTGATCTGATGAGATCATACTATCCGGATACAGCCCGAAGGATCCAGGAAAAAGCGGAAGCACAGTGTCAGCTTCTGGATTATGAGGGAAGCCGGCTGTATGATGAATATCCGGATCGTTTCATGCTCTATCACATCTGTCACCAGGTGAAGGGACAGATGGAGGGAGATACCAGTGTACAGGAGATTCCGGGAGGATTCCTGGATGATCTGATCGAAGTGCTGGTGTATCAGGAGATTTCCAGACGAAGATGCAGGAGGAGAAGGTGCAGAAAATGTTTTCGCACTGAGTATTAAAATGGCGGTTTACCCATGAACGATACTGTGATACCGGCAGAAGCGACCAAAACTGGTTCGCACAACATCTGTCCATATACAATAAAACAAAAAGTGAATATAATGGAAGTATGATGAAGACAATAAGGGAATTTTTAGAAGAACAGATTAATGAACAGCTGATACAGGCTGTTGTCAGTGGCCGCAGGACTGGCGAGGGACCTTCCAAGGTGAAGCTTCGTCCTGTGGAGCTGAAGGGCCAGATTTTTTACCAGGCGTCCATGACAGAAGGGACGAAGGTTTATCATAAGAATTTTACCAGGGAAGAGATGATCGCTTATCTGGAGCATGCTATGGAGGAATTTCGTCAGCTTCAGGCAACCGGACGCAGTCAGGATGGAAGTATCCTTATCAGCAAGAAAGGGAAAGCAACCATCAAAACAAAACAACACGGGCCTGCGCAGAATGAAAAGATAAAGATCGCTCCTCATAACCGGGTGAAACAGTACATTCTCAGAGAGGGAACGGCAGCTCCGTTTCTGGTGGATCTGGGAGTTATGACAAAGGATGGGAAGATCGTTGCCTCCAGATATGATAAGTTCAGACAGATCAACCGCTTTCTGGAGTTTATCAGGGATATCCTTCCGAAGCTTCCTAAAGACAGAGAAATCACGATCCTGGATTTTGGCTGCGGGAAATCCTATCTTACTTTTGCTATGTATTATTATCTCAGAGAACTGGAGGGTTTTGATGTAAACATCATAGGGCTGGATCTTAAGGAAGATGTGATACGGCATTGCAGTGAATTGGCCAGATCTTATGGTTATGACAAGCTGCATTTTTACCAGGGAGATATTGCAGGGTATGAAGGAGTTTCTTCTGTGGACATGGTGGTGACACTTCATGCCTGCGATACAGCAACAGATTTTGCTTTGGCCAAGGCAGTGGAATGGGGGGCTCAGGTGATCCTGTCTGTCCCATGCTGTCAGCATGAACTGAACCGTCAGATCCGAAACGAAATGCTTCAGCCTGTTATGCGTTATGGAATCCTGAAGGAAAGAATGGCAGCTCTGATCACAGATGGTCTTCGTGCCGAGCTTCTGGAAAGCAAAGGATATGAAACCCAGCTCCTTGAATTTATCGATATGGAACATACACCAAAAAATATTCTGATCCGCGCAGTAAAAACCGGAAAGAAAAAGAGCAGGGACAGTTTTTCGGATACCATGAAGGCTCTTCATGTGGCTCCTACCCTGGACAGGCTTCTTTATCCGGAAGAGTCAGCCTCACAGAAGGGAGAATGACATGATGAAGATCCTACGTAAGGGAGCGATACTGCTGGTGATCTTTGTGGCAGTAGTAGCCGGAACCTCGTTTCTGATGAACAGCCAGTCTACAGATAACCGCTCCGATATGAACGATGCCACACTTCCGGAGGTTATGGTAAAGATCGGAAGTACCCAGGCAAATAAGATGTATGGATACAGACAGCAGATGCAGACCGATTTCATGAGGGGAAGTATTACTCCGTTGGATACTACCAAAAAAGTGTCTTTTGAGATCAACCCATATGCTGATACAGTAACAGGGCTTGCTTATGAGGTACGGACTTCAGACGGAAGTAAGGTTATGGAGAACCGTAAGATCAAGAATCTCACGAAAGAGGACAACGGCTGTTTAAGTACAGAGATTGAGATCGGCAGTGACCTTCGCATGAACCAGGAGTATTCCATGCAGATTACGCTGGATACCAGTGCGGGGGAAGTTTACTACTACACAAGAGTGGTTTCCAGAACCCAGTTGAATACAGAAGCGTATCTTCAGTTTGTCAGGGATTTTTCCACAAAGTGTCTGGACAAGGAACAGGCAGATACGCTGACCGGATATCTGGAAGCGGAGGATACTTCTGGCGGAACGAATTACAATAATATTTCCATCAATTCCGGACTTTCCAATATCAGCTGGGGATCCCTTTCTCCGAAGCTCTATATGGAAGGAGTTCCGCTGATCGATGATATCAATGAAACGACTGCAAGTATCACGCTGGATTATCAGGTTTCCGCACAGGATGATGAGGGTAAAACCGAAATTTATGATGTTACGGAATTTTATCGTATGCGTTATACAGAAACAAGGATCATGCTGCTGGATTTCAAACGTTCTGCAACGAAGGTATTTGATCCATCTCAGAAGGTAGTTTCTGATGCAGGCCTGCTTCTGGGTGTCCGTGACAAGAATGTCACCTATGCTTCAGACAGCAGTGGAAAGATCGTTGCTTTTGAGCAGGATGGGGATCTCTGGTCTTATGCACCGTCCAGCGGAAAGATCACAAGGATCTTCAGCTTCCGCAAAGAGGAAGATAACGATTCCAGATATGTGCGCAACGAACATGATATCAAGATCATCCGAGTGGCAGATAACGGGGATGTGGACTTTGTATTGTACGGTTATATGAACCGTGGTGTTCACGAGGGATACAGCGGTGTCTGTGTTTATCACTACAATAGCGACCGCAATGTGGTGGAAGAAAAAGTATTCATACCAAGTACAGAATCTTACGAGTTCCTGAAGGAAGATCTTGGAACACTCACTTATGTAAACAAAAACAATCAGCTGTTTCTGCTGTTTGCACAGAAGCTGTATCAGGTAGATATTGAGACAGGAACCTCACAGGTTCTTGAAGAAGGGATCAAACAGAATCATTTTGTTGTGTCAGATACCAAGGCACATGCAGCATGGCTGATCGAATCCGGAGATGATGCAGGGAAGATCCGGGAAATTGAATTTGATTCTCTGAAAACAAGAGATATTTCGCCGGAAAGCGGAAAAAATCTGAGAGTTCTGGGATTTATGAATGAAGATCTGGTATATGGGATCCTTTCCGATGAGGACATTCTTACTGATGCCAACGGACATGAAACAGAGGGAATCAGCACATTCCGCATTGAAAGCTTTAAAGGAAAAGTGAAAAAAGAGTATCGTCAGGACGGCCTTTATATCACCAACGTAACGGTTGGCAGTACCATGATGGAGTTTGAACTTTCTGCAAAATCGGGGAATGCTTATACAGTCCAGAAAAAGGACAATATCATGAATAACAAAAAAGCATCCGGAAGCCAGATAGATGTAGCATTGATCACTACAAACCGTGCAGGAACTCTGATCCGCCTGACCATGACCCAGAAACCGGAGACAGACAGTCCGTTGCTTGTTTGTTCCAAGATCGAGAGTACTGAAGACTCATCGGTAACATTGGATACTACCGTTCCGCAGGGAGAACTTTATTATGTTTATGCATATGGTTCTCTTGACCGTATCTATACCGATCCGGCTGCAGCTGTGAAACGCGCGGATACGCAGACTGGAGTTGTACTTAACCGTGCGCAGCAATACGTCTGGGAACGTGGAAACAAAAAAACAAAGCTTCAGATGAATATAGAGGATGTGCCGGAAAGTATACGTACAGCCAACTGGAAGAAAAAAGAACTTCAGGATAGCCTTGGCGATATGGGAACGGTGATCGATCTGACCGGCTGTACTCTTGACAATGTTCTTTATGAGGTCAGTGCCCAGCGACCGGTGATCGCCAAGACAGGAGAAAATTCCAGTGTGGTGATCGTAGGCTATGATGAATATAATACCTATCTTTATGATCCGGCAACAGGACAGATCAGCCCGTATGGAATGAATGACAGTATAGCGCTGTTTGAGAGTGCCGGAAATGTATTTCTCACCTATATAGAAAACGTCACAGAGTGATGCCTACAGAGCAGGCCGGATGAAGGCCAAGGCCATGGGGCTACAGAAGGATGGCAAGACGGGAGTTCCCGTTTGGCATAAATCGGAAAACAGGAAAAACAGGTCCTGTTTTCCGGGAAAAGTGCGACAGGAAAGGGGAAAAAGCAATGTTAAGTGAAAGTATTAAAAAATTGGTACAGTATGGGATGGAGAGTGGTATTACTCCGGAATGCGAAAGAATTTATGCAACAAATCTTCTTCTGGATACTTTTGGGGAAAGCGAATATACAGAACCGGAGACAGAGTATGCTAAAATTGATCTTGAGGAGACTTTGAACGAACTTCTTGATGAGGCTGTAAAGAGGGGTATCATCGAGGATAGTATTGTGTACAGAGATCTCTTTGATACAAAGCTGATGAACTGTCTGATGCCGCGTCCTGCCCAGGTACAGAGAGAATTCTGGGATGCTTATAAAGAAGATCCGGAAAAAGCCACAGATTATTTTTATAAGCTGAGTCAGGACAGCAACTATATCAGACGTTATCGCGTAAAAAAAGATCAGAAATGGACAGTAGACAGCGAATATGGCAAGATTGATATCACGATCAACCTTTCCAAGCCGGAAAAAGATCCAAAGGCTATCGCAGCTGCCAAGCTGGTAAAATCCAGCAGCTATCCAAAATGTCTGCTTTGTCCGGAAAATGAAGGCTATGCAGGAAGAGTCAATCATCCGGCAAGGGAGAACCACAGGATCATCCCGATCACCATCAATGACAGTCCATGGGGCTTCCAGTACTCTCCATATGTTTACTACAATGAACATTGTATCGTATTTAACAGTCAGCATACTCCGATGAAGATCGAGAGAAATACATTTATCAAGCTGTTTGATTTTGTAAAGCTGTTCCCGCATTATTTCCTTGGCTCCAATGCGGACCTTCCGATCGTAGGAGGTTCTATCCTCAGCCACGATCATTTCCAGGGCGGACATTATACCTTTGCCATGGCAAAGGCAGAGATTGAAAAGCATGTGACGATCCCGGGATACGAAGATGTGGAAGCCGGCATTGTAAAATGGCCTCTTTCCGTACTGCGTATCCGCAGTAAAGACGAGAAGAGACTGATCGATCTGGCAACACATGTACTGGCAGGCTGGAGAGGATATACTGATGAGGCTGCATTTATCTTTGCAGAAACAGACGGAGAGCCGCATAACACCATCACACCGATCGCACGTAAAGTGGGAGATACCTTTGAACTGGATCTGACATTACGTAACAATATCACAACAGAGGAGCATCCGCTGGGGGTTTACCATCCGCATGCATGCTATCATCATATCAAGAAAGAGAATATCGGTCTTATCGAAGTTATGGGACTCGCTGTTCTTCCGGCCCGTCTGAAAGAAGAGCTGGAGCTTCTTGAAGAATACATTTTAAGCGGCAGGGATATCGCTTCCAATGAGAAAATCGAGAAACATGCTGCATGGGTTGCAGAATTTCTGCCAAAATATGAGAAACTTGATAAAGATAATATCCAGGAAGTCCTTCGCAGGGAAGTGGGCAATGTATTTGTTCATGTACTGGAGGATGCCGGTGTTTATAAATGCACACCAGAGGGCAGGGATGCATTTATGAGATTTATCAATACTCTGTAAAAAGTACGGAGGCACCCGGGGATGGATATGTATTTCAGGAGGAGTTTGTTTATATGAAAAACAGGGAAAAAACCGGTAAGGTCCTTCGCATAAAATGGCTTTTGCTGGCACTTGTGGCAGCTGCACTGATCTTTGTGCCGGCTGCATCGCATAAGGTGTCGGCGGCGAAGCTTGTTTATACCGTTAAGTTCAATAATAATTCAGGTACCAGCAAAAGTAAGACGTATACTGCACTGACACGGAATGTGACATTAAATACCACGATCCGGCTTCCGGCAGTACCCAAGGCTGTGGGATATCAGAATCTCGGATGGACCACACGGAAGAGGAGCAGCAAGGTAGTATATAAAGCAGGTGCCAGCGTAAAGGTCAGAAAAGATATGACTCTGTATGCGGTCCGCAGAAAGAGTAAGTATTATACCGTAAACTTCTATCTTGGAAATGGAAGCACCAATTCCGCATATAAGAAGCTGCAGAAAAAAGTAGAAGAGGGTACATATTACACATTACCTGCAGTTCCGTCCAGATCGGGATATGTAAATCTTGGCTGGTCGACAGCAAAGAACGGCAAGGCATCTACTGCAAAAAAAGCAGGAACGAAGATTAAAATCTCCGGTAATATCAGATATTATTCCGTACAGATGCAATCAGTAAAAGTAAATCTCCGCAAGGCAAACGGAACCGTATGGAAGACAGTAACACTTGGAAAGGGCGGTTACCTTAAGCTCCCATCCGTATCCAATGCGACAGGTTATACGTTTATGGGATGGTCTAAGACCAGACGGACCGGTTCTTCCACAGATCCGGATTATGAAGCCGGCGAACTTCTGCGGATCAGCAAAAACACCAATCTGTATGCGACGGTATTTAACCGTGCACTGGAAAAGGACATCAGTTCCGATGAGATGGCTCATCCGGCTATCGGTATGATGTACAGTAAGGTCATTTTTGTGGGAGATTCCCGTACTGCAGGAATACAGGCGACACTGAAAAAACAGATGAGCAGTTCTGTAACAAATGGGGTTTCTTTTGTTGCAAACCCAGGAAAGGGCTTGAGCTGGTTCCGGGATACAGGATATGCACAGCTTATAGAAGAAATCGACAAAACAGAAGGTTCCAAACCGATCGCCGTTATCTTTAACCTGGGTGTCAATGACCTGGGAAATGCAGGTAATTATGTCAGCTATATGACCAATATCGCATCCACACTGAAAAGTAAGAACTGTAAACTCTTTTACATGTCCGTAAACCCGATCAACAGCATTATGATCACAAAAGCAGGAAGAGGTGCCCGTACAGAGGCACAGGTAAGAGAATTCAACAGCAAGATCCGTTCCGGCCTTTCTTTGTATTACAAGTATATTGATATGTACAGCATACTTATGAAAAAAGGCTACGGGACCAATGCCCGCTATGATGGTGTGGATGACGGCGATGACGGACTTCACTACACAACAAAGACATTCAAGAGGATCTATTATTACTGCATTACTTATCTCAACACAGGAAGTATCAACGCATCTTATTATTAATGGTATAACAGACAGAAAAATCCCGTCTGCCGGAGACATTCCGCCAGGCGGGATTTTTCTGTTCGGTGGTCCGCTATTTTTCTGTCCGGCAAGGCAATTACTCCTTGCACGAACCATGAGAATAGTCTATACTTAATTCGATACGGACGTTTGGAGGTCCGCAGGGACGTGTGATCCTGAATATGAGGAATGAGGTATAGATTATGAAACTGACAACAGTGAAAGAGATTTACAGAAACCGTGAACAGTATCTTGACAAAGAGATCACTGTAGGTGGATGGGTACGAAGTGTTCGTGATTCCAAGGCGTTTGGATTCATCGTACTTCATGATGGAAGCTTTTTTGAAACTCTTCAGATCGTATATCACGATAACATGGAGAATTTCGCAGAGGTTTCCAAGCTGAATGTTGGAGCGGCCATCATTGTCAAGGGAACACTGGTAGCTACCCCTCAGGCGAAGCAGCCGTTTGAGATCCAGGCAACAGAGATATCTGTAGAGGGAGCTTCCGCACCGGATTATCCACTTCAGAAGAAGAGACACAGTCTTGAATACTTAAGGACCATGACACATTTAAGACCGAGAACAAATACTTTCCAGGCTGTATTCCGTGTACGTTCTCTTTGCGCATATGCGATCCATAAATTTTTCCAGGAGAGAGGCTTTGTCTATGTGCATACACCGCTGATCACAGGAAGTGACTGTGAAGGTGCAGGAGAGATGTTCCAGGTAACAACACTGGATCCGAAGAATATTCCGCTGACAGAGGATGGAAGTGTTGATTATTCACAGGATTTCTTCGGAAAGGAGACAAACCTTACCGTAAGCGGACAGCTGAACGGAGAGACTTATGCACAGGCATTCCGCAACATTTACACATTCGGACCGACCTTCCGTGCTGAGAATTCCAACACTACCCGTCATGCAGCTGAGTTCTGGATGATCGAGCCTGAGTGTGCGTTTGCAGACCTTCAGGACGCTATGGAGCTTGCAGAGGCTATGCTGAAATACGTGATCCGTTATGTCTTTGAGAATGCACCGGAGGAAATGAACTTCTTCAATTCCTTCATTGACAAGGGGCTTCTTGACAGACTGAACCATGTGCTTAATTCTGAATTTGCACATGTGACCTATACAGAGGCTGTTGAGATCCTTGAGAAGAACAATGACAAATTTGATTACAAGGTATTCTGGGGATGTGATCTTCAGACAGAGCATGAGCGCTATCTGACAGAGCAGGTCTACAAGAGACCGGTATTTGTTACAGATTATCCGAAGGAGATCAAGGCATTCTACATGAAACTCAACGAGGATGGAAAGACAGTTGCGGCTATGGACTGTCTGGTGCCGGGAATCGGAGAGATCATCGGAGGAAGCCAGAGAGAGGATGACTACGACAAGCTGAAAACACGTATGGATGAGCTGGGTCTGAAACCGGAGGATTACGATTTCTATCTGGATCTTCGTAAATATGGTTCCACACGTCATTCCGGCTTTGGCCTTGGATTTGAGAGATGTGTCATGTACCTTACAGGTATGGGCAACATCCGTGACGTGATCCCATTCCCGAGAACTGTAAAGAACTGCGATCTTTGATCAGAACACTTTGCACAGCAGGACGTTCTGTGCTCCTGAGATCAGCAGAGAGAAATTGGCAACAGGTATTGATATGTGTGACTGACACACAAGGGAGAACATTATGAGATTTATTCATCTTGCAGACGTGCATCTGGGTGCGGTTCCCGACAGGGGCTGCCCGTGGAGCAAAGAGCGGGAGGAAGAAATCTGGAGCACTTTCCGCCGGGTTATTGCGGGCATCCGCGAAGATCCGGTGGATTTGCTATTTATATCCGGAGATCTGTTCCACCGCCAGCCTCTTATGAGAGAGCTTAAGGAAGTAAATTATCTGTTTTCCACCATCCCGGATACCAGAGTGTATCTGATGGCAGGAAATCATGATTTTATAAGCAGAGATTCTTTTTATAATACGTTTGAGTGGAATTCCAATGTTATATTTTTCAGGAGCCGGGAACTGACCTGCGTTAAAGATCCCAGGCTTGATGTCTATGTATATGGACTGAGTTACTATGACCGGGAAATAAAAGACGGACTTTATGATCAGGCTGCCCCTGTCCAGAAAGAAGGAATCCATATTCTGTTGGCCCATGGCGGCGATGAGAAGCATATTCCTCTCAGTGCAGCAGCTCTGGCGGCGTCAGGCTTCGATTATGTGGCGTTAGGGCATATCCATAAGCCGCAGATCCTGATCCGTGACCAGGCGGCCTTTTCCGGGGCTCTGGAGCCCATTGACAGGAATGATACAGGGGAACATGGATATATGGAGGGACGACTGATCAACGGAAGGATCCGTACAGAGTTCGTTCCCTTTGCCTGCCGTTCCTATCAGCAGCTGGTAATGACACTTCACGAGGAAACCACACAGATATCTCTGGAAGAAGCAATAAAATCCCAGATTTTCCGCAGAGGAGGAAGAAATATCTACAGGATCATTCTTCAGGGAATGCGTTCGCCGGATATTCTTCTGATTCCTGAGAAACTGAAAAGTCTCGGAAATGTTACCGATGTTGTGGATGAATCCTGGCCGGCGTATGATCTTGGTGAGCTCTACAAACGCTACAGCGGTACTCTGATCGGTGATTATATCGGCTATTTTCTGGCCAAAAAGGGTATGGATACCGTGGAAAAAAAGGCGCTGTATTATGGGCTTCAGGCATTGCTTGAGACAGGTAGCCGGCGATAAGGGGCATCACAGGAGGATAGCATAAGATGGTTATCAGACGTTTAAAAATAAAAAATTTCGGGAAGATCCGGGACAAGGATATGGAGCTTTCACCTGGGATCAACGTACTTTACGGTGAAAATGAGAGTGGAAAAACTACCACACATACATTTATCCGCTCCATGTTTTACGGCGTTCGCAGACTGCGGGGAAAGGCTGCTCTGAACGATACATATACAAAATATGAACCATGGGAAAATCCGGCAGAATATGGTGGGGTTATGTGGTTTACAAGCAAGGGGAAGAAGTATCGTCTTACCAGGAATTTTTATAAAGAAAAGAAGCTGGGAGAGCTTCTCTGTGAAGATGATGGCAGCCTTGTAGATGCGGAACAGGGAGCTCTTGGGACTATTCTCGGAAATGTAAGTGAGGCAGTTTATGATAATACGGTGTCTGTGGCACAGCTGAAAAGCGTTACAGGAAAAGATCTCGTACGTGAACTGCAGAATTACATGGCCAGCTACCAGGGAACCGGTGACAGTTCCATTGACATGGGACGAGCCATGCAGATGCTGAAAATGTCCAGAAAAGGATATCTGACAGAAGCGGCCCGGCGAAAAAAGGAGCTGGAAAAGGAAAAAGAAAAGATTTCCGCAAATATGGAATATATCCGTAGAGAGATCCGTGAACTGGATGAGAAGCGTGAGCGGATCATGCAGCAGCAGGATGGGATGAACATAGGTACCAGAGAGCGGAGTACTGAGGATCTTCTTGAGCTTCGGATCGATCGTGTAAAAAGAAGGCGGGAGCTGACAGATGCAGTTCTGACAGTTGTGCTTCTTGGTGGGATCGCCGGTACCGGCTGCCTGGCAGCTTTTTCCGGGCAGGTCATTTTCAGTGTTCTGTCAGGCGTGGCAACTGCGGCGATTTCTGTAGCGGCATTGTTTTTCCGCATACGGCTCAGCAGGGAGCTGAATAAGAGAGAACGTCAGAGAGAGCGCTGGCTTTCCAGACATGAGGAGCTGACCTGGAACCGGAACAGTCTGGACAGTGACTACGAAGAGAAGCATACAGCGCTGGAGAACCTGCAGGCAGAGTTGACGGAATGTGAAGAAAACACAGAAGTGATCACTCCGGAGGAAACAGAAATCCAGGCGCTGAATATGGCTATGGAGACTATTGAGGCACTTTCCGGAAACATTACAGATCAGGTAGGGATCCGTCTGAAAAAACGTACATCTGAGATATTAAGTGAGATCACCGGTGGCAGATATCAGGAGGTTCTGATGGATGAGGCACTGCATATGTCTGTGAACACAGGGGAGCGTATCGTATCCATTGAGAGACTGAGCCGCGGGACACTGGAGCAGATTTATTTTGCCCTTCGTATGGCAGCAGGAGAACTTTTCTGCAAAGAGGAACCGTTCCCTGTGATCCTTGATGATGTATTTGGCATGTATGATGAAGAACGTCTTGCAGCGGCTCTCAGGTGGCTGCATAAAGAAAACAGACAGGTGATCATAAGTACCTGCCATAAAAGAGAAATGGAGATCCTGGATAAAGAGAGGATTCCCTATCAGAAGCTTCCTATGTGAGCTTTTGCAGGAAGATTTCGGCATAAAGATCAAAAGCAAAGCAGACAGAGATGCGGATCATGGATATCCGTCTGTTGCAGAAATATAAAGCGGCTGCGCTTTCTGAGAGACTGTTATATCGTTCTCAGAAGGTGCAGCCGCTTTGCGTGCGTTATGATTTATTTATTTCTCATGCTCGCTCATGTAATTTGTTACGCAGCGTTTGATTCTGTCTACCGGATTCAGAAGGTGGCTGACAGAGTTATCATGATTCAGCGTATCAATGATCAGAGCGATATATTTGCTCATATCGCAGCTGATGTAGTATGGCTTCTCAAGAAGCTCCGGTGACTGATAAACCAGGTTAGTAGTAAGGAGCTTGTCGAAGTAGCCCTTCTTGTAAGCATCGTCAAATTTATCAAGACCATCGGTAAAGAATCCGAAGGTAGAGCAGATGTAAACTCTGCCTGCTCCTTTCTCTTTCAGGAGAGACGCGATCTTAATGATCGTATCACCGGAGGAGATCATATCATCGATCAGGATCATATCCTTGCCCTCGATCTTTGGTCCGAGGAATTCGTATGCTGCGATCGGGTGACGGCCGTTTACATATCTTGAGTAATCCAGACGTTTATAGTACATACCCATATCAACACCGAGGACATTGGCGAGATAGATCGCACGGTTCATGCTTCCTTCGTCCGGGCTGATCGTCATGAAATGATCCTTATCGATATGGAGTCCCTTTTCATTATTAAGAAGAGCCTTGATGAACTGGTAGGATGGCTGTACAGTCTCAAAACCATGAAGAGGAGTCGCATTCTGTACACGGGAATCATGTGCATCAAAGGTGATGATATTCTCAACACCCATATCGATCAGCTCATGAAGTGCATTGGCACAGTCAAGAGACTCTCTTCCGACACGTTTGTCCTGGCGGCTCTCATAGAGATATGGCATGATCACGTTGACTCTGCGGGCTTTTCCGCCTACAGCGGCGATAACACGCTTCATATCCTGGAAGTGATCATCCGGGGACATAAGATTCGTGTAAGGTCCGATTGGATAGGATAAGCTGTAATTTGTCACATCTACCATTACGTAGATATCATCACCGCGGACAGATTCGTTGATGGTACATTTACCCTCACCGGAGCCGAAACGTGGAGTCTTGGCTTCAATAATGTAAGAATCGCGCTTGTATCCCTCGAATGCAAAGGAGTCCATTCCAGGATACTGTCTTTCGGCACGCCATTTGACCAGCCAGTCATTCACCTTCGCGCCTAATGAGCTGCAGCTCTGAAGGGGAATCAGTCCAAGTCTTCCTACCGGGAGTGTGGAAAAATCTTTTGTATTTACCTGTGCCATTTTAATTTCCTCCTAAAAATATTTTCTGTATACGGATGTCCTTCCCGATCAACGATATCATCTGATAGTTGCTGGCAATTCGGGAAAATGTTCTCTCGGAATAGGTATCCGAGAAATTTTTGAGCGTCAGATTCGTGGAAATGATCGTGGATTTCCTGCGCATGATCCGCTCATTGAGACAGAGAAAAAGCTGTGAAGATACGAAACTGTTGGTAAGCTCCGTTCCCAGGTCATCAATGATCAGAAGATCACAGTCATAGATCAGTTCCTCGTCTGTGCCGGTATCTTTTCGGGAAAAAGAATTCGCAGCCATCATATCAAAAAGATCGTAGGCTGAAAAGTACAGAACACAGTGGGTGGATCTGAGAAGCTCCCGTGCGATGCAGTGTGAAAGAAAGGTTTTTCCCACACCGGTATCACCATATAAAAACAGGTTTTCAAATTTATGGTCGAAGTTCTGCACAAAGCGTTGTGCAGTATCATAGGCCCGTCTGGCTGTTTCCAGGGCAGACAGTCCCGTGGCTTCGTTTTTTATTGTAGCAGAATAATAGTCAAATGAAAAGCTGTCAAAATTCTCTTTTTCGAGAATTTCATTCAGATTGGACTGTGCATAAAGCAGCTCGATCTCAGCTTTTTTAAAACAGGTGCATTTCCGGCTGCCGATATAGCCGGTATCCTGGCAGTCAGGGCAGGTGTAAGGCATCTCCAGATAGTCTCCGGGAAAGCCGTTTGCAACAAGAAGGGTGATCCGTTCATCGGAAAGCTTCTGAATGGCTGCCTTCAGATCTGAAGTTCCCTTTTCTTCGCCGTTTAAAAGACGTCGTACTTTGTCGGCACTTAAAGTTGCCACCTCGTCATCGATCTCTTTCAGACGGGGGATCTTTCCGTAGGCTTCGGCTGTGTGTTCTTCCAGAATGCGGTGATTCTGTGCCTGCCGACGGCTGTATTCTCTCATTATAGTATCATATTGAAAATTCTGTAAAGGCATAAAGCGCTCCTTCCAGTTTCTGTTACTGATTATTTAAAAGACGTTTCTCATATTCCGCAAAATCATAATCACGCTGGTGGAAATTATTGAAGCGGTTGCTGTTCTGAGGCTGGGTCTGGGGCTGCTTCTTCCTGGAAACAGATTTCTCAAGCTGGCGTTTTTTGTGTGCGGCATCCAGAAGCCGGATATCCTCCAGCGTATGTACGTTTTTCTTTTTCCAGCCGGAGAGGATCTTATCCGCATACTGGAAACTGGGCTGTCCGGTGGAAAGGACAGTACGGCTGCAGGCTTCCTGGATCAGCTCCAGATCAAAACCGTAGGTCTTGCGCCAGGTATCAATGTAAGTGATCTCGTTATCAACAGGGTTGCGGCCGCTGATCCCCATAGCCTTCAGGATCGTGTAATAATCCTTGGAAAAACGGGAGCTGGCATCCCGTGCCATCTCGACGGTGGTGATGCCGTCTTTTGCCCAGGCGAGTGCAACAGTTTCAATATAACGCATACTCTTGCGGCCTCTGGAAACACAGTATTCCACCAGATATTCGATGAGATCCGCAGACATATGGAGCTCATCATAGAAAAAAAGGATCTTCTGCATTTCTGTAGGCGTCAGTGTTTTGGTCAGATACTGCTCTGTGATATAGAGAAGCTGACTGATCTCTTCGTTTTGCTTAAGTTCTTTGATCCGGTCAGGAGTGAGACTGAGAATGTAATCAGCGGAGCTCGGGACTTCCGGATCCGTGTTTCCGGAAACGGAAGCAGAATTGCCGGAACCGGTGAAAGTATCCATGGAAGCGCTGCTCTCTCTATGACCGGTATCAGCAAAAGGTTCCAGCAAAGTGATCCCGGAAAGCTTCTGATCTGCAGTATAGGCTAATGCGATCAGTTTCTCACCTTCCCAGTATTTCAGTGCACGGGAAATATCTCTTTCCGTGCAGAAAAGGCTGTCTGCCATATGCTCCAGGCTGAAAGAAGAAGGAGTGGCAGATACCATCCGGAGAAGGTAGATATATACCTTTACGAACTCCCCGTTGGCACGAGGCATGAAATTGTCAATAAAGCGATTGGAAAGAATCGTTACCCCCAGTTCAGAGGAATTCTGAAGTGAAATCAGGCTCATGATCAGCAGCTCCCTTTCTAAAATGCAGCAGATATTTCAGGCGATATCCCAAAGTCCGCCATGCTAAAAAGGATTATAGCACAACCGCTTTTACTTGAGAATAGTCTATTTTCACAGAAGTTGTGCACCAATTTCCATGTGAAAAATGTGGATAGTGTGGAAAACTTTGAGGATAACATTATCAGCAACTAACAAAAACCTTAATTTTGTAAGAAAAATGCGGTATTTGTTGGATTTGGCTGTTGAATTATGTCAAGTAGGTTATACACAAAAAAATCCACATGCCAGGCACGTCTGAAATGTGCATAAGCATGTGGATAATGTGGATAATTATTTTCCGAGAAGGTGTTCTCCAATGTTTACAACGTCTCCGGCGCCCATAGTTATCAACAGATCACCATGTGCACAACTTTTTAAGAGGAAGCTCTCGATCTCATCAAAAGTCGGGAAATATTCGCAGGGGGTTCCAAGTTCCTGGATCTGTTTCTGGAGATCCTGGGAAGAAATACCAAGATTGTCTGTTTCACGTGCGGCATAAATATCAGCCAGTACAACATGATCGGCCAGAGTCAGCGCTTTTGCAAATTCCGGAAGAAGAGCTTTGGTACGTGTGTAGGTATGAGGCTGGAATACACACCATACCTTCTGATGCGGATAATTCTTTGCAGCATGAAGGGTTGCCTCGATCTCGGTTGGATGATGAGCGTAATCATCAATGATGGTGACACCGCCGATCTCGCCTTTATACTGGAAACGACGGTCTGTACCGGTAAAGCTTCCGAGACCTTTGACGATCACATCATCCGGAAGGTCCAGAAGGCGTCCTATGGCAATAGCAGCCAGCGCATTGGATACATTGTGGATGCCCGGTACACGAAGGTAATAGCTGCCGATCTTTTTGCCCCGGAAGAGAACGGAGAAGGAAGGATGTCCGTATTTATCCCAGGTAATGTCTGCCGCGGTGTAATCGGCATCGTGCTCCAGACCATAGGTAAGAACAGTGCATGGAAGCTCCCGGGTGATCGTCTCATACTCCGGTGTGTCGGCGTTGATGATCAGAGTACCGTCAGCAGGGAGAAGCTCTGCAAATTTCCGGAAGGAATGGCGGATGTCATCGATGTCCTTGAAGAAATCCAGATGATCGGCATCCATGTTCAGGATCACACTGATCTTAGGGAAGAAGCTTAAAAAGCTGTTGGTGTATTCGCATGCCTCTGTGATAAAGGTCTCAGAATTTCCAACGCGGATATTTCCGTGGATAGCAGGAAGGATTCCGCCAACACTGATGGTAGGATCACAGTCACCCTCAAGAAGGATATGAGAAACCATGGAAGTAGTAGTGGTTTTTCCGTGGGTTCCGGAAATTGCAATCGGTGTATCGTAGTTCCGCATGATCTGGCCCAGAAGCTCTGCACGGGTGAGCATTGGAAGCCCTTTTTCTTTCGCACAGGCAAATTCCGGGTTGTCCGGGTGGATCGCTGCTGTATAGACAACCACATCTATGTCATCCTTGATATTGGAAGCGCGCTGTCCGTAATAGATCACAGCGCCACGTTCTTCCAGTGTGCGGGTCAGCGGGCTGGATTTGGCATCGGAACCGGAAATCCGGAAATTTTCTTCCAGAAGGATCTCGGCAAGGCCGCTCATGCTGATGCCTCCGATCCCGATGAAATGAATATGGAGCGGTTTATGAAAGTCTATCTGATACATAATAATCTCCTTATATATATGTTATTTTCGTAGCTCTTTTGTCTGTTTTATTATAACGCCAACAGAAACAATTGAAAAGTGGTTCTTTTGGCTAAAAAAGCGGTTTTTTCCGGAATATAAAAGTAACCAGAAAACAACATCGAAAAATGTTGAAAATTACCAGATGAATGAAGAAAATGATGAGTCTTACCAATTTATAATATACAATAGCGATAAAAAAAGTAAAATATAGATAAATTAATTGTAAAAAATGTTCACTAATACAGTAAAGTATGCTATAATGGAATAATCATAACATACAAGAGGTGATCGCATGATTAAGAAAGAGATGATTGCCATGCTCTTGGCCGGTGGGCAAGGCAGCAGGTTAGGAGTTTTGACAGAAAAGGTTGCAAAGCCGGCAGTCGCTTTTGGTGGTAAATATCGTATCATCGATTTTCCACTGAGCAATTGTATTAACTCGGGAATTGACACGGTGGGTGTGCTGACACAGTACCAGCCTCTCCGCCTGAATACACATATCGGTATCGGTATTCCGTGGGATCTGGACCGCAATGAAGGCGGTGTCACAGTCCTTCCTCCGTATGAGAAGAGCACAAGTAGCGAATGGTATACAGGAACTGCCAATGCGATCTATCAGAATCTGGCTTATATGGAGCAGTATAACCCTGATTATGTACTGATCCTTTCCGGTGACCATATCTATAAGATGGATTACGAAGTGATGCTGGATTTCCACAAGGCGAACAAGGCAGATATTACAATCGCGTGTATGCCGGTTCCCATTGAGGAAGCCAGCCGTTTTGGTATTATGGTTACTGATGAGAACAGCCGTATTACTGAGTTTGAGGAGAAACCGGAGCATCCAAGCAGCAATCTTGCATCCATGGGTATCTATATTTTCTCATGGCCGGTTCTTAAGGAAGCACTGATCGCCCTGAAGGATCAGAATGGCTGCGACTTCGGTAAACATATCCTTCCGTACTGTAAAGAGAAAGGACAGCGCCTTTTTGCTTACGAGTACAACGGCTATTGGAAAGATGTAGGAACTCTTGGTTCTTACTGGGAAGCAAATATGGAGCTGATCGATATCATTCCGGAGTTTAATCTTTATGAGGAATTCTGGAGGATCTACACCAAGGGAGATGTGATCCCGCCACAGTATATTTCCGCAGATGCAGTTGTGGACAAGTGTATCATCGGTGAGGGAACAGAAATCTATGGTGAAGTACATAATTCAGTGATCGGTCCGAATGTTATCATCGGCAAGGGCAGTGTGATACGTGATTCTATTATCATGAAGAATACAGCAGTTGGTGAGAATGTTGTTATGGATAAAGCTATCGTGGCAGAAGATGTTGTCATCGGAAATAATGTTGTGATCGGATGCGGCGAGGAAGTACCGAATGTTCTGAAACCGGCTGTATATTCCTTTGGACTTGTGGCTATCGGCGAAAACAGCGTGATTCCGGACAGTGTCAAAATCGGTAAGAATACCGCTATCGCCGGTGTTACAACAAAAGAAGACTACCCTGACGGAGAACTGGCAGCCGGCCAGGTAATTGCAGCAAAGGACGGTGGGAAAGAATGAGAGCGATAGGTATTATTTTGGCAGGCGGTAATAATAACCGCATGAGAGAATTATCAAACAAAAGAGCAATCGCGGCAATGCCTATTGCAGGAAGTTACCGCGCGATCGACTTTGCCCTCAGCAACATGGCAAATTCACATATCCAGAAGGTTGCTGTGCTGACACAGTATAATGCCCGTTCCCTTAACGAGCATTTAAGTTCATCCAAATGGTGGGATTTCGGAAGAAAACAGGGAGGACTTTATGTCTTTACTCCAACCATTACCAGAGACAACAGCTTATGGTATCAGGGTACTGCAGATGCTATCTATCAGAACCTGAGCTTTTTAAAGAACAGTCATGAACCCTATGTGGTGATCGCTTCCGGTGATGGAATCTACAAGCTGGATTACAATAAAGTCCTGGAGTATCATATCGCAAAGCGGGCAGATGTTACCGTTGTATGTACTACATGCAAGGATCAGAGCCAGGTTGAAAGATTTGGTGTTCTCCGCATGAATGAGGACTGTCGGATCGAGGAATTTGAAGAGAAACCGATCGTTTCCTCCTATAATACAGTATCTACTGGTATCTATGTCATCCGAAGAAGGCAGCTGATTGAACTGATCGAGCGTGCTGCCCAGGAAGGAAGGCATGATTTTGTAAATGATATTCTTATCCGTTACAAAAATCTGAAGAGGATTTACGGATATAAGATCGATAACTACTGGAATAATATCTCTACTGCAGAGGCTTATTATCAGACAAACATGGATTTCCTGAAACCGGAAATCAGGAACTATTTCTTCAAACAGGAGCCGGCGATCAAGACCAAGATCGCAGATGTACCTCCTGCTAAGTACAATCCGGGTGCAACTGTGAAGAACAGTCTGGTATCCAGCGGATGTATCATCAACGGAACCGTGGAGAACTCTGTTCTGTTCCGTGATGTATTTGTAGGAAATAACTGTGTGATCAAAAACTCTGTGATCCTTAATGACGTATATCTTGGAGATAATACGCATATTGAGAATTGCATTGTTGAGAGCCGGGATACCATCCGGGCGAATTCATATTACAGCGGCGAAGAAGGAGAAGTGAAGATCGTCGTAGAGAAAAACGAACGCTACGTATTATAAATGCGGAAGATCAGATTTCCGCAGATACGGTTAGCGAAATGAAAGGGGCAAGTAGCAATGAATATTACAGATGTACGTGTGAGGAAGGTAGCGAAAGAAGGGAAAATGAAGGCCGTTGTGTCTGTCACAATAGATGATGAGTTTGTGGTACATGACATCAAAGTGATCGAAGGCGAGAAGGGGCTGTTCATCGCAATGCCAAGCCGTAAGGCAAGCGACGGTGAATATCGTGACATCGCTCATCCGATCAATTCAGCAACGAGAGAGCAGATCCAGACGATCATCCTGGACAAGTATCAGGAAGTAATGGCTGAGGAAGCTGAGAATGAGGTTCTTATGGAGGCTGCGGAGTAAGAGAAGCAGCTTCAGGGGGGATTACATCAGAGAAGTATTCTCGTAGCTGATGATTTTTGAATTGGAACAGCATAGAATAAAAACTGCCGTTTTACAGATAAATCTGTGAGAGGGCAGTTTTTTCATGCTCCGGAAAACAAAAAAACGCTTTCCAGTTCATAAATATTTAAATTATTACGTATTTGTTACAAAAATAAAATAAAATTATTGCTTTTTATGAAAAATGTGTTATACTAGAACCCATGAAAGGACGAAAGGTGTTTATATGAAGAATAGAAAAGTTTTCACATTACTGCTTACGGGTATGCTCGCTCTTTCCATGGGAAACCCCGTATATGCATCAGGTACAGACGCTGCGATCGCAGAGGCACAGGCGGAGAAACAGGCCGCTGAAGAGGGTCTTGCACAGGTACAGAGCAGCATCGGCACACTGGAGAGCAAGAAGCAGGAGCTGGAGAGCTATCTGGCTGATTTAAACGCACAGTATGAGGATCTTACCAACAGCATTTCTGAGCTTAGTATCCAGGCTGCTGAGAAGGAAGATGAATTAAATAAAGTAAAAAAAGAACTGAAAAAAGCGAAGAAGGCATCTGCAGATCAGTATGAATCCATGAAGCTTCGAATTGCATATATGTATGAGAATGCCGGGACTTCCGCACTGGAGACACTGCTTTCTTCCGAGAGCCTTGCAGAATTCCTCAATCGCGCGGAGAATGCGATCCAGATTTCTACATACGACAGAGACATGCTGGATAAATATGTGAGTCTTCAGAAGAATATCCAGGAGAATGAGAAAAAGGTTGAAACGGAGTCCGCAGAGATCGATGAACTGATGACGGAGCGTGCAGCCAAGCAGCAGGAAGTGCAGTCCATGGCTTCCAGCACAAGCGATGATATTAACTCTTATGTAAACCAGATCAGCGCCAGCCAGGAAGAGGCTCAGCAGCTGATGGCAGATATCAGTAATGCAGACAGCAGTATTACCGCTCTGGTACAGCAGGCAGAGGCGGAGAAGGCTGCAGAAGAGAAAGCTAAGGCTGAAGCGGCAGCAGAGGCTGAGAGACAGGCAGCAGAGGCTGCAGCCCGGGAAGAGGCCGATCAGGATAACGAGGGCAGTGAAGAGGCTGATTCTGACGATGATTACGGCTATGATCCGGAGGAGGATACAACTGAGTCTTCCAGCAGCTCTACAAGTACAGACATTGTTGTAGAGGAGGAAGAGGAAGTGGATGATGTACAGTCCGGAAGTTCCGAAGATGTTTCCGAGGACAGCTCCCAGGAGGAGGTTTCCAATGATGAGACAGCTTCCGGGGAGACGGAAGATGCCTCTGCGGATACGTCCGATTCCGGTTCTTCCAGTCAGGGAACATATCTTGGAAACTTTACACTGACCGCATACTGCAATTGTGCACAGTGCTGCGGTACAGCCGGTAATCTTACCGCCAGCGGAACAGTTCCGACAGCAGGACGTACCGTTGCTATGGCAGGTGTTCCGTTTGGTACCAAGCTTCTGATCAACGGCACTGTTTATACGGTAGAGGATCTGGGAACTCCTTACGGACATGTGGATATCTACTGTGGAAGCCATTCTGAGGCATTAAGCTTCGGACTTCAGTCAGCAGATGTATATCAGGTGGGCTGATCCGGAAGACTATCAGGAAAAATCAACAATAAATAAGCACAGCGCTGCATGATCACAGGAAGATCTTTGCAGCGCTGTTTTGCGTGATACAGATATGTTTCTATGAAAAACATCCGGAAAATATGCCGTGTGGAAATTACGTTGTTTCCGATGATACGGAAATTTTACAGATACGGCGTACCCGGGATCTCCGGATAGGTTCCCATACCGATGAGAAGCTCAAGGCCTGTCTGACGGCCTTCCAGTACAGCAGCTTTTACAGCACTGGCATCACCGGAGATGGCGATGATCACTTCGTTGGAATGACTGGTACCGATATTCGGAGTCATATATTGTGTAATGGATACTGCTGCGGATTTCACGGCATTATCTGCCATCACAAGACCGATAGCAGCCGGAGAACCTGCCATGAAACCAAATGCTTCACCCAGAGGTGTGCCGAAGGCTTTATGGATAGCAGGACCTGCACTTGCGGAAAAAGCAAACTCCAGGTGGCCGGATTCGCTGATGTAGACCTCACCTGCATATTTGTTAGTCAGTTCCAGAGCCAGAGAAATGGCGTGACGCACGTCGGATACATCATTTCCGCCAAGGACGATATAGTTTCCGTGACCGCCCCAGCCCTTGGTATCTCTTGGAAGTTCAATGGAAAGGACTTCTGTATTTGTGGCTTTTACTGCATCGTCAATAGCTGTGATCTGGCCGGCAGCGCCTGTTCGGGAACTGAAAAGCCCCAGACAGTGGTATTGGGTACCTACGTTCATCTCTTTAAGCAGAGAATCATCAACTCCGGAGATCACGAGTCCGATTGTGTCAAGAACTGCGGTCCCTACAAATTCGGTCCGTGTGCAGTTGGTGCTGATGTTATGAATATCGTGTATATCCATGTGGAAAAATCCCCCTTTTTGCTGAAAACTCATTGATTTCAGTATAGCATCAGAGGGAGAAATTTGAAAGTGAAAATTGGCAATATTATTTACAAATGACAGGTTTGCGTTACTGTTCACTGGTAATGTCCCGCGAGGTGTTTTTTGTGAGCGAAGGTCACAGAAAACCCGAGACATACCGCGCGAATTTATGCGATCAGCATAAATTCTGTGCATCGCGAAGCGTGTTACTGAGAACGGAGTGAACAGTGACAGGTTTGCGTATAGCAGACGGTATTATAAAAAATGTAAACTTGAAAATGTAATTGAGTTGACAATCAAATCCTGTTATGTTAAATTGTTAACAGCAAAAGAGTGGATATCATTTATAAAGGACTTGAATGATCTTCCGCTAGGAAAAGCAGAAAAGGAAAGAGAGGATACAGATTATTATGACAACAGTGGCAGCAGGCAGAAGCAAGACGTATGATCTTGTTTACATTGCAGTTTTTGCGGTAGTGATGGCAGTTTGCTCATGGATTTCCATTCCGGCGCAGGTACCGTTTACCCTGCAGACATTCGGAGTATTCATGGCAGTAGGCGTACTTGGAGGTAAAAGAGGAACGATGGCAGTTCTGGTTTACGTTCTTCTTGGAGCAGTAGGAGTTCCGGTTTTTGCGGGATTTTCCGGAGGCATTGGAGCTCTTCTCGGAAATGCAGGTGGATATATCGTTGGATTTATCTTTTCAGCACTTGTTATGTGGGCATTTGAGCACATTTTTGGCAGAAAACCGGTCGTTCAGATCATTTCCATGGTCGTTGGACTGATCGTATGCTATGCCTTTGGAACCGTATGGTTTATGTTTGCTTATACAAGAAGCACAGGTCCGGTAGGTCTTATGGCAGTTCTTGGCTGGTGTGTATTCCCGTTTATCATTCCGGATCTTATCAAGATCGCACTGGCTTATGTTTTATCAGGAAAGGTACGTAAATATGCAAGATAAAAGCAGTGCTGCGGCATATGCTTCTGATGAGGGCACAGAGGAAATGGTCATTCCGCTGCGCCCTCATCATGGTATGTGCCTGGCGTATTTTAAGGGGGAAGGCTACAGTAACGGTTTTACTGCACATATGGCCGAGATGCTGAAGATTTTTCTGCAGGGAAAGAAAATAAGGCTTCATGTGGATACGGATGAGATTTGCTCTGCCTGTCCGAATAATCGGGGCGGACATTGCGAAGCCGGAGATAAAGTGGCAGAGTATGACAATGCAGTGCTGGAAAAATGTGGACTGAAGGCCGGACAGACATTGTACTTCAGCGAGTTTACAAAAAAAGTCCAGGAAAAAATCCTTGCGATAGATAAACGTAAGAAAATCTGTGGAAACTGCCAGTGGAACAGTATCTGCGAAGAACAGAAGAGCCGCTGGGCATAAAAGAAAGAAAAAATATAGAAATATAAAAAGTATATGATCTGAGAATGCCGGAGGAAATGGCAATGTCTGTTGCATTTCCTGAAATGACGTCTTGGAATATATACTTTTTTTATTTTAAATTATCAGATAATAATGCAAAAATATTTTGAAAACAATTTTTAGTTGAGAAAAAAATAACAATAACCGTGAGGCTTTTTTGCCAGATATGTATAGACAAATAATTCCGGTATTGATAAAATAACGATATGTTAGTTTGAACAAACTAAAGTGTGCTTGATAGAGCACTTCTGCAGAAGCTGATATATGTTGAATATCCTGCGGAAGAAATTTCAATTAACCAGAGCAGCTGTAAGGTCATGATCTGGTATAAAGTTGTGCAATATAAAAGACAAAGAGGAGGACAGGTATGCATAAGTGGAAGCTTTTTAAGAAGTCAGCTGCACTCGTTCTGAGCTCAGCGGTGATCGCATCAGGAGTACCGGTAACGGCAATGGCGTCTGAGGCGGAAGTTTTTAGTGACGTGTCAGGAGAAACACAAGGAGAGACAGCACAGGAAGAAGGAGAGAACGAGGATCAGGAGTCTGTTTCCCAGGATCAGCCGGAAGTTGGTGAAGCTGATATTCAGTCGGAAGAGCCAGAAGAAAGTGATGCAGAAGCTATTCAGGAAGAAGTAGCAGAAATTTCAGCAGAAGAGATTCAACAGGAAGAGGAAGAGCAGATCCAGGAGGATACAAAAGAGGTATTCGGTGATGGAGAAGCATTTATGGCAGAAGCAGGCGAGGTCCTTCAGGATGCTTCTGAGATCACTGTTGCAGGAGTGAAATATCTCTGGTCCATGCAGCCGGCAGAGGGATATACACAGATAGGTACAACAGGCGTTTATGTAAAAGCGGCAGACGGGCAGACAGCTCTGACCGGAAAGCTGTACGGAACGACAACCTTAAGTTATTCAGAATTTTATGCCGGCGATACCACTCAGGAGAGCTATGACGCTATCACTTCGGCAACAACGAGTAAAAATCAGATTTTTACCAATGAGGACAGCACAGAAGTAACCTCTTCAGGATATCAGATCCAGGGTGTGAAGAATGTAAGTGTTGCAGTGGACGCAGAAACTTATGTAGATGCACAGGTGCTGAAAGCTGCTTCCAAGCTTCCGAAAAAGGGTGTCTATACAGAGGCAGCAGATATTACGCTGAATGAAGCACCGTCACAGGAAACAGGACAGTATAAAACACTGAATACAGACGGAACATACAGTGCAACAAAATTCGATGTAAAGGCAACGGTCACAGATGCATCTGCCCAGATCCAGGCACCGTCGATCTGGGGCGATTACATGCTGGTGGTAAAAGAAGCCGGCACAAAATATCTCCGCAATTCCAGACAGGGTGATTTTGCCGTAGGTGGAAATACACTGGGAGTAATCCTTGAAACTGCCAGCGGTAAGAAGGTAGGACTTCGTCATACCTATGAAATCTGGGTACAGCCTTACGAATTTGCATTTTCAGCAGGATCCGGGCTTATCGGGGAAAAAATATCAAAGGTGACTTATATTACCCCGGACGGCTCCTATGTATATGAGTTTGGAGACAAAGCTCCTCTTGTAAAAAAACAGCCTGAAGCAGGAATGAAAGTACAGGCGGCTTTTGTAAAAGAAAATACAACCCAGGTTAAAGTTGATGACCTTGACAAATATGAAAACCCTAAGGTTTCCGTATACTACACAACAGGAAGCGGTCATGGTAAAAAAACAACATATGTTGTAGATCATGCAGTGGCAGAGAACGGGGTGGTAACCTTTGACAGCAGTGTAGCCAGGGCCGGGGATGAGATCTACACGGTTATGATCTCAAGCGACAATTATGTGGATATGACAAAAAATATCACACTGACAGGCCAGCCGATCACGGTTTCCAATGTCTCCTATTACTGGGTAAAGGGAGCAGTGGATGGATATACACAGATTCCGGGAACGGATATTTATTATAAGGCGGCAAATGGACATCAGGCACTGACAGGAACACTTTACGGTACTGCATCTCTGTCATACGAGGAATTTTATGCAGGAGATGCAACGAGCCGTAAATATGATTCCGTTACATCTGCCACAACCAGAAAAAGCACTGCTTTCGGAAATGCAGATGTTCAGAATCTGACAGAAAATGGATATGAGATCGCAGGAGTAAAAAAGGTTAGTGTAGCTACAGATGCAAAAACGTATGTAGAGGCGCGGATCCTTTCAGAAGCGGGAGAACTTCCGGAAAGCGGAGCATATATAGAAGCAGCAGGGATCACCCTTGGACGTACTCCGACGGTAGAGCCTGGGCAGTATAAAACATTGAATGCAGATGGAACATACAGTGCTACAAAATTTAATGTAAAGGCAACTGTGACAGATGCGGAGGCAACACTCAATACATCTTCTCGTTGGGGAGATTATGAGATCAAAGTAAAAGAAACCAGCACAAAATATCTCCGCGACACAAAGAGTGATGCTGGTTTTGCAGTTAACTCCGGGATCCAGGGAATGATCCTGGAAACAACAGATGGCGGAAAATATGGTATGCGTCATATGAACGAGATGTGGGTGAAGGTATATAAGGCTGCGTTTGCAAAAGATGCAGGTCTTGAAGGAAAAACCGTAAACAGGATCACGTATATTATGTCAGACGGTGCGTATGTATATGAATTTGCAGATGGTATTTATATCAAACCGCAGGCAACAGAAGAGATGGATGTTTCTCCGGAATTTACGGACAGCACCCATGTAAAGCTTGCAAATCTTGATAAATACAAAAATCCGAAGGTATCTGTTTTCTATACAACAGGTGTCGGACATGATTCACAGACAACATATCTTGTACAGGATGGTGTAGCCGCAGATGGAGTGGTTGCTTTGGATTCTACTGTAGCGAGACCGGAAAATGAAACCTATACAGTAAGAGTCTCCAGTGATGATCACGCGGATGTTTCTGTTCAGCTGGTGTATGGAACAATTGCTTTTAAAGAAAATTCAGGAGTTCTTTATGTCGGAAGCTCCAGACAGCTTGAAGCAACAGGCGAAAATTGCAAGGATGTAACATACGCTTCCGATAATGAAACGGTTGCATCTGTAGACGAGAACGGAAAAGTAACTGCAAAAGCAGCAGGAACAGCCGTGATCACAGCAACATCTGCTGCAGGAAAAACTGCACAGTACAAGCTTACTGTAAAAACGCCATCTGTAAAAATAAATGTATCATCGAAAACGCTTTATGTAAAAGGATCTCCAGCTACGGTGACGCTGAAAGCAACGACCGCAGGTGTTACCGGAAAAGTAACCTATACAAGCAGCAAACCATCTGTTGCAGCTGTAGCCGCAAATGGAAAGGTAACTGCAAAGGCGGCAGGAACAGCTGTGATCACAGCGAAATGCGGAAATTATAAAGCAACCTGCAAAATTACAGTTAAGAAGCCGTCTGTAAAAGCTTCGGCTTCAGCGAAAACTGTATTTGTGGGTGGAACAAGCCAGATCACAGTGAAAAAAACAGGCGTTAGCGGAAAAGTTACTTATACAAGCAGTAATAAATCCGTTGCAGTGGTAAGCGCAGGCGGAAAAGTAACAGCAAAAAAAGCAGGAACAGCTACAATTACAGTAAAATGCGGAAGCTACAAAGCAACCTGCAAGATCACAGTGAAAAAAGGCAGCCTGAAGATCACATCCAAAACAGCTGTAAGTGTAAAAGCAAAGAAAACAACAGCCATCAAGGCAGCAGCCACTTCAAAGGCAAAGATCACCTACAGAAGCAGCAACACAAAAGTTGCTACTGTAAGCAGCAAAGGTGTTGTTAAAGGTGTGAAAAAAGGAAAAGCTGTTATCTATGTAAGCAGCAACGGAATCACAAAAAAGGTAACAGTTACAGTGAAATAAGCATATATTTCACCTGAATATACTTGATATGTTATAAAGAACCTTTCCCAAAACTGCTTCGGGTCTGCGAAAATGCACGCCCGAAGCAGGAAAAAAGAAAAAATTCGATTTTTTTGAAAAATTTTAATTTTTTCTATTGACAAAGTAAAGAAACTCTAATATAATAGCTCTTGCAGTTGAGCAATACATAAACAACTGAAACAGAATAACGAAGCGTGGCTCAGTTTGGTAGAGCGCTGCGTTCGGGACGCAGAGGTCGCAGGTTCAAATCCTGTCGCTTCGACTAACAGCTTGAGAATCCCTTGGTTGAGGGATTCTTTTTTTGTTTGTGAAAAATGAAGGAACGTATGTTTGTGTTACCTTGTGTTACCTCAATGAGAAAAGAAAGGAGAATCTTCTACATTTGCCAGGAAAAAAATAAAGATAAAGGTAATACATGGGAAAAGGTAAAGAAAAGCGAGAAATAAAATATAGATTAAGAGAAAGCCTTTGGTGAATGTCCCGAGCGTGGATCGCCAGGGGGTTTTTATATTTACAGATGAAAATATTCTTGAATGCTTTGAATAGTAGTGCTATAATACAAACATAAAGAACAACCGCCCACAAGGGGTTGCCCTTATAAGAGAAGATTAGAAAATCCCACCCTGTACTCGGCCAAAGTTTTTGGGTGGTTTTTCTATGTAAAGAATTACTTACAAAACGTTAATACGAACGTAAGCAATGCTAGAATGAACATGCCAAAAGCCATAAGATCTTTGAAGTCAAAATGGTTGTCGTTCATCAGCACCACCTCCATCCTTTTTGGACTAGAGGTCAGCCACCCTGTAACACGATTGTTCCTGTACAGTGTAGCATATACGGAGAACCCTGACAAGCGCAAAATGTTCTAAGATAGTAATGCTTTTTTGACAAAAGCGAAAATTTTCCGCATATTTTAATTTCGCACCTGTCTGTTGATATTCTGTGTTGATGTACCGATTCTGGTATAGCCGTATTTTTCGACTAACAGCTTGAGAATCCCTTGGTTGAGGGATTCTTTTTTTGCGTTTGTACATCCTGGAGCTTTTTCACGTTGATGGAATGATTTCTCTTAAACTTCATATATATTAACGAAACCGAAATACCGGAGGGACGTGCGTTGGCTGGATATCAGCGTTTTGTTGCGTATGTGTACGAGTACCGGAAAGGAAAAAAAGACGGCAGCAGCGGTTATGTGAGGGTGGAGGCCAGAGATAGGAAATGCCGTGTGGAGGTTCATTTGCGCTGTGTTGGACTGGAGCCTGGAAGTCGGTGCAGAGTGTATGGGTTTGTGCGGCGGGAAGGGCTGATGGATGGTATTTTGATCGGAAGCTGTGTTACCGGGCAGGAGCGGATCGAGTGCGCGCTGGAGACGGATACAGGGGATATTGGAGGCATGGGAAAAAGTCTTCAGGAGCTTGGAGGACTGCTTCTGATCTCCGATGCCGGTGGATTCTGGGGAACAGAATGGGATGATCAGCCGATCCGGCCGGAGAATTTCCGCGAGTGGAAGAAAAAAGAAACGGAACCTCGGAAGGAAGCGGAGAAAACAGGAACGGAATATCAGGAGGCATCGGAGAAAAAAGGCAGAGAGCGGGGAGAAAAGGAAGAAGAAAATCAAAAAGACGGAACCTTGCCAGAAGTGCAGGAATATCAGAAGAAGTCAGACAGGATCATGACGGTAGAGGAAGTTCAGGAGGAGGTATTGAAGGCATCGGAAACTGGAAATTCATATCAGGCTCCCGGTCCGCATCCGCCGGAACCATCGCGGCCAGGCCAGCCATCACCGCATCCGCCGGAATCACCGCGACCAGGTCATCCATCACCGCATCCGCCGAAACCACCGCGACCTGAGCCATCTCGTCCACTTCCGGGAATACCCTGTGATGATCCGTTTAACGACGGCTATTTCACAGACTGTCGCAAGATCAGACCATCGGACTGCAGTGCCTTATGCAGACAAAACGGCTGCTTCTGCAGCAACCGTTTTGTCATGTACGGATATCAGAATTTCGGCCATCTTCTGCTGTGCAGAAATCATCAGGGACAGTACATACTGGGTGTGCCCGGAGGATACAGCCAGCAGGAACGGTTTATGGCCAATATGTTTGGCTTTCCCTACTTTAAGGAATGTCCGGATATTCATATCCCAGGCGGAAAGGGAGGATACTGGTACTGTTTTATTAACATCTGATCAGAAAAATTTCGGCATCCATGCAGATAAGCAAACAGTTTTGCAAATCCGCAGATCACAGCTCCATACCACGAATTTCTACTACCGGGATCGTCTGAGACAGGATATCCCGGTAGTTTATCATTTCTTTCTCGGAGCAGGCAGAGAATCCCGGCATCAGAACTCCGTCGGAATCCCGATAAGCCTGGAGATAATAAGCTTTTGCACCGCTTAGCCACCGGCTGATCTCCTGAAAATCTTTTTCAGAATGAAGTTCCTTCACAACCGTTGTACGAAATTCATAATCAAGGTGTCCGTCCAGCAGCCATCCGGCAGTTTCCCGGATTCCATCCAGATCAGCATGTACACCGGTAAGCACATGATAGTTGGAAGGACAGGCTTTGATATCCATGGCAACCTTGTTGATCAGGTCAGCTGCTGCGAGATCTTTTACCACGGAGGGGCGGGAACCGTTGGTATCGAGCTTTACATCATAGCCCAGCTCCCTGATCCTGCCGAGAAATTCCGGCAGTTCCGGGGCAAGCGTGGGTTCACCGCCGGAAATGCAGACGCCATCCAGGATCCCCTTTCTTTTTTTCAGAAAAGCCAGGATTTCCTCCTGGGAATATTCAGGCTGGGTACCAGGCTCCACGACAAGAGCTCCGTTCTGGCAGAATGGGCAGCGGAAGTTGCAGCCGCCTAAGAATATGGTACAGGCTACCCTTCCCGGATAATCCAGCAGGGTTGTTTTGTTAAATCCACATATTTTCATAGGAAAATCCCCTTGTTCTCTTATTTATGATACTACAAGCATACTCTCCCCCGAAAAAAGCCGCAAGCCTTTTTAATCGAATCAAGTAAGTTTCCTGCGAAGTTGCGAAAAGCAATAAGCAGGGTTGGGGACTTGCTCATGGAAGAAAAAAAACATATAATTTATTCCAATAACAGCCCGATATTACAGATGAAAGGATGTTGACATGGTAGAACATACATTGTTGAGAAAACTGGAAAGCCTGTGGGGAATTCCCATTTTTTATGCAGATGAAGCAGGAGAAAATATCCGGAGTCTTGGGGTTTTTTCCGAAAAACAGAATCCGCTGACTGTATCAGAGGAATTGCGCTGGTCCCTGATCTGCCAGACAAAAGAACAAAATGCACCGACTATTTATAAGGTTTTTGATAAAATTTATTTCTTCTGTGTTCAGAGCGGTCAGGATTTCTATCTGTCAGGTCCGGTATGTGCAGAAGAGCTCAGCTATGTGGAAATACATCAGTTTTATAAGAAATATCACATGTCAATGAAGGAAGAACGCCATCCGGACAAAATGACACTGAACCGGATGTTGAATTTCGTAAGTTTTTTGTATGAGCTTTTGGAGGGAAAGGATATTCAGCCGGACGACCTTATGGAAAAAAATAATCTCATCGAGGAAAAAGAAGTTTGGGAGGAGGGTGAAATAGTTCGCATTGAACTGGACAAATTGGATGCGGCAGCCTACCATCATACATATATGGAAGAACGATATGTACTGGATAGTATACGTGAAGGAAATGTGGAAGAGGTTAATGAACGAGCCACAGCACTTTTGGAAAAGAGTGGGATCCTTTCCAGAAAACATTTTAATCATCAGAGGAATCAGGCTATTGTGACAACTACACTGGCAACAAGAGAAGCTATAGCAGGAGGAGTTTCGCCGGCAGATGCATATCGTCTCAGTGATCATTTCATTAATCAGATCGATCAATGCCGGACTATGGAAGAAATGATCGAACTGAACCAAAGATGCTTTTATAAATTTACAGAGCTGGTAGCTGATACAAAAAAAACAAGAAGTTTTTCCAGCTATACAGAGCAGTGCAAGGATTATATTTCCCGGAATTATCATCATAAGATATATCTTGAGGATATCGCAGAGGCTATCGGGATCAGCCCGGGTCATCTTTCCAGAAGCTTCCGGCAGGATACGGGAGAGAAGATCGTGGATTATATCCGGAAATTCCGTGTAGAAAGAGCTGCCAATCTCCTGAAATATTCCGATGCGACCCTGTCAGAGATCAGTGATTATGTATGCTTCAATTCCCAGAGCCATTTTGGCAGTGTATTTAAAGAATATATGAAGATGACTCCCAGGCAGTACCGGGAAAAATATAAGCGTAAGGAATTTTATTCTTGAATGAGTTTATAAAAATATTAGAAATATGTTGGAAGAATGATAAAAATATCAAAAGAATGATAACGAAAATCAAATATCTTTGATTATAATATGCTTGTCGTTGAGACATACCTGATCGATCCGCCAGAAACAGGGCGCGCAGAAAAAATTTACATGTTCCTGAGTGGGTCGTTAAATCAACATAAAAAAGGTGGAGGAAAGAAATGCAAAAGTTAAAACACGAACCGGCATATTATGAAACAACAAAGTTCAAATGGAGACAGCGTATCGGTTTTGGTATCAGTGATTATGCTTGTAATCTTGCGTACCTTCTTGCCAATACATATCTTCTCTTTTATTACACAAACTGCGCGGGACTTGCAGCCGGCGCTGTTGGATTTATGTTCGTTGTAACAAAATTCATCGATGCATTCACAGACTATATGGTAGGTGCAATGATCGACCGTACCGATACAAAAATGGGACGTTACCGTCCATGGATGCTTTACGGTGCACCGGTCCTTGCAGTTGGTATGGTTCTTCTGTTTTCCGTTCCGACAGGATGGAGCGCAGGTGCAAAGCTTGCATGGGCATACGTAACTTACGTTATCTTCTCATTTGGCTACACTCTGGTAAATATTCCGATGGCACCGATCGTATCTTCTCTGTCAGCATCCGCAACAGAGCGTACCAAGATTTCTACAACACGTACTGTATTTTCAAACCTTGGATCACTGACATCTTCCCTGTTCGTGCTTCCGATGGTATACTTCTTCTCCGGCTCCAAGGATGCAACTGGTGCAGCGCTGGCTACCGGATACCGTAACACAAACATTGTACTTGGAATCATCGTTATCATCATCATGGCAATCTGTGTATTCTCCATCGTGGAGATCAATCCTCCGACAAAGTCAGCAGGAAAGAGCTCTCTGATCAAGGATATCGGAAGTCTTGTAAAAAATAAATATTACATCATGTTCCTTGGCGAGGTATTTTTCCTCTTCCTTGGATATCTTTCCATGTATGGTGCAATGCAGTACTATTATACTTACATTGTTGGTGATGTAAGCGGAATGTCACTGGCACTTACTTTACTTACCTTGCTTGCAATCCCGACTATGATCCTTGCAGCTTATCTCAATGGTAAGGGAATTGCCAAGATCAAGCTGATCCAGTTTGGAGCGATCGTAGATATCGTTGGATATGCGATCCTGTTCTTCACATCTGACGGAACAATCGCAACAGCAGCACTTGGACTGATCGGACTTGGATTCGGTTTTCGTTCCAGTATGTTCTTCTCCATGATGCCTGATATCTTTGACTATACAGAGTGGCAGGTAGGAAGAAACCTTGGTGGAACACAGAATGCGATCCAGGGATTTGTAAACAAGGTTTCCTCAGCAGCAGCATCTGCTATCGTATCTGCTCTTCTTGTATGGGGTAACTACGATGCAGCAAAACTTGACAAGGCAATGGCAGATGGTATCAGCATTGCAAAGGAGTTCCCGCAGACACATACAGCGATCAATTTTGCATTCGGTGGTCTTGCACTGGTAGCTACAATACTTTCTATCGTTGTGCTGATCCCATATGATCTGGATAAAAAATATCCGCAGATCCGTGCAGAACTGAACCAGCGGAATAAAGAAAACGCATAAATTTAAATCGAACAAAAAAGAAAAAATAAGGAGCATCGAAAGGTGCTCCTTTCGATTATCAGAACATCTGTTTTATATAAGGAGGAAAATATTATGTGGAATTATGCCTATACAGTACCGGAAAACAAAAAAGTAAGGGTGATCGTACATACAGATTGCAAAAACGAGGCAGATGACCAGTATGCAGTAGCGCATCATCTCATGACACCAAGATTCGACGTAAAAGGCCTTGTTGCGGGTCATTTCTGGAAAAACCCGCAGCAGTACGGCGAGCTTGGTACTGCGCAGGCAAGCTACGATGAGATCATCAAAGTCATGGAGCTTATGGGGCTTAAGAATCAGTATCCGGTAAAACTGGGTGCACCACGCGCCCTTGAAGATGAGAATACACCTATCGATTCCGAGGGTGCAAGATTCATCATCGAGGAAGCGATGAAGGAGGATAAAAGACCGTTGTACATTGCGTGCCAGGGTGCCATTACAGATGTTGCCTCCGCACTTCTGATGAAACCGGAGATCGCAGAGCGCATGACAGTGATCTGGATCGGTGGAGCAGATTATCCAAAGGGCGGATTTGAGTTCAACCTGATGATGGATATCAACGCTGCAAACGTAGTATTTTCCTCCAAAGTGCCGGTATGGCAGGTGCCGATGAGTCTTTATAAAGTGATGGCTGTTTCTCTTGCAGAGCTTCAGCTGAAGGTACGCCCATGTGGAAAGATCGGAAAATATCTTTTTGAGCAGCTGGTGGATTTCAACCATGTAGCAGCCAAGTACGAAATGGACTGGCCACAGGGCGAGATCTGGGGACTTGGTGATCAGGGAACCATCGCCGTTCTGATGGAAGAACTGGAAAAGGTAAGCTACGATATGGTATCTGCACCGAGAATCGCAGAGGATATGACATACATCCATGGACAGGACAACCGTGAGATCCGTGTTTACAAATATCTGGATGCAAGACTGACACTGGAAGATTTCTTTGCAAAGCTTGCTCTGAATTTTGGTGACGAGAAATAAAGCTTGAGGTAAAATGAAAATGAAAAATTATCTGGTTTTTGATGCAGGCGGAACATTTACGAAATATGCATTAATGAACGAAAATGCAGAAATTCTTGAAAAAGATAAGGTTCCCACACCAGACTATCATACAAAGACAAAAGAGGACTATTATGCAGTTCTGGACAGTGTTGTGGAGAAATACAAAAACCGCATTGAAGGTATTGCCATCAGCATGCCTGGTATGCTGGACAACAGGAATGGATATTGTGTAACAGCAGGATATCTTGCATATCTTGCAGGAAGTACTGTTGGCACAGAACTTTCCCAGCGTTACGGAATTCCGGTTTCTGTGGAAAATGATGGAAAATGTGCGGCACTTGCCGAGTTCTGGAGAGGAAGTCTTAAGGGCTGTACAAATGGGGCTGTTGTTGTTATCGGAACCGGTGTTGCAGGCGGGATCATCCTCGACGGAAAGCTTTTCCGCGGAAATCATTTTACCGCAGGCGAATACAGCTATATATGCACAGAGGCGAAGGATCCGGCAGAGCTGGACAACTACTGGGGAATGATCAGTGGTGCGGAAGGACTTGCAAAGACTGTTGCAAAGCATACAGGAGAGGACTGGCAGATTTACGATGGATTGAAGATATTCGGTCTGGCAAATGAAGGTGATGAGAAAGTTCTGGCAGGTCTGAGGGAGTTTACAGATCGTCTTGCAGTACAGATCTATAACCTGAATATCTATCTGGATCTGGACATCATTGCTATCGGCGGAGGCATCAGCCAGCAGCCGCTTCTGCATGAATATCTTCAGAAGAGCCTGGATGAAGTAATGAAGAATATTCCATTGCGAAAGATAACACCATATGTTCCGGAGCCGAAGATCACAAACTGTCAATTCTACAATGACGCAAATTTAATCGGTGCTTTATATCACTTCATGAACAAATAAGCGGTTATTCCGCTTATTTGTTCATGAGGAAGTAGCGAAGCGGATTCCGAATGTCCACTTACAGATAATAAGCGGTTATTCCGCTTATTTGTTCATGAGGAAGTAGCGAAGCGGATTCCGAATGTCCGCTTACAGATAATAAGCGGTTATTCCGAATGTCCGCTTGAGTATATTACATAAGGAGGATTCCAGAATGTCATTTCCAAAGAATTTTTTATGGGGCGGTGCAGTTGCTGCCAATCAGTGCGAGGGTGCATACAACGAAGATGGAAAGGGTTTATGCACACAGGATGTAACACCACACGGAATCGTAGGCCCCAGAACGGAAGAGCCTACACCGGATAACATGAAACTTATCGGAATCGATTTTTATCATCGTTATAAAGAAGATGTGAAATTATTTGCGGAGATGGGCTTCAAAGTATTCCGTACATCCATTGCATGGAGTCGTATTTTCCCTAACGGAGATGAGGAGACACCAAACGAAAAAGGTCTTCAGTTTTATGATGATCTTTTTGACGAATGCCATAAATATGGGATCGAGCCACTGGTAACGATCTCCCACTACGAAACACCGCTTCATCTTGCAAAAACCTACGATGGCTGGGTGAACAGAAAGATGATCGGTTTTTATGAGAGATATGTGAGAACTATTTTTGCAAGATACGGCAAGAAGGTTAAATACTGGCTGACATTTAATGAGATAAACTCTGTTCTCCATGAACCATTCTTAAGCGGTGGTATTTACACAGAAAAGGATAAGCTTTCCAAGCAGGATCTGTATCAGGCTGTTCATCATGAACTGGTCGCAAGTGCACTTGCAACAAAGATCGGACATGAGATGATGCCGGATGCAAAGATCGGCTGCATGATCTTAAGCATGCCGACTTATCCGCTGACCCCATGCCCGGACGATGTGATCAAGACTATGGAGAGTGTTCACAAGAACGATTTCTTCGGTGATGTACATGTCCGCGGATATTATCCGGGATATATGAAACGTTATTTCCGTGAAAATAACATTGAGATCAAATTTGAACCAGGCGATGCGGAAATCCTTAAGAATACAGTAGATTTCGTTTCCTTCAGCTATTACATGAGTATCTGCGAGACAGCAGACCCAGCTCATGTAAAAGGAAAGGGTAATCTTATGGGCGGTGTTCCGAACCCATATCTGGAAGCATCTGACTGGGGATGGCAGATCGATCCGCAGGGTCTTCGCTATGTGCTGAATTACTACTGGGATCGTTATCAGAAACCGTTATTCATCGTTGAGAACGGACTGGGCGCAGTAGACAAGCTGGTGGAGAAGGATGGCGTTATGACCGTTGAGGATGATTACCGTATTGATTACCTGCAGAAACATCTCCTTCAGGTCGAAGAGGCTGTTGAGGACGGTGTAGATGTTATGGGCTACACCTCCTGGGGCTGCATTGACCTTGTCAGTGCATCTACAGCAGAACTGAAAAAACGCTACGGCTACATCTACGTGGACCGCAACGACGATGGAACAGGTACACTGAATCGGTATAAGAAGAAATCCTTCTACTGGTATAAAGATGTGATCGCTACCAATGGTGAGTCACTTCACAAATAATATGGCTGCTTGACTTTCTGGAAAAAAAGCAGATATAATGCATTCATTGACGCAGGCAACGGAGTTCGCGAGAGCTTCCTTTGTCTGCGTTTTTTTATGTTATAGAAAATTACTCCGTAATGTTCCTACTGTGTGCAAATATCTGTTTTACAGCAGATTGACATGGAATATCTGAAAAGTTATAATCGAACGTACAGAAGGCTGGGAGCAGTCTTGGTATGAACAGATAGAATCCCGGAGCTTTTTCCGGAATGTGAAGTTACAGGAGGAGTAAAAACGTGACAGATCAGGAACGTTTTATGAAAGAGGCGATCCGCCAGGCAAAAAAGGCCCGTGCATTGGAGGAAGTGCCAATCGGCTGTGTGATCGTGCATGAGGGAAAGATCATAGCCAGAGGCTACAATCGCCGCAATACAGACAAAAATACCTTATCTCATGCAGAGCTTAATGCTATCCGAAAGGCCAGTAAAAAGCTGGGAGACTGGCGTCTGGAGGGATGCACCATGTATGTAACGCTGGAGCCTTGTCAGATGTGTTCCGGTGCATTGGTACAGTCCAGGATCGATGAGGTGGTGATCGGCTGTATGAACCCGAAAGCAGGCTGTGCCGGATCTGTGATGAATCTTCTTCAGATCGAAGGCTTTAATCATCAGGTAAAGATCACAGAAGGGGTATTGGAAGAGGAATGCTCCGAAATGCTTTCCGCATTTTTCAGGGAACTGCGGGAGAAAAAGAAGCAGGCAAAAATCATGAGAGATTTACTCTTGACAGAATCCTGTGAAAATATCAAAATAAAATCATAAATGGATTTCACTATTACAGACAGAAAATCCATTCAGGCCAAACGAAAGTCGTTGACACAGGAACGACAGAAAATGGAGGAACAAAAAATGGAACTTGAAGCTTTAAGAAAAGACATGATAGCAGCAATGAAGGCCAAGGATAAGGTGACAAAGGAAGCAGTTTCTGCACTGATCGCAGCAGTAAAAAAAGCTGCCATTGATGAGGGATGCCGTGATGACATCAAAGGAGAGCTTGTAGACAAAGTTATCCTGAAAGAGCTGAAAACAGCAAAAGAGCAGATCGATACCTGTCCTGCAGAACGTACAGATCTGAAAGAAGAGTATCAGGCAAGATATGACATCATTGCGAAATATGCTCCGAAGCAGATGGATGAAGCAGAGATCAAGGCTTATATCGAGGAAAAATTTGCAGATGTTCTGGCAACAGGAAATAAAGGCCAGATCATGAAGGCAGTTATGGGAGATCTGAAGGGAAAGGCAGACGGCAAGCTGATCAATCAGGTAGTTGCCGGATATTGTAAATAACGCAATATATGTACACAGGAAAACGTCGGGAGCATTCGGAACAGCTTCCCGGCGTTTTTTTTGCCGGGGCAGGTAAGGAGTAAATGCATAAAAAAATCCCGCCGGATCAGTCATAAATGACGAACCCGGCGGGAATGCTGTTTATATAGAGATCATATATTATAACCTTTTTTACGCGCGCCGCACCTCGGAATGGTCTCACAGACGTTACCTTTACAGTTAACTCAGCCCAGGCACCCTCACGGCACACAAGAGCTTCTGCTTAGTGCTGCTGCATTCCTGCCCTGACACGGTTCACAGATTCCTGTTGCGTAAGACCCAGACGTCAACGCCACTTATAAAGGGCTGCTCTGCAAGATACAAGCCTCAGATTGGCATCACCCCTGCTGTAGCGGATTGCAGGTACAGGGCACCGCTATCTCCCCGGCTGCGCGGAATTTAATTATAGACTCTTATGAATGATTTGTCAAGATGCGCCAGATCTGTTTTTATAAAAAGGAGCCCCCGGATATTTCACGTATTCAGTTTTTGATTTCAGCATAAAGGCACAGGTTTTAAAACAGGGATATCAGCTGAGAAGACTGAGGTGGCAGTTCTGAATACCGCCGTTTTTGGTGTTGCGAAGAGTGAAACTGAATTGAAGCTGAGAATGCTCTGTTTAGCCGGAATATTGCTGATCGAGATTTCATCGTATCCCAGGTCCGATCCGGATGTGGGCATATAAATGATCCGGGTTTTTTTGGCTATTGTACACTGCCTGAAAATGCTTTATAATATTATACTGTGTAAAACTCTGTGAAAAGAGAGGATACAGTAGTTGTTCTGCAGAAATACGTCAGGTGGAATATCTGTCTTATATGCAGACAGCAACAAATAAAATGTGCACATAAGAGGGCACAGAATGGAGGACGCTATGATTAAAAGAATCGGTCTGCTTACAAGCGGTGGTGACTGCCAGGCGCTGAACGCAACTATGAGAGGCGTTGTGAAGGGCCTGAGCAACAGCGTTGAGAACCTTGAGGTTTATGGATTTGATGACGGATATAAGGGACTGATCTACGGGAAATACCGTATGCTTACAGCCAGGGACTTTTCCGGGATCCTGACTCAGGGCGGAACTATTCTCGGAACATCCAGACAGCCGTTTAAACTGATGCGGGTTCCGGATGAGAAGGGACTGGACAAGGTTGAGGCAATGAAACAGACTTACTATAAGCTCTGTCTGGACTGTCTTGTGATCCTCGGCGGAAATGGAACGCAGAAAACAGCCAATCTTCTCCGCGAGGAAGGCCTGAATATCATCCATCTTCCGAAGACCATTGATAATGATATCTGGGGTACAGATATGACATTTGGTTTCCAGAGTGCTCTGGAGATCGCAACTAATGCCATTGACTGCATCCATACAACAGCTGCATCCCATGGACGTGTATTTATTGTCGAGATCATGGGACATAAGGTCGGAAGCCTTACACTGAATGCCGGTGTTGCAGGCGGAGCAGATGTGATCCTGATTCCGGAGATCCCATACGATATCAATAAGGTTGCGGAAGCCATCCAGAAGCGTAACAAGGCCGGCAAGCGTTTTACCATTCTTGCAGTAGCTGAGGGAGCTATCTCAAAAGAAGATGCAGAGCTTCCAAAGAAAAAATACAAAGAAAAGCTTGCGGAAAGAGCAAAGAAATATCCGTCTGTATCCTATGAGATCGCAGACCAGATCCAGAAGGTGACCGGAAGTGAGGTACGTATCACAGTTCCGGGACATATGCAGCGAGGCGGAGAGCCATGTGCATATGACCGCGTTCTTTCCACAAGGATCGGTGCCGGTGCAGCGCAGGCGATCATGGATGAGGAATATGGTGTTATGATCGGCGTCATCAATGGCAAGATCAAACGGGTTCCTCTTGCTGAATGCGCAGGCAAGCTGAAGATGGTATCTCCAAAGGATCAGCTTGTAAAAGCAGCCAAACAGATCGGAATCAGTTTTGGCGATTAATGAATTATGAGTCATCTGGCCGCCGCGGGAGTCTTTCCGCGGCGACTGTGGCGAAGAGAAGGAGAGTTTTATGAGTTATACTGCTCTTTACCGTAAATTTCGTCCCGACAATTTTGACGATGTAAAAGGACAGGATCATATTGTGACAACACTGACCAACCAGATCAAGGCGAACCGTATCGGACACGCATACCTGTTCTGCGGAACGCGTGGTACCGGAAAAACTACGGTTGCAAAGATCCTGGCGAAGGCAGTAAACTGTGAACATCCTGTAAATGGCAGCCCCTGCAATGAATGTGCCATGTGCAAGGCCATTCAGGCGGGAACTGCCATGAATGTGATCGAAATCGATGCAGCCTCTAACAACGGTGTTGATAACATCCGTGAGATCCGTGAGGAAGTGGCTTATCGTCCAACAGAGGGCAAATACAAGGTTTATATCATCGATGAGGTGCATATGCTCTCAACAGGTGCATTTAATGCTCTTTTGAAAACATTGGAGGAGCCGCCTTCTTATGTTATCTTCATCCTGGCGACTACAGAGGCCCACAAGATACCGATCACAATACTGTCCAGATGTCAGCGCTATGACTTTCACCGGATATCCATTGATACCATTGCTGCCAGACTTTCCGAGCTTCTGACAGCAGAAGGGGTGGAAGCAGAGGAGAAGGCTGTACGCTATGTGGCAAAAAAAGGCGACGGGTCCATGCGAGATGCCCTGAGTCTTCTGGATCAGTGTATTTCCTTTTATCTGGGACAGGTGCTTACTTATGATAAAGTCCTGGATGTTCTGGGAGCCGTGGATACAGAGGTATTCAGCAGACTTCTCCGAAAGGTTCTTTCCGGTGATGTGACAGGTTCCATCCATGTGCTGGAGGACCTGATCACAGGCGGCCGTGAGCTGGGACAGTTTGTATCAGATTTTACCTGGTATATGCGAAATCTTCTGCTTGTGAAGACTTCCGAAAATCCTGAGGAAGCCATTGACGTTTCTTCTGAGAATCTGAAGCTTCTGAAGGAAGAGAGCGAGATGACAGATGTGGAGACGCTGATGCGTTACATTCGTATTTTTTCCGATCTGTCTAATCAGATCCGTTTTGCAAGCCAGAAGCGTGTATTGGTGGAAATCGCACTGATCAAGCTGTGCAGACCGGCCATGGAGACAAATCTGGACTCTGTTCTTGACAGGCTTCGTGTCCTGGAAAAGCAGATGGAGGAACGGCCTGTGCAGCAGGTGATCGTTCGGGAGAGCGAGGCCGGCGGAGCCGGGGAACCGGTGGCGGCAGTGACCGGTGCAGCAACGGCACAGCAGCAGAAACCACAGAAGGCAGCTCCTGAGGATCTTCAGAAGATCGTGGCAGGCTGGCGTGCCATCGTGGGTCAGACTACCGGACTTTTCAAGCAGTCCCTGCAGCGTGCAGTCCCAAAGTATAACGGAGAAACAGGAGATTCTATCCTTTATGTGGAATTCCAGGATTTTCTGGGGATGAATTATGTAGACAATCCGGAGGCGAAGAAAGAGCTTCAGGACATTATTGCTGCCCGGACAGGCAAAAGCGTGGAGATACATATGCTGGTAGCCAACAAACATCAGCACACCAATCTCGCGCAGATCACAGTAGACGATGCACTTCGGGAGAATATCCACATGGATATCGTAGTGGAAGAAGACCCGGATGAGGAGTCATAAATCCGTAAACAAAAAACAGGAGGAAAGTATTATGGCAAAAAGAGGTGGATTTCCTGGCATGGGTATGCCGGGAAACATGAACAATCTTATGAAACAGGCGCAGAAAATGCAGCGTCAGATGGAAGAAAACCAGAAAGCTCTTGAGGAAAAAGAGTTTACAGCAACAGTAGGCGGCGGAGCTGTTTCCGTTACAGTTTCCGGTAAACGTGAAATAACAAAGGTCACACTTTCCGAGGAAGCGGTAGATCCGGATGATATCGAGATGCTTGAGGACATGATCGCGGCAGCAACAAATGAGGCGCTCCGTCAGGTTGAGTCCGAGTCAGCAGCAGTGATGTCCAAACTCACAGGCGGCCTTGGTGGTCTTGGCGGAGGTCTTCCTTTCTGATGGAATATTACAGCAGCCATATCAATAAACTTATTGAGCAGCTTTCCCATCTTCCGGGAATCGGAGCCAAATCTGCCCAGCGTCTTGCATTTCATATCATGAATATGCCGAAGGACCAGGTAGAGCAGCTGACCGCCTCCATTACCGATGCAAGGCAGAATGTTCAGTACTGTAAGTGCTGTTACACGCTGACTGACCAGGAGCTTTGTCCGATCTGCGCCAATCCCAAAAGAGATCACAGCACTATCATGGTGGTTGAGAATACCAGGGATCTGGCAGCATATGAGAAAACAGGTAAATTTGACGGTGTATATCATGTACTTCATGGTGCAATCTCCCCGATGCTTGGGATCGGGCCGGATGATATCAAACTGAAGGAGCTGATGAAGCGCCTTCAGGGGGATGTAAAGGAAGTTATTGTGGCAACCAATTCCAGTCTTGAAGGCGAAACGACAGCTATGTACATCAGTAAGCTGATCAAACCGACCGGGATCAAAGTAAGCCGTATCGCCAGCGGAGTTCCGGTGGGCGGTGATCTGGAGTATATTGATGAGGTGACACTTCTCCGGGCACTGGAGGGAAGAGTGGAGCTTTAACCAGATCAGGTGAAAAATTTTCTGAGAGATTGCAAAAAGTGATAAGCAGCCAGGAAATTTCCCCGGGTTATAAAGGAGGTGAGACTGGTGGCAAAAAAGAAAGCAACCTCATCGGATGTGGCAGCACGAGCAGGCGTTTCCCAGGCAACTGTATCCATGGTGCTGAACCGGAAATATAATGTTTCTTTTTCGAGAGAAACTGTGGAGCGGGTGGAGCAGGCGGCCAGAGAGCTTGGCTATGAGCTTCCCGGACGTCGGAAACACAAAGCTGACAGAAAAGAAAAGCTGATCGTTGTTTTCTGCCCCACACTCACCAGCCCCTATTATGTACTGCTGCTTCAGGGAATCGAGGCTGTGGCCAATGAGCAGGGATATGGGGTATTTATCTGCAACACCCAGCGCGACGCGGGGCTGGAAGAAAAATATCTCCGTATGATGCAGACCATGCGGCCGGCAGGGATCATCTATACCTGCAATCCTCATCCGGATTTCCAGCATCAGGTAGAAAAGATCGCAAAAGAAACACCGCTGGTCATCATCAGCAACAAGGAAAAAACAACCACGGTAGATGCTATCAATCAGGACAACACAGTGGTAGGAAGGCTGATGGCCAGACATCTTCTTGATCTGGGGCACACGGATGTGGCATTTATCACGCCTCCTCTTACCAGACGGCAGTGGCAGCGCTCCAAGCGTGTGGAGGGCTTTGTCCGCGAGTTTGAAAAAGAGGGAAAAAAGGATCATGTGCTCATCAAGGCGGCAGATGAGTCCAATGACAGAAAGATCCCGCGGATGGATTCCGAGTATGCCATGGGCTACGAGCTGACCATGGAACTTCTCCAGGAAGGACAGAAATTTACGGCTATCGCAGGACAGAATGACATGATGGCCATAGGTGCCATTGATGCGCTGCACGAAATGAGGATACACGTTCCGAAGGATGTTTCTGTCATAGGGTGCGATAATATTTTTTATTCCGGCATCCGCAGGATCTCCCTGACAACCATTGATCATTTTGTTGCGCTGAAGGGAAGAGATGCCTGTGACATCATCATCCGTAAGATCGACATGAATGATAAATTTTACCTGGATGAAAGACCTGCCAGCCTGTATAATATCGAATATACCCCGAAGCTGATCACGCGCCGCACGACGGGGTATGCAAGACTGGACAGAAACCAGTCTGATGAACAGAAAAATAAATAATGGCGCAAAAATTATTAATAATAATATATATAGAGAGTTTCCATGACACATTTGAATAGAAACCTTGTTAGCTATGATAATTACGGCGATATTCGAATTGAGGAAAATGGAAAGAAGCTGTTTTGGGTGAAAAAATTGACAGGCACTATTAATAAAATGTTATTTTATTAATAAAATATTTATTAATAAAAAACAGGTGTCTTGACCCTCACAATGAGTTTGTTATAATGGAATCATCAAGAAAAAGAACGAACGTAAACAGGAGGAAAAAACAATGAAATTTTTTATCGACACAGCTAAAGTAGAGGATATCAGAGAAGCAAATGACATGGGAGTTATCTGTGGAGTTACAACAAACCCGTCTCTGATCGCCAAAGAAGGAAGAGACTTCAACGAGGTGATCAAAGAGATCACAACGATCGTTGACGGACCGATCAGCGGTGAGGTAAAAGCTACCACAACAGATGCTGAGGGAATGATCCGTGAGGGACGTGAGATTGCAGCTATCCATCCGAACATGGTTGTTAAGATTCCTATGACAACAGAGGGACTGAAGGCTGTTAAGGTTCTTTCCTCTGAGGGGATCAAGACAAACGTTACTCTGATCTTTTCTGCTAACCAGGCACTTCTTGCAGCAAGAGCAGGTGCTACATACGTATCTCCGTTCCTTGGAAGACTGGATGACATCTCCACAGATGGCGTTGAGCTGATCCAGCAGATCGCTGAGATGTTTGCAGTTGCAGATATCCCGACAGAGATCATCGCAGCAAGCGTTCGCCATCCAATGCATGTAACTGCATGTGCACTTGCAGGCGCAGATATCGCTACGGTACCGTTTAAGGTAATTGAGCAGATGACACATCATCCGCTGACAGATGCAGGTATCGCTAAATTCCAGGCTGATTACAAGGCAGTATTCGGTGAGTGATCGAAACCTCTTTTATATACAAATTCCCTGTGAACAGCAGGGCACTAAAAAGGAGACATTAATAACATGGATAAGTTAGAACTTCAGAAAGTTGCCAACGAAGTCCGCAAGGATATCGTAACAGCAGTCCATGCAGCAAAGGCCGGCCATCCGGGCGGATCCCTTTCTGCAGCAGACGTGTTCACCTATTTATATTTTGAAGAGATGAACATCGATCCGAAGGATCCTAAGAAGGCAGACCGTGACCGTTTTGTCCTTTCCAAAGGACATACAGCACCGGGACTCTATTCTGTACTTGCAGAGAGAGGATATTTTCCAAAAGAGGATCTGAAAACACTTCGTCATCTGGGCTCCTATCTTCAGGGACATCCGGATATGAAGCATATTCCGGGCGTTGATATGTCCAGTGGTTCTCTTGGTCAGGGAATCTCTGCAGCAGCAGGTATGGCTCTTTCTGCCAAACTCAGTAATGATGACTATCGAGTATATACATTGCTGGGTGATGGTGAGATCGAGGAAGGCCAGGTGTGGGAGGCAGCTATGTTCGCAGGCTTCCGTAAACTGGACAACCTGGTTGTGATCGTAGATAACAATGGACTTCAGATCGATGGTGACATTGCAGATGTATGCTCCCCATATCCGATCGACAAGAAATTTGAAGCTTTCAATTTCCATGTGATCAATGTTGCGGACGGCAACGATATGGATCAGCTGAAGGCTGCTTTTGATGAGGCAAGAGCTACAAAGGGTATGCCGACAGCTATCATCATGAAAACAGTAAAAGGTAAAGGCGTTTCCTACATGGAGAACGCAGTAGGCTGGCACGGAAAAGCTCCGAATGATGAGCAGTATGCACAGGCAATGGAAGATCTGGAGAAGGTAGGTGAAGCATTATGTCAGAAGTAAAGAAAATCGCAACGAGAGCAAGCTACGGCAGTGCCCTCATAGAATTAGGAAAAAAACACGAGGATCTTATCGTTCTTGACGCTGACCTTGCTGCAGCTACACAGACGGGTATGTTTAAAAAAGAATTCCCCGAGCGTCACATTGACTGTGGTATCGCAGAGTGCAACATGATGGGTATTGCAGCAGGAATCGCCTCCACAGGTAAGGTTCCCTTTGCAAGTACTTTTGCAATGTTTGCAGCAGGACGTGCTTATGAGCAGGTTCGTAACTCCATTGGATATCCGAAGCTGAATGTAAAGATCGGAGCAACTCACGGCGGTATTTCTGTAGGTGAAGACGGCGCCACACATCAGTGCCTGGAGGATTTTGCCCTGATGAGAGTGATTCCGGGGATGGTCGTTGCAAGTCCTTCTGATGATATCGAAGCAAAAGCTATGGTTGCTGCTGCTTACGAGCATCAGGGACCGGTATACATGAGATTCGGACGTCTTGCTGTTCCGGTTATCAATGACAGACCGGATTATAAATTTGAGCTTGGTAAGGGCATCGTTCTCCGCGAGGGAAAAGATCTTACCATCATCGCAAACGGACTTTGCGTTGCACCGGCTCTTGAAGCAGCTGAGAAGCTTGCAGCAGACGGAATCGATGCAAAAGTGATCAATATCCATACCATCAAGCCTCTGGATGAGGACCTTGTTGTTGCAGCTGCCAAAGAAACCGGCAAGGTTGTAACTGTTGAGGAGCATTCCATCATCGGCGGTCTTGGCGGAGCTGTATGCGAGTGCCTGGCTGAGAAGGCACCGGTACCGGTTAAACGTATCGGAATCCATGATGTATTCGGTGAGTCCGGTCCGGCATTAGAGCTTCTTCATAAATACGGTCTCGATGCAGAGGGTATCTATAAGCAGATCAAGGAGTTCGTATAATCAAGATCAACAGGGGATAAGTCTGTTTCTGCAGGAAGTATCTTAAGGATTCCGCAGGCAATCACATCTGCAAGTGCTACTACGGTGGAGAGCCGGGTAGTCTGCAGGGTAAGCTGCTCCATGATTCCGGCAGTATTTACAATGCCGGTGATATGGATGTCCCCTACAGGTGGAAGATCTTTCTGAACACCAGCACCTGGGTAAAGTGCACCATTTCCAATGGTCACATAGCCCAGGTGCTTTTTTTGTCCAAGAGAAGCGTCTATGGCGATTACAAGGGCGTGTGGATGAAGCTTTGTGATAAGCGATGAAGTTTTTTCAAGGTTCAGGGCATGGACCGGGCAGGAAAGCGTGCCGTAGACAAAAATATGTCCGGTTTCATGAGGATGAAGAAGGTGTCCGATATATGGGCCTAAACAATCTCCGGTAACACGATCACTGCCAATGCATAAAAACACGATCTCAGTCCATTTTTTGGGACAGTGAAGAATGCATTTTTTCAGAAGATAAGCAATCTCGCCGGATGAACCGTTTTTTCCGGCATCAATGTAAAAAGCCATGAGAAACCTCGATTCTTTTTTCACTCTATCATATCCTGAAAAAAGGGAAAATATGCATGGTGCGGAATCTGTCGCTAAATTCTGTGGACAGACTCTTACATTCTGCTAAAATCCGCATTTTTACTGTGCTATGCTTGGACAGAAGGGGTGATATGAGATGATAGAAGTCATTTATAAGGAGGACACAACAGAACAGGAAGCCGCACAGGAAGCATTTTCCATGCCGAGAAATGTAAGGCAGATCGGGCTGGCGAACGGAGATTACAGGATTTATATAGAAGATTATGTATACACATTTCTCTGCAGCCTGGCAGAAGATGAAAAGCCGGAAGGCCAGGGAAGTGTGGCAGTACTTACAGGTGAAATTCAATGGACTGCAGATATGACCTGTATTTTTATAAAAGGTGCCATTGCAGCAGACGGCATGGAGGCTGCAGCAGAACATATTGATTTTTCGGAAAAACTCTGGCAGAAACTGCAGGAGGATAAGGATCAGTATTTTCCGGAGCAGGAGATCGTGGGATGGTTTTTTGCACAGCCTCAGATAGCAATGGAGATCACGGAGCTTTTTGTGAAAGTACATCTCAGACATTTTGGAGGGGAAAAGATCCTGATGCTGATGGATCCTGGAGAACGGGAGGATGCCTTTTTCCGTTATGATGGCGGCATGATGGCAAAACTGAGCGGGTATTATATTTATTATGAGAAAAATTCTCAGATGCAGACGTATATGATCGAACGCAGCCAGAAAGAGGGCGGAGAAGCATCCGAGGAAGTGGAGGACAGGGCTGTCAGAAATTTCAGAAAGATCATAGATAGTAAAAATCCGGAGGAACGGGGAGAAGAGAAAACTTCCGTTTTTTCTTATGCGGCTACGGTGTGTCTGGCACTGGCAGTTCTTGTGGCTGGAGTGGGCTTTTATCGGAATCAGCAGAAAAAAACAGAGGTTCCGGAAGATTATCGCACCGCTTCTGCTTCGGTGGTGCAGATAACACCTGCAGTAACAGAACCGGTGCGGAGTGTATCGGTTTCGCCAAAGGCAGAGCAGACGCAGAAACCGGTGCAGACACAGGAAGCTGTGCGGGGAACTCCGGTTCCGACGGAAACCACACAGATAAGAGAAAAAATCTCAATAACACCGGAACCTCGGAGGTCAAAAAAACAGTCTGTTTCAGAAGCAACGCAAAAAAAAGATAATAAAACAGAAGAGAAAAAAACAGAAGAGAAAAAAACGGAAGAGACTTCAGTGGCAGCAGAAAATCCAGGGGAAACTTATGTGATCCGTCCGGGAGATACCTTGTATCAGATCAGTCTGAACCGCTATGGCACTGTAGATGCGATGGAACAGATCTGTGCATTAAACGGAATTTCTGCCAATGAGATCATTTATCCCGGGCAGGTAATTGTACTACCCTGATGGAGTGTGCTATAATAACTGGAAAACCAATTACAAAATAAAATACTTAAGGTAAGGGATACGGTTGTGAATATCATAAAAAAAATACAGAAAAAACAAAAGCGTAAAAAGCTGATGAGGCAAAAAGCCAGGCTTGCACAGGAACAGGCTGCGCAGGAAGGCTCTCACTACGGGAGAACTTCTCATCACCGAAGAATTTCAAGAAAGGGAAAAAAGGTGATCACAGCAGCAGTGATCGCTGCTGCAGTCTGCCTGGTTTTTCTCTATGCAGAAAAAAGAAGCTATCACAGCTATAAAGTATTAAATACAAGCGAACAGGAAGATGTTGTTTCCACACAGTATGTGGACATGGATGGAGATATCCTGAGATACAGTCCTGATGGAGTATCTGTTGTGGACAACAGCATGAATACCATCTGGAATGAAACCTATACAATGCAGAATCCTATTGCAGATGTGAATGGAAGCAGGGCGGTTGTTGCAGACAGCGAGGGAACATCGCTTTATATCTGCGACAAAAAAGGTGTGACCGGAACTGTAACAACGTCTTATTCTATTGTAAAAGTGCGGATCGCATCGAATGGAATGGTTGCAGTGATCCTGGACAATGATGATAATACCTGGATCAATTTTTATAATCCGGATGGCAGTCTGGTCGCGGAAAACCTGACTAAGATCGATGATCCGGGATATCCTATGGATGTAGCAGTGTCTGATAACGGAGTGATGATGGTAACATTCCAGTATGTTGATGGAAGCAAGACTACCAGCTATGTGGCATTTTATAATTATGGGGATGTAGGACAGAATGAGGATGATCGGATCGTAAGTGGTTATACCTATGAGAATGTAGTGATCCCGCAGGTGGAATGTATCAGTGACAGTAAGTATATTGCTTTGCGAGATGACGGATTTTCTACTTACCAGGGAAATCAGATCCCCAAAGAAAGCAAAACAGTCAATGTAAAACAGGAGATCGTAAGTACATTTTTCAGTGATGACAGGATTGGCCTGGTATTTAAAAATAATAATAAAGATGATCTGTATACAATGGAAGTCTATAATATGAGCGGACAGCTGAAATTCCGTAAAAATTTCAATATTCCATATACGACTATAAAAATGAGCGAAGATAATATCATTATGTATAACAGCTCGCAGATCTGCGTGATGAACAGCCGTGGTGTACAGAAATATGCCGGAAATGTAGATGGAACGATCCGGGATTTCTTTAAGATCGGATGGAATAAATATCTTATGGTACTGGATACAGGTGTCAGCACCATAAAATTCAGTTAAGGGGGCAGATATGAACTGGACATGGCTTGGACTGGCTGTGCTGGTCCTGCTTGCCTTTTCCATGGTGGATGGATACAGGCATGGCTTTGTGAAAGAAGTAGTATCTGCATTGCTGGTTCTGATCTCCGTTGCTTTGGTATGGTTGATCAATCCTTATGTGAATCAGTTCATACGTGAGAATACGTCTGTTTATGAAAAAATCCAGACTGCCAGCGGATCATTTGTGGATTCTCTGGCAGATGGGAAAGAAACCATGGATGAGGAGGAACAGAAGGCGTTGATCAGCAGCATGGATATTCCGGATCTCCTCCAGAAGGGAATAACAGAAAATAATACGGCATTGGTGTATCAATATTTGGCGGTTAATACATTTGCAGGGTATATTTCCGGATATCTGGCCAATGTAGCAGTGAACTGCCTTTCTTTTTTGGTATCATACATACTTTCCTCAATCCTGATCCATGTGCTGGCGTATGCCATGGATCTCCTGGCAAGACTGCCGGTCATCCGCGGGATCAACAAAATAGCCGGCGCCGTAGTAGGAGGCATGAAGTGTATTGTTTTTGTATGGGTCGGAATGCTGGTACTTACGATTTTATGCAACACGGAAATAGGGCAAAAAGGCCTGGGACTGATCCGGGGCGATACAGTACTGGATTTTCTTTATGATAAAAATATTTTTATCCGTATTTTTACAGGAATATTTTATGGTGGATAAAAGAAACCGCATTTTGCAGACGGAAAAGCACCAGGATACAGGTGGTGACATGTCTGTGAAATGCGGTTTTTGGCGCAAAAATACGTTTTTTAGAAAAAAATGAAATTTATGTAAAAAATATGTTGACAGGTAATGGAAAAAATGCTATTCTATCAGAGTTGTTGGGAACGAATTGTTTTTAAGAAACAGATAAATACATCTGCTTTCAGAAAAATAAAAAAGTAGTTGACAAAAGACAGAAGATATGATAAAGTATCCAAGTCGTCAACGAAGCGACAACAAAA
>NZ_QUGH01000011.1:156676-157944 GCF_003478985.1 Ruminococcus sp. AF20-12LB | reverse complement strand
AAAGGTCAAGCAATAAGGGCACAGGGCGGATGCCTTGGCACTAAGAGCCGATGAAAGACGTGATAAGCTGCGAAAAGCTTCGGGGAGGAGCAAATATCCCGTGATCCGGAGATGTCTGAATGGGGAAACCCGCATGAGCAGACCTCATGCATCCATACGCCAATCCATAACGTATGGAAGGGAACCCGGGGAACTGAAACATCTAAGTACCCGGAGGAAAAGAAAGAAACATCGATTCCGTAAGTAGCGGCGAGCGAACGCGGAGGAGCCTAAACCGGTGTGCGTGCATGCCGGGGTCATGGACTGCATTTAAGATTCAGCGAAGTTAACAGAACGGTTTTGGGAAAGCCGGCCGGAGAGGGTGAAAGCCCCGTACGTGAAAGCAGAGCTGACTGAGCAGGATCCGGAGTACCACGAGACACGAGGAACCTTGTGGGAAGTAAGGGGGACCACCCCCTAAGGCTAAATACTACTTAGTGACCGATAGCGCATAGTACTGTGAAGGAAAGGTGAAAAGGACCCCGGGAGGGGAGTGAAAGAGAACCTGAAACCCTGTGTCTACAAGCTGTGGAAGTACTTTATATGTACGACCGCGTACTTTTTGTAGAACGGTCCGGCGAGTTACGCTTACTGGCAAGGTTAAGTCCTCAAGGGATGGAGCCGTAGGGAAACCAAGTCTTAACAGGGCCAGAGTCAGTAGGAGTAGACCCGAAACCGGGTGATCTATCCATGTCCAGGTTGAAGCTGCCGTAAGAGGTAGTGGAGGACCGAACCCACATCCGTTGAAAAGGGTGGGGATGAGGTGTGGATAGGGGAGAAATTCCAATCGAACCCGGAGATAGCTGGTTCTCCTCGAAATAGCTTTAGGGCTAGCCTCGGTGTGAGTCTTGCGGAGGTAGAGCACTGAATTTCCTAGGGGGCGTCAAAGCCTACCGAAGAATATCAAACTCCGAATGCCGTGTAGATATCACCGGGAGTCAGACTGCACGAGATAAGTTGGGCGGTCAAAAGGGAAAGAGCCCAGACCTACAGTTAAGGTCCCAAAGTGCGCGTTAAGTGGAAAAGGATGTGGGATTTCGAAGACAACCAGGATGTTGGCTCAGAAGCAGCCATACATTCAAAGAGTGCGTAATAGCTCACTGGTCGAGAGGTCCTGCGCCGAAAATGTCCGGGGCTGAAACGCGCCACCGAAACTAAGGAATCCGTAAGGATTGGTAGAGGAGCATTGCATATGGGAAGAAGCAGTACCGTAAGGAGCTGTGGACTAT
>NZ_QUGH01000011.1:154763-156666 GCF_003478985.1 Ruminococcus sp. AF20-12LB | reverse complement strand
TCGAGAGGTCCTGCGCCGAAAATGTCCGGGGCTGAAACGCGCCACCGAAACTAAGGAATCTGAAAAGATTGGTAGAGGAGCATTGCATGCGGGAAGAAGCAGTACCGAAAGGAGCTGTGGACTGCATGGAAGAGAGAATGCCGGAATGAGTAGCGAGATAGAGGTGGGAATCCTCTAGGCCGAATATCCAAGGTTTCCAGGGTAAAGCTGATCTGCCCTGGGTGAGTCGGGACCTAAGGTGAGGGCGAGAGCCGTAGCCGATGGACAACAGGTTGATATTCCTGTACTGCAGTATGACAGAACTGTGGGGACACGTAAGGAGAGCGGGAGCCGGGAATGGAAAGCCCGGTACAAGCGAGGTACCAGTATGGTAGGAAAATCCGCCATGCAATGGGAAGACGTGATGTGGAGCGAAGATTAGTAGCGAAGCCCGTGAGCCATGCGTCAAGAAAAGCCGCTATCGTTCATATTGTACCCGTACCGTAAACCGACACAGGTGGATGAGGAGAGAATCCTAAGGCCGGCGGAAGAAGTATTGCCAAGGAACTCGGCAAAATGGCCCCGTAACTTAGGGAGAAGGGGTGCCTGCGAGAGCAGGCCGCAGAGAATAGGCTCAAGCAACTGTTTAGCAAAAACACAGGTCTATGCGAAACCGAAAGGTGAGGTATATGGGCTGACGCCTGCCCGGTGCTGGAAGGTTAAGAGGAGAGGTTAGCAGCAATGCGAAGCTTTGAATTTAAGCCCCAGTAAACGGCGGCCGTAACTATAACGGTCCTAAGGTAGCGAAATTCCTTGTCGGGTAAGTTCCGACCCGCACGAAAGGCGTAATGATTTGAGCGCTGTCTCGGCAATACATCCGGTGAAATTGAAGTGCCAGTGAAGATGCTGGCTACCCGCGCCAGGACGGAAAGACCCCATGGAGCTTTACTCCAGTTTGGCACTGGGGTCCGGTGTTGCATGTACAGGATAGGTGGGAGGCTGAGAAACGGTAACGTCAGTTGCCGCGGAGCCGCTGTTGGGATACCACCCTTGTGATATTGGGCTTCTAACCAGCCGCCGTGAACCGGCGGTGGGACAATGCCAGGCGGGGAGTTTGACTGGGGCGGTCGCCTCCGAAAGGGTATCGGAGGCGCCCAAAGGTTCCCTCAGAATGGACGGAAACCATTCGAAGAGTGCAAAGGCAGAAGGGAGCTTGACTGCGACACCGACGGGTGGAGCAGGTACGAAAGTAGGGCTTAGTGATCCGGTGGTATTAAGTGGGAATGCCATCGCTCAACGGATAAAAGCTACCCTGGGGATAACAGGCTTATCACTCCCAAGAGTTCACATCGACGGAGTGGTTTGGCACCTCGATGTCGGCTCATCGCATCCTGGGGCTGTAGTAGGTCCCAAGGGTTGGGCTGTTCGCCCATTAAAGCGGTACGCGAGCTGGGTTCAGAACGTCGTGAGACAGTTCGGTCCCTATCCGGCGTGGGCGCAGGATATCTGAGAGGAGCTGTCCTTAGTACGAGAGGACCGGGATGGACGGACCGCTGGTGGACCGGTTGGCTTGCCAAAGCCATGGCCGGGTAGCCAAGTCCGGAAGGGATAAACGCTGAAGGCATCTAAGCGTGAAGCCCCCCTCAAGATGAGATATCCCATTCTTAGTGAAGTAAACCCCCTTGAAGACGACGAGGTAGATAGGGCAGAGGTGGAAGTGTGGCAACACATGGAGCTGACTGTTACTAATCGGGTGAGGGCTTGACCAAGAAACGCAGGTTAAGAATTGATTCAAAGAGTTTGATTAACAATCAACAAGCATGTATGTAGTTTTTAAGGTACAAACCTTAAATTAAATATTTTAGTAATCCTCCTTAGCTCAGTCGGTAGAGCATGCGGCTGTTAACCGCAGTGTCGTTGGTTC